>CAZFQJ010000061.1:0-9599 GCA_964520875.1 uncultured Lachnospiraceae bacterium
TTCCAAGATAAACGTCAACACCGAGTGCCAGCTCTCCTTCCAGGCGGCTACAAGAGCTTACATCGAAGCAGGCAAGGACCTTCAGGGCAAGGGCTTTGACCCCAGAAAGCTCCTCGCTCCCGGATTTGAAGCGATAAAGGCTACCGTAAAGGAAAAAATGGAGCTTTTCGGTTCCGTAAACAAGGCGTAATAACCTCAGTATAAGCAGATAAAAACAACCGGGCTTGCGATAAGATCGATCAAGCCCGGTTTGGTTTTAATAAGGAGACCGATCTTGAAAATATTATATGCGTTGCAGGACAAGCGCTTAACCGACATTCCCTCGGAAATATCCGAATACAGAAAAAACAAGATACTTTCAAAACGGACACAAAATGACCGTTCGCTCGCGATAATCTCGGCTATACTACTGGAAAAGGCGTGCAAAGATTACGGAATAGACGAAAAAAACGTTAAATACGGAGAAGGTCTGTACGGGAAGCCTTATTTTGAAAGCGACCCACAATTAAGTTTTTCGCTTGCTCATTCGAAAAGCATGGTCGTTTTGGCAATAGACGAGCATGAGATCGGCATAGACTGCGAATATAGCGAAAGACGCATAACGAGCAATGTCGCAAAGCGTTTTTTTTACGAAAAAGAGGTCTCGGACTTTGAAAACGCCCTCCTCGCGCTCTGGGTAACGAAAGAAAGTCTTTGCAAGCTATCGGGCAAAGGACTTGCGGCAGGCGCAAAAGAAACATGCGTACCGTTTTATGCTTCGGAGCTGAAGCTTGACGATATTTTTATAAAAAGATTCGATATCGACGACTACACCGTGGTGGTCTCGTCAAAGCACGAGATATCCGCGATCCCCGAAAAGATCAACATTTAAAAACGGCAGACCTATCTTTCAAGTTCTGCCGTTATAAAGTTATGCCCGACGTTTTCGAGAAATTTTCCGAGAACGTCTTTTGTTTTTATCTTCAGGCTTGACGTGTTCACGCACGGGTGGCATGCGATATATTCGCACTCGAACACCTCTCTGTCGACTATGAGCTGAACCATATTTTCTTTATCGTTCATAAGCCCCATAACGCTCACCGCTCCGGGACTTATACCAAGATATCGCTCCATTTGCTCGGCGTCGGCAAACGAAAGCCGCGAGCTTCCTATCTGAGCGGAAAGATCCTTTGTCTTAAACGGCTTATCCGCCGGAAGCATGAGAAGATAGAACATTGTCTTTTGTCTGTTACAAAGGAACAGATTCTTACACATGGAAACGCCGAGCGCTTTATCCACCTCGGCGCAATCCCGCATGGTGTCCGCCTTAGCGTGATCGACTCTTTCGTATTCTATTTCGAGATCGTCCAAAAATTCGTATACGCGCATCTCTCTTTCTGTGCGTCCCTCTCGCTCCCTCGGAGCGCCTCTATATATCTCCATTACGTATCTCTACTCTTTTAACTGCGGTGCGTCACACCGTATCCGTATTGTTTTTCGAAAGCTGGGAAGCGCATATAGCCGCAAATATAAGCACGCAGCCGATGATCTGAACGGGAGTCATGGCATACCTCGGATCCGCTATCCATGCCGAGACCGCCGCGAACACCGATTCGAGACTCATTATCAGCACCGCGGCAGCTGCCGGCATACGCTTTTGTCCGGCTATCTGCAAGGTGTACGCTATTCCCGAGGAAAAGAGTCCGGCATATACGAGATTGAACCATACATTCTTTATAAGAGAAAACGTGGGGAGCGAATAGTCAAGCACGGTAACGTCTATGAACATAAACACAGTCGCAAGTACCGCGACCGTCCAAAACTGTATACACGAAAGAAGAACGGAATTTATCCGAACGCAATATTTTTCGACCGCCATTATGTGTAGCGAGAAGGATATCGCGCACAGTATGACGAGCACCTCCCAGATACCGATCGAAAAGCCTTCCTCCTCGGTTATGTTGAGAATGTAGAAGCCTATAACGGACACGGCGGCGCATACCCATACGCCGATTACCGGCTTTTTCCCGAAAAAAACGCCTATTATCGGAACTATGATTATATAAAGCGCGGTAATGAACGCGGTCTTTCCGGGAGAGACGTGTATGATACCGACCTGCTGAAGCCCGGTAGAAAAAAAGAGCAGTATTCCGCACGATATACCGCCCTTCAGCGTATATCTTATATTTTCCTTGTTAAACGGAACTCTTCCGCCCTTAACGCCGCTTGTAACGAGATAGAGCACGGTAAGAGCCGCGCCGCCTATCGCCGACCTTATCGCGGTAAATGAAAGCGGTCCTATCTTATCCATAGCGTCGCTCTGAGCGACAAAGGTAGTGCCCCAAATAAACGCCGCAAGCAGGAGCATGATCGTTCCTACGGCATAATTACGCCTGTTCATCTGTTTACCCTTTTAAACCTTTCATATAAAACATACAGATCGTCGCATCTTTAATAGTATATCATGCTTTCGCTTTAAAGTCAACCGTTTTCACACTTTAATAATTATCAATCTTTTTAACCGTTCCATGCCTGTAATGGTATATATACAAAAGAAAAAACGCGGTCATAAAATTTATCGATAGCTCCTATAAAAAATCATTTTGGCGGCGTTTGGAATTTTTTCCGAAAAGCCCTTGACTTATTACCGCGAAAGGTATATAATTTATAGTAATATCAATTATTAACGGAGGTCTCAGAAAAATGAGCAGAGTTTTTAACTTTTCGGCAGGTCCGTCAATGCTTCCGGTACCCGTTCTCGAACGTGCGGCTTCGGAAATGCTTGACTACAACGGTAGCGGTATGTCCGTAATGGAGATGAGCCATCGCTCACCCGTATACGACGCAATAATAAAGGAAGCCGAGAGTTCGCTTCGCAAGCTGATGAACATTCCGGATAACTATAAGGTCCTTTTCCTTCAGGGCGGCGCTTCGACTCAGTTCGCGGCAGTTCCCCTCAATCTTATCGGAAGGACCGGTAAGGCGGACTATATTGTCTCCGGTCAGTTCTCCGGTAAAGCATTCAAGGAGGCTCAGCGCCTCGGATTCGATGTCAAGTGCATAGCGACGTCGAAGGATACCAATTTCGACCGTATTCCCGTCGTAACCAAGGACATGATCTCTCCCGACGCTTCTTACGTCCATATCTGCTTCAACAACACCATATACGGAACCAAGTATTCGTACATACCCGATACGGGAGATATACCGCTCGTTGCGGATATGTCCTCCTGCATAATCTCCGAGCCTGTCGACGTAAGCCGTTTCGGCGTTATCTATGCCGGCGCTCAGAAGAACATGGCTCCCGCGGGCGTTACGCTCGTAATAGTAAGAGAGGATCTTCTTGAATACGGTAAGCCCGATATGCCCTCCATGCTCGACTGGAAGCTCATGGCGGAGAACGGCTCCATGTACAATACGCCTCCCTGCTACTCGATATACATAGCGGGTCTCGTATATCAGTGGATACTCGGACTCGGCGGACTTGACAAGATGAAGGAGATGAACGAAAAGAAGGCTAAATATCTCTACGATTATCTTGACAGTCAGGATTACTACAAGGCTCCCGTACAGAAGGATAGCCGCTCCATGATGAACGTAACGTTCGTTACCGGAGTCGAAGAGCTTGACAAGAAGTTCCCCTCGGAAGCCGCAAAGAACGGACTTTCCAATCTTAAGGGTCACAGAAGCGTAGGCGGCATGAGAGCCTCCATATACAACGCTATGCCCTACGAAGGAGTCGTCGCGCTCGTCGAATTCATGAAGGAATTCGCCGCGGAGAACCCCAAAAACTGATTTACGTAAAGGTGGTCTAACTGAAATGTACAATATACAACTCATGAATAAGATCTCCAAGGTCGGAACGGATAATTTCGATCTCGGAAAATATAATGTCGGCGACGCCGTTGAGGCGCCCGACGCTATCCTCGTTCGTTCCGCCGATCTTCACGAAACGGCTTTCGGCGCAGAGCTGAAGTGCATAGCGCGTGCCGGCGCCGGAGTAAACAATATTCCCGTCGACAAATGCGCGGATAACGGTATAGTGGTATTCAACACGCCCGGAGCCAACGCAAACGGCGTTAAAGAGATAGTTTTGGCAGGACTTCTTCTCGCTTCGCGCGACATAGTCGGCGGTATAGAGTGGGCTAAGACGCTCGAAGGCGATCCCGAAGCTGCCAAAAAGGTCGAAAAGGGCAAGTCTCAGTTTGCAGGTCACGAGATAATGGGCAAAACGCTCGGAGTCATCGGTCTCGGCGCGATAGGCCGTTTGGTCGCTAACGCCGCCGACGCTCTCGGAATGAACGTAGTCGGATACGACCCGTATCTCTCGGAAGCAGCCGCCGCTCAGCTTAACGCAGGCGTAAAGAAGGCTGCAAGCTATGACGAGGTTTTCGCCATAGCGGACTATCTCACGCTCCACATTCCGGCTACCGCGGAAACTAAGGGAATGTTCAAAGCCGATACCTTTGCGAAGATGAAGGACGGAGTAAAGCTCCTTAACTTCTCCCGTGCCGATCTCGTTATAGCTTCCGATCTTATCGCCGCTCTCGAAAGCGGAAAGGTCGCAAAGTACGTAGTTGACTTCCCGACCGCAGACGTTATCGGAGCACATAAGAACATCATAGCCATACCTCATCTCGGAGCTTCCACCGAGGAGTCCGAGGACAATTGCGCTATCATGGCTGCAAAGCAGACGATAGATTATCTTGAAAACGGAAACATCGTAAATTCCGTAAACTTCCCCCACGTAACTCTTGACAGAAGCGGCGACGCAAGACTCTGCGTTCTCTTCAAGGGCGCCGAGATAAGCGATATAGCCAAAGCGGTCGGCAAGACCGTCGTCGGCACGGCTTCCGGCAAGAAGGGCGATTACGGCTACGCCATATTCGACGTAGAAGGAACCGCTTCGGTTGACGAAGTAAGCAAGGTAAACGGAGTTATCAGAGCCTTCGCGCTTTGATCACATAAAGCCTTTCATAAACGTCAAAAAGTCGCCCTCGGGCGACTTTTTCTTTTGTCCGTATAAAGTTTTTACCGCGAGCAAGCCGTTATTACGAGCTTATCAAGCTCAGTATAATCGTCAAGCGAAGAGCTTTTAAGCTTTATATCGGTATCGCAACATATCTCAAGCAGTCTCTGTATCCTACGATAACGCCCGTTTGCCGTGCTCTTTCTGTAAATTCCGACTTTGTATTCGTGCATCTTGAGCTTTTTGGCTATCTCCGGATCGGTCATTCCGCCTTCCGCAAGCGTTTTCACAAGATACATGTCAGTTACCACCCGTGTAACGTTACTCAGTATATAGATCGGCTTTTCCTTTTTAAGCTTCATATCGGAAAGTATCGCGTATGCTTTATCGGTATTGCCGTCCAAAACGGCGTTGGAAAAATCAAACGCGTTTATCTCCATGTTATGACAACATACCTTGATAACGTCCGATTTTTCCACATAGGATCTGTTTCCGTATTTGACGTAAGCACAAAGCTTCTCTATCTCGTTCGACAAAACGAACATATCTCTTCCGCACCTTTCGACGACAAGCTCGCACACACCCGTCTCATAAGAAAGCTTTTCAGCCGTAAAATGTCTGGAGACCCACTTTGAGAGCTTAAGCTCTCCTTCTCTGCAAAAATTCACGGGCGTTGCATATTCCGCAAGTCTCGTAAGAGCCTTTGACGGCATTTTCGGAAGCGTACCGCAGTCAAATTCGTCGGGCGTCGTATATATAACGGTCATAACGTCCGGAGAAGCGTTTGAAAGCATGTCGCAAAACGCCTTGAACTCGCTCTCCTTCAAAGAATCGAACTGCACCTCGTGAAGCTCGCAAAGCGTCTTACCTTCCGTAAATCCGAGCGAGACGGTAGTCAGAGCGTCCGCTATCTTTTCGGTATCGAAATCAATACAACTTATCTTTTTATGACGGAACAAGGCGTCGGGATCGTCTCCGAGCAAAGCCTTTCTCGTTTCGGTAAGATAGTAGTGCTTCATATACTCCTCTTCGCCGAAGAAAAGATATATACCGCTAAGCCCGAACTTTATCTTGTCCTTATAATCGGAAGCACTTAAGATATTCAACGCTCATTCCTCCGTTATCGTATTACCGCCCGGCAAGGTCTCTATCTTAAGCGAGATACTGCTCGTTTCGGCGGGTCTGCCGTTTATTTCGAGCGTATATTCCGCAAATATCTTTCCGCCGCCCGAATACGTTACCGTATTCGTAAGAAGATCGGTATGTATCAACACTTCAAACGGAAAAGGACCTACGTTATAAACGCACATATTCCTTTTTTCCTTACTGTCGAAGACCAACGCGGTAGTCATAGCCGCAGTCCTTATCATAGTCATACATTCGCGCTTTTTTTCATCAAAGGTTATCTCCGTATGCGCTCCAGCCATACCGACAAGCTGAGATTCGTCATAGCTTATCTTTATTACACCGTTCTCCTTCGTCATTATCCCCTCGGAGACAAAGACCGTCGGCTCGGCGTCCGCGGGAAAGATATCGCTCGTCTCGCCTTCATACTCCGGATCCTCATATCCGGAAAGGGGCGTAAAGGGAGAAGTCAATTTGTCATTTACCATTTTAAGCGTTATGCTGAGCGTCACACGCACGGGTCTAAGTATCATAATGATCTCCTAAACTAAACTAAAATAAAATATAAATAATTTACGGATCGCAAATATGTATCGATATATATTTATTATCACATATTATCGAATTTTCAACGTCCGTACAGGGTATAATATCGATGTAAACACCAAAGATCAAGGATGTGATATTTTGAAGAAGGATCTTATCTCCATACTTTGCATGACGCTTCTGTGCGCCACGGTCATGCTCGGAATAATGGGAATATACCGTATACTCGGCTCTCCGGCTTTGCAAAGAAGCGGAAAGATAGCCGAAGCCGGGATCACAACGGCATTCCCCGAACGCATAATCTGCGCATACCGTACTTCGTTTTACGGATAAATCCGTTTTTCGGATCCCGATTTTTTTACCTGTATTTATCTGTAAACGATGTTCTCCGGCTCGCCGATAAGCGAAAAATCCACCTGCCTCAGCGAAATATCTGCGTTTTCGACTTTTATCCTTACCTTGTCTCCGAGCCTGTACGTTACGGAGCGGCAGGAGAGCGTCATCGCCTCGGGATCAAAGCTGTAACGGTTCTTCATCGTCCTAAGCGGAACAAGTCCTTCGCAGGTGTTGTCAAGCTCGCAAAAAAGCCCGAAAGCCGTAACGGAGCTTACTATCGCGTCATACTCTTCTCCGATATGATTTTTCATATAGACGGTCTTATAAAGATCGTCTATATCTCTTTCGGCTTCAAGAGCGGACAGTTCTCTTTCCGAGGACGTCTCGGCTGAAAGCGCGGCGAACGCCGCGTATTTCTTTACCGTCTCGCTCATATCGCTGCCGTCAAGGACGTGATTTATTATCCTGTGCACGGAAAGATCGGGATAACGTCTTATCGGCGAAGTGAAATGACAGTATCTTCCGCACGCAAGTCCGAAATGACCTGCGTTCACATCGCTGTAACGCGCCTTTTTCATGGTACGCAAAAGCATATACGATACCGGAATTCCAATATCCTTAGCCTTCGCTTTTTCAAGTATCCTTCCGAAATAAGCCGGAGTAACGTTTTCTTTTTTCACGTATTCCGGACGAAGCTTCAGATTATGCGCAAACTTTATAAAACCGGAGACCTTATCCCATTCCGGCGTTTCGTGTACTCTGTAAACGCACGGCAATCCCCTTGAGTTAAGCCATGTCGCTACCGCTTCGTTTGCACAGAGCATGAACTGCTCTATCAGCTTTTCGCCCTCTCCGCGTTCGCGCTTGACTATGTCCGACGGATCTCCCTTTTCGTCAAGTATTATCTCGGCTTCGCTTGTCTCAAGGTCAAGCGCTCCCCTTTTTTCGCTCTTGTTTTTCAGTATAGCATACAGTTCGAGCATTATTTCGAGTGTATCCTTTACGGAAGCGTACTTTTCCGCGACGTTTTCGTCGGCTTCTCCGTTTATCAGAGCGTTCACCTCGAAATACACTCCTCTTACCTTGGATCTTATTATCGTCCGTTCAAGAGATATATCCTTTATCTCACCGAAACGATCGAGCTTCACCCAAACGGAAAGAGTGTATCGATCTACTCCCGCGTTAAGAGAGCAAATACCGTTTGAAAGCGTTACCGGAAGCATGGGCACGACCTTGTCCGAAAAATACACGCTCGTTCCTCTCGCCATAGCCTCTCGGTCAAGCTCCGTGCCCTCGCGGACATAGTGCGAAACGTCCGCTATATGGACTCCGAGGAGATAATCATTACCGTCCTTTTCAGCGGAAACGGCGTCGTCAAGGTCCTTTGCGCCCGCACCGTCTATCGTGAATATCGTTTTGTCTCTGAGATCTACCCTTCCTACGGGAGAAAGCACGTCATGCTCGTGTGAAGCGGCGTCCTCCGACGCCTCGCTGCCGAATTCCGTCACGATCCCGTGCTCGCGAAGTATTGCGCTGTAATTCGCTTCTCTTGAGCAACTGTCACCGAAAACGGCGGTTATGACGCCTTCCGCGTCCTCCTCTGACGTATTCGGGTAACTCGTTATCCTTATTTCTACCTTATCGCCGTCGCTCGGTTTTATATCACATTCGTTTCCGATAACCGAAACGTTAAATCTGAGCTTGGTATCGTCCGGCTGAACATACTGCGGCGGGTAATATCGTTCATCTTCATAGACCGTACCTATCAGCACCTTTACTGCGCGCTCGTTTATTTCGATCACGTAGGCGTTTCCGCCGGATCTTAATGTTCTTACGGTAACGGTATCTCCGTTCATTGCTCCGCGCGTACCGTCATGGTCTATAAAATATTTTTTATCAGAAAGCGCACCGTCGTCCTTTAATTCAAAAAACACGCCGCCCACCGATGTGGAAAGAAATCTTCCGACAAGCGTAAGCGCTTCCGAACGTTTTTTCTTTGCGGAGTCCGCTCTTGCGCGAGTCCTCTGTTTTGATCCTTTAAATATATCGTTTTTTCCTTTTTTCTTTTTCATACCGCTTTATCCGCTTTATTTCTCAAAATAAAGAATATTGATCGTCGAATGTCAAAAGATACGTGTACTTTAGAAAAAAACTCGCCTTTGATATCAAAAAGCAAAGGCGAGTTTTTATTCAAGTTTGGTTTATTCCGCTGATTCGGTCTCGTTTATAACACCATCTAATGCATCATTTTTAGCGTCTTCGTTAGGCTTATCCTGAGTAACGTAAACGACGACAACCAAAACGACAAAGCATACGGCTATTATAGTGGTAAGCTTTGAAAGCAGCTTATCTATTGCCTTTCCCTTGCTCTTGCCGAAGAAGGTCTCAGCACCGCCCGCTATGGTTCCGGAAAGCTTCTTTGACTTACCGGACTGCATGAGAACCGCTATGATAAGAAACAGGGACGCAATTATTAACACTATTCCAAATGCGATATCCATTACATTCTCCTCGTTAAAATTATTTTCTGAGAGTTCGTCTGAAGGGCGCAATCGCCCCTCGGTTTCATAGTATAACGACATTATACCATAAACAAAGTAAAAATGCAATATGCAAAAGATTTGCTCTCGCTAACCGACATGTC
>CAZFQJ010000062.1:0-9488 GCA_964520875.1 uncultured Lachnospiraceae bacterium
TCTGCTCGCCCTGCTTGCCCTCTATAACGGCGTCGGCGAGAACGGAGGCGATGAGCTTGATGGCGCGGATAGCGTCATCGTTACCGGGGATAACGTAATCTGCATCATCGGGATCGCAGTTGGTGTCGACTATCGCGACTACCGGTATTCCGAGCTTCTTAGCTTCGGCTACCGCGTTTTTTTCCTTGCGGGGATCAACTATGAAAACAACGGAAGGAAGGGTCTCCATGGTCTTTATTCCGCCGTAATCTCTCTCAAGATCAGCCTTTTCCTTCATGAGCTTGGAAACTTCCTTCTTGGTAAGAGCGTCGAATATGCCCTCTTCCTGCATCTTCTCGATCTGATGAAGACGTGCTATGCTCTTCTTTATGGTCTTAAAGTTGGTGAGCATACCGCCGGGCCAACGGCTATTTACATAGTACATTCCGCAGCGCTGAGCCTCTTCTCTTATGGCGTCGGCGGCCTGCTTTTTGGTTCCTATGAAAAGAACTGTTCCCTTTTCCGCGGAAACATCACGCATGAACATGTATGCTTCCTCGAACTTCTTTACGGTCTTCTGGAGGTCGATAATGTATATACCGGCACGCTCCGTGAAAATGTACTCCTGCATTTTAGGGTTCCATTTTCTTGTGTGATGTCCGAAATGGACGCCTGCTTCAAGCAGCTGCTTAATAGAAATAACTGACATTTTTCATGTCCTCCTTTTGGTTTTTCCTCCGCCCCGCGTTATATCAATAGCCTAAGACTACACCAAAAGCCACAAGGCGTGTGGATTTTATACTTGAATATCATATCATAAACGCGAAGCTTTTTCAAGCGGTTTTTGCATTTTTTACAAATTGTTAACATTAGAACATGGCGGAAGTCCGCTTCCGCCATGTGATCATATCTCTTTTTTGAAGCAAACGACATTCGAACCGAACATTTCTCCGACGTTCATATCAACTCCGTCCGCAAATATCTCGGAGCCGGAAACGACCTCTCCGCCGTCTTTAACGTAGTTTGCCGTTTCATCGCAAACGGGATACACCGTCACCGCGTTCTGATGAGGTATCTTTGTAAACGAGCATATCCTTATCTCGCCGTATTCGCGATCGCAAAATTCAAGCACGAGCAAGGTCTCGGTATCGCACAGTATGTGACATTCCGAGCTTCTCCAAAACGCCCTCTCGCTCTTATATTTTGCGAAATGCTCGGAAAGAAGCTTTACCGTATTCTCCGAAAGCTCTGTAAGATCGCAGCTTATGCCTATCGGACCTCCGAGCGTACAATTTTTAAGATAATCTGCGTTTATCGCTTCGACATGCCCCCAGCTCGCGTCTCCGCTCACAAGTATCTTCTCGGTCTTTCCGATAGGATAGACCGGCTCGAAATCCTCAAGACTTCTTATCGTTATCCACCTTTCAAGAGCACGAGACGGCATACGGAGCATAGTATTTTTGAATATATCAAGCTGAGTATAGAGACTGTGATTATCGCTCATCCAGAACGAATCAAATCCCGAAATATAGGCAAGCGCCATACGAAGCCCGCCGCTCGCGCAACATTCAAGATAAACCTCGGGGAATTCCTTTCCGATACGTTTTATAAACTCGCCGTAACCTTTAAGTAACGCAAAAACGACGTTCTGTCCGAATCGAAGCTGATCTGCGCGTTAAAATCGAACTTTATAAATTCAATACCGTATTTTCTTATCTGCTCGGCAATGGTATCGAATATGTACTTACAGGCTTCGGAATCTCCGAAATCCACAAAGGCATTCTCGCCCTCTTTTATGTAATATTCGGGGTGATCCTTGAACGCGCGCGAGCCGAGCGCGGCTCTTTCTATTTCAAACCAAAGCCCGAATTTAAGACCATGCAAGCGCACCTTATCGGCAAACTCTTTCATTCTGCCCATCATAGAACAATCCGTGCACTCTTCCCAGTCGCCGACCTTGTCAAACCACATAGCCGGCTTTCCGAACCACCCTGCGTCTATAACGAAATACTCCGCGCCGAGCTTTTTCGCAATTCCAAGTTGCTCGGAAAGAATATCAAAGCTTATCAAATCGAATTTGCTCATCCACGAGTTATAGATTATCGGAAGCTCTCTTGCGGGATAAACGTCGTTATAATAACGGTGGAGCTTATACGCGTCCATATCCGTTTTGTTTTTGAATTCGTAATACAGAACATTCGGCATCTCAAGCATTTCGTTCGGAGCGAGAGCGTATTCGAATCCGCCGTCGTCTATTCCGAGCTCTACCGTTACCGTCTTTCTCTGTCCGACATTCGAAAAGCATTTTTTTACTCTGATCTTCCACTTACTTTTTGCAAGCAGATGAAACGCCATTCCTCTGCCGTTTTGCAGATTGTATATCGCCACGAACGGCGCCGAACCGCAGTTAAAACGAATATCTTCATTGCCCGCGCCTATCTCGGTAACGAGCGTCTGCCATTTGCCGAGACTCTCGTTACACCATTCTCCGTACTGAGTATATACCTCGTACTCTCCGCCGTTGAAAACGAACTTTGAAAGCGCGCGCGTAAAGACAAGCTCCTTATCGGAAACATTCGTTATCCTATCGCGCCTTACACAAACGCCCGAAGAATGAAGCTCGGTCTCGGTATAAGCTTCAAATCCTTCGCCTACGAAAAAATAACCGTTATCTCTCTTTTGAGGAGATTCGACCGGCTTGGAAAAGCTGCCGCAGAGCGAAAAAAGATCTTCCGCTCCGTTTACAATGTACTTCATACGTTCTCCTTAAATCACAGTCAGTTTTTTATCCGCTCTCGTAAGATTCTCACAACCGTTCGCGGTAACATACACCATATCCTCTATACGGACTCCGTATTTTCCTTCGATGTATATACCCGGTTCGAGCGTAACGACGTTTCCCGCCGTCAAGATCTGCTCCGATCTCGGAGAGACATGTATGCCTTCATGTATATAGAGACCGACTCCGTGACCGAGACTGTGACCGAAAAGCCCCTTATACCCCGCGCCGTCTATAATGTCGCGCGCCGCCTTATCCGCGTCTGAGCATTTTTTACCAGCCGCTATAAAGTCAAGCGCCGCGCATTGAGCCGTAAGAACGGTATCGTAAAGACGTCTCATATCGTCATCGGGCTTGCCTATACACACGGTTCTCGTCATATCCGAGCAATAGCCGTTGTATTTCGCGCCGAAATCCATGGTAAGAAATCCGCTTCCGAGCTTTTTGTCGGACGGCACTCCGTGCGGAAGAGAAGAATTTGCCCCCGAGACGGCTATCGTATCGAACGCGAGCCCTTCCGAGCCGTTCTTTCTCATAAAATAATCGAGCTCAAGCGCGACGTCTCTTTCCGTCATCTCGGGCGTTATCATTCCGAGGACGTGATCGAGCGCCTTTTCCGCTATACGCTGCGCTTTGATTATGCTCTCTTTTTCAAACTCGTCCTTTACGTCGCGAAGCTTTTCCGCGATCCCCCCTATGGGCGCAAATCCGTATTCGGGCATGGCGTCCTTATACGCGGCAAGCTCCGCGCACGTCATGACGTTATCCTCGTACCCTATAACGCTTCCTTCTTTTAGGAGCGCCTTGATCTGCGAAAAGCGTCTTCCCGACATAAGCATCACCTCGAATTCCTTCGAAGCGTCTCTTTTTGCGACCTCTATATACCTACTGTCGGCAAAAAGATAAGCGTTTTCGGCAGTTATAAGTAAAAATCCGTCCGTATAGTCAACGTGTCCGATATAACGGCAGTTGAGCGGACAGGTGATAAGAGCGGCGTCTGCTCTGCCGACAAACGCCGCTCTGAAGCCTTCAAGTCTTGTCATTTCGTTTTCTTACTTTCTTCCGAGATAAGAGATAAGTCCCTCTATACCGAGCCTGTAAACGTCCGCGCCGAACCCGGTCATCATTCCGACGCATACCGGCGCGAGCACCTGGGTATGTCTGAACTCCTCACGAGAATAAACGTTTGTTATATGCACCTCGACGACAGGCATGGCAGAGCCTGCTATCGCGTCGCGTATACCTATCGAATAATGAGACCACGCTCCGGCGTTCATCACTATACCGTCGTAATTTCCGACGGCGGAATATAATCTCTCCACGAACGCTCCTTCGTAGTTGCTTGAAAAGAAATCAAGTTCAAGTCCTTCTTTGGTCTCAGCCCATTTTTTTAGCTCGTTATTTATATCTTCAAGTGATCTGCTTCCGTATTTACCGGGTTCTCTTTTTCCTGTCATGCAAAGATTTATACCGTTCAAAACAAGTATCTTCATTGTGTTACCTCCGATCACAAAAGCTTTGACATATACATATTTTTCATCGCCAGAGCGTCCTCCGCCTGGGTTCCGGCGGACTCGCATATTATCCTCGGACTGTAACCGTCCTTTGCTATCACTTCCGCCAGCGGCATAAACTCCGGTCCGTACACCGTATCCTCAAAAGTAAGGTGCTTTTTTTCACCCGAGGAGGTATATTCTATCTTAGAAAAATGACAATGCAGACCGTCCGCGTATTCTGCTCCGAGACGTTCGGAAATCTTATCAAACACCCTGCGATAGCTATCGGGATCGGTAAAGAGTCCGCCTATGTTTCTCGCATTAAGGTGTCCGAAATCGACCACGGGACGCAGACGCTTATCGATAGAGCATATATCGATCACCTCATCAAGCGTTCCGAGCTGATTCAGCTTACCCATAGTCTCAAGTCCCATAGCGACCTTCGTATCGGGAAACGCCGAAAGCGCCTTATACATGGTATCCTTTGCAAGGGCGACCGCCTCTTCTCTGCTTATCTTCGAAGCCGAACCGGTATGAATAACTATTATGTCCGCGCCCATAGCCTCGGCGGCTTCAAGCGACTGACCTATATAATCAAGACTCTTAAGCCTTTTTTCCTCCTCCGTTCCCGAAAGAGAGATGAAGTACGGAGCATGGAGAGAAAGAGCGATACCATGCTTTTTCGCTTCCTCGCCGACCTTCTTAAACGTCTCGGCAGAGCCGCGCACGCCCTGTCCGCATTGATATTCGTAAGCGTCAAGCCCGATGTCCTTCAGCCATTCGGGCGCTTGGAGCGTACTTTTTTTACCCGCGGCGTAAAAACTTTCGCCGTTACCCGCAGGTCCGAATCTTGCCGCCATAAGCGTTATTTACCTTTCGTTTTTTTCTTGTTTCTTCTTTTATATACAAAGAGCACGGGCTTTTCGAGCAGCCGCTTGGACTTGCAAAAAAGATCGGTCCTGTCCTTTATCGGCTTTACGAGTATCGCCATGCGTAAAGACGATCTTCTTCCCGCAAGCACATCGGTAAACACCTGATCTCCTATTATGGCACATTCCTTCGGGTCAACTCCCATGGCGGAAAGTGCGGACATGCAGCTTTTCTTCGACGGCTTACCGCTATCGTAAAAAGCTGGACAACCGAGTTCTTTATTGAATAGCTCCACGCGCTCCTTATGATTATTGGAAACGAACGCGGTCTTTATTCCGGCGTCCCACATATTCGAAAGCCATTCCCGGACCTTTGCCGTCGGCTCGGCTATCTCGTAAGGAACAAGGGTGTTATCTATATCGAGTATGACTCCTTTCACGCCGTTTGAGGAAAGCATTTCAGGGGTCACCTCATAGACCGTATCAAAATAAAGATCGGGTACAAAAAATCCCATTACGAGAACCTTTCTCAGCTTATTATTATCTTAAATCCGTTCTCGTAGACCTTTTCGGGAGCAAGACGCGTCATCTGATTTTTGGTCTCAAGATCATCGATCTTTCCGTCATACGAGGGAAGCGAGCACCACGGCTCTATGCATATATAGGGAGCCTCCGAGCGCGGCGCGTGCCATATACCGAGATTTCTCATTCCGGGATACTCCACTCTTATGCTCTTTTTACTCTTTTTGCTCTTTAAAGTCACATATCCGCACATATCGGTAAAGAACTTCGCGTCGTCTCCGAAGAGGTCGTGCGAAAGCTCTATTATCTTACCGTCCTTAAGCTCATACGGCTCGGTCTCGTCAAGATAGAAGAGCGGAGACATCTTTAAGAGCTTTATGGGCTTTACGCAATCGAATTCGAGATAGTAGTCCTCAAATCTTTCGCCTTCCGTAAGCGGAACGTTAAATCCGGGGTGTCCTCCGAAGCCGAAGAACATATCTTCCTTTCCCGTATTGACTACATTTATCTTGGTATCTATCTCCGTACCGTTAAGAGTGTACGTTACCCTGAATTCAAAATCGAAGGGATACTGCGCCTTTATCTCGTCATTCGAAGCGAGAAGGAAGGTGATCTTATCCTTTTCGACCTTTTCCGCCCGCATCACGGTATTACGCACAAAACCGTGCAGATTCATCTCATAGGTTTTACCCTTGTATGTATATTTACCCTCGTAAAGACGTCCGCATATCGGGAAAAGGTTATACGCTCTGCCCGCCCAATACTTGGGATCGCCCTGCCAAAGATATTCGCAGCCGTCCTCTTTCAGTATTATACTTTGAAGCTCTCCGCCCTTGTCGGAGATATCAACCTTTATCTTTTCGTTTTCTATCGTGTAGATCATAATAAATCCTCCATGCCGCCGCGGGCGGCTTAAATAAATATGAATAATTTTCGCGTTTTGCAAATTCATAGAGTTTGCAAAACAAAAAGCGTTCGGCTTTTTAGAAAATTAAGGCGTGAAACCGCCCATATTTCGATGCGATTAAATTAATCTTTCACGCCGGTTCTCCAAACGGATATTATCTTATGCCTTACTCAATAATAGTTCCGTCGGGATTGAACAGAGGAAGCTTTTCAAGATAGATGATATCGTCTCTGTCGATAGCGTCTCCCTCGGCAAGTATAGCCATTCTTCCGACTATCTCTCCGCCTGCCTCGGTAACGAGAGTTTCAAGCGCATGGAGCGAGTCTCCCGTCGAGATGACGTCGTCCACTATGAGTATCCTTTTTCCCTTCATAAGCTCGGCATCGGCAACATCGAGATAGAGCTTCTGCTCTCTTGCTGTGGAAATAGAATGAACGTCTACGGAAAATACGCCGGTCATATAGAGCTTAGCGCCCTTTCTGGCAAGCATGTACTTCTTATCACCGTTCTGTCTCGCCATTTCGTGAGCGAGCGGTATACCCTTAGCCTCCGCGGTTATAAGATAGTCATAATCCGGAGCGCGCTTAACAAGCTCGGCTGCCGTAGCTACCGTAAGCTCCGGGTCTCCGAAAATAACGAATGCGGCTATGGAAAGCTTATCGTTCACCGGACAAATGGGAAGATCGCGTTCGATACCCGCAATATTGATCTTATAGTATTTCATGATCACATCTCCTATGTAATAATAATGGTTCCTAAATAATTATACAACTCTTTTTTTCTCTTGTCAATCTTATTCGCCCTAAATCTCTTAAAATTTTATAAATACCTTATTATGGTATATTTTATGAAATAAAACGATTTTTTTGCGAATATTTTTGTAGCAATTGCTACAATTATACATTTCATATTCATTTACGATGTCATATTTGCTTTAATACATGTATCTTTTATATATATGCGCGTTTAAAAAACGAACATTCGGGTTTTTATTCATTTTCGGTCATCGTTTTTTCGGATATTAAAAAATAAGAAAATTTTTATTAACCGCAAATTAAAATATATTTCTACTCAATGCGGCATAATACAGGCTTCAGCCGAAAACGCCCAAAGCAGAGAACAAAGAAAAACATTGCAAATTGTAAAGTTTTATGCTATAATATAGACCTCAAATCAAGAGGAAAGGATAAAACACAAAAAAATGGAAGCTGATTTAAAGAACTTCTACACATTAGTAAAGACCGAGGCGATAACGTGCGCGGATCTTACCGAAAACAACGAAGTATTCTCTATCCTCGCGCTCGAAAGCGACGGCGAAACGGCAAGAAGCGTTTTCGCATACGATGTTGCGAGAGATACGGTCAGAGCAAACGAGATCCTCGCCGAGATAGAAAGGCTCTCTCCGCCGCTTTGCGATTTCAGCGATACAGTTGAAGAACTTATCTGAAAATTTCGCCGGGTATTGACTTTCGGAACAAATCATGTTACTATGTAGACAAAAGACCGAAAGGAGTCATTAAAAATGAGAAAGTATCTTCTTCCGCATAATGTAAGCTCATACAAAGCAAACCTACACACTCATACTTCTCTTTCCGACGGTGAATTCACACCCGAAGAGGTAAAGAGACTGTATAAAGAACAAGGCTATTCGATAGTCGCATTCACCGACCATGATATATTTCTCACCCACAACGATCTGAGCGACGAAGGTTTTCTCGCGCTGAACGGCTACGAAATGGAGGTAAACGAAGAAGAAAATTCGAAATGCTCTTTCGATCTTCTGAAGACCTGCCATATGTGTCTGATAGCTCTCAAATCCGACATGGTAACGCCCGTATGTTGGCACAGATCAAAATATTTATTCGGAAACGCCCCCAAAAGCAAAGACCTCATAAAGAACGACGAGAGCCTGTCCGATTACGAGCGCGCTTATACACACGAGCGCATATCCGATATGATGCGTCTCGGCAGAGAAAACGGATTTTTCGTCACCTACAATCACCCCACGTGGTCAATGGAGGACTATACGAATTATTCCGGATACGAAAATATGCACGCAATGGAAATAGTAAACTACGGTTGCGTCGTTGCGGGCTTTGCCGATCATAACGAAAGAGTCTACGACGACATTCTCGGTCTCGGAAAGCGTATATACTGCTTAGCGACCGACGACTGTCATCATCTAAAGGACATGTTCGGCGGAGCGACCGTTATAAAAGCGAAGAGCCTCGACTACGAGAGCATAGCGAACGCTTTGGTAAACGGAGATTTCTACGCGACCGAAGGACCGGAGATAAAAGAACTCTACATTGAGGACGGGAAGCTTTACGTTAAGACCTCGGGGGTAGCAAACATTCGCCTGAACACCGGCATAAGATACGCAAAAGAGGTATTCAACCAAAACGGAACGGAGATCACCGGCGCCGTTTTCGACCTTCCCGAAAACTATCACTATTTCCGCGTGACCGCTACCGACGGCAGCGGAAGATGTGCCTACACCAACGCTTATTTTGCCGATCAGCTCGGTTAACAATTCAAAACGCATAAAATTCCTCCGCATTCACATGCGGAGGAATTTCTGTATTCACGATCTTTTACTGTGCCGCGTCTACGATAACGGTAAAATCGGGGGCTTTGAGCGAAGCTCCGCCTATAAGTCCGCCGTCAACATTCTCCTTTGCGAGAAGCTCGGAGGCGTTCTTTGCGTTCATAGATCCGCCGTACTGTATAACGGAAGCCTCGGCAACGTCTGCGCCGTACATCTTCGCAAGAGTAGCTCTGATGACTCCGCAGGTCTCGTCTGCCTGCTCCGGAGTAGCGGTAAGTCCCGTCCCTATCGCCCATACGGGCTCATAAGCTATGATAACGTTCTTCATATCTTCCGCGCTTACGCCTTCGAGATCAAGCTTGGTCTGCATGGCAACGACCTCGTCGGT
>CAZFQJ010000063.1:0-9176 GCA_964520875.1 uncultured Lachnospiraceae bacterium
CTTACCGCCCTTTCGTGGTAATCGTCCGTAGTTCTTATGAACTTATCATAGCTCGCTCCGACCAAAGCCCAAGTATCTCTTACCTTTGAGTAAACTCCGTCGACAAATTCCTTGGGCGTTATTCCCTGTTCTTTTGCCTTCGTCTCTATCTTTATACCGTGCTCGTCCGTTCCCGTAAGGAAGAATACGTCGTAGCCCTGCTTACGCTTATAACGGGCGATCGCGTCCGTAAGTATCACCTCGTAAGTGTTTCCGATGTGCGGTTTACCGGAGCAGTACGGTATCGCCGTGGTAAGATAAAATTTTTCTTTCATTTTCTGTCATCTTCCTCTTTTTCTTCGTTTTTAATGCCGTAAGTCTCGATCGCCAGCATTTCGAGGATCGATACGAGCCATCTCGGTATCTTTGCGTCAAATTTCATATATTCCCCGGTCCTCGGGTGAGTAAACGCAAGCGTTTTCGCAAGCAACGCCTGACCGGAATTTTTACCTTCAAAGATCCACGGGTGCCGCTTTTCGAACTGAGTATTGCCTCCGCCGTACACGGTATCTCCGAGGAGCGGGTGTCCTATCGACGCCATATGGACCCTTATCTGATGAGTCCTGCCTGTCTCAAGGCGCATTTCACAGTAGGCAAATCCCTTATACCTTTCGATCACCTTATAATGCGTGACCGCGTTTCGACCGCCGACCGCTATCGCCATCTTTTTTCTCTCCGTCGGGTGTCTGCCGATAGGCTTATCTATTACCCCTTCGTCGTCTTTCGGGTTACCTACCACGACTGCGCGGTATATCCTGTCCGCTTTATGCTCTTTTATCTGCATAGCCAGACTGTTATGCGCTTCGTCGTTCTTTGCGACGACCAAAAGTCCGGACGTATCTTTGTCTATACGGTGGACTATTCCCGGACGTATGACCCCGTTTATTCCGGAAAGACCGTCTTTGCAATGAAAGAGCAGGGCGTTTACGAGCGTGCCGGTAAGATTTCCGACGGCGGGGTGCACGACCATACCCTTCGGCTTATTGACGACGAGCAGGTCGCCGTCCTCGTAAAGTATATCAAGAGGTATATCCTCCGGGAGCGCTATATCAGGAACCGGCTCGGGAAATTCCGTCTCTACCTCGTCTCCCTCGGAGAGCTTATAGTTTTTCGCTTTTACGAGACCGTTTACCGTAACGAGACCGTTTTCTATCAGCTTTTGCGCGGCGGAACGAGTGATCTCTTCCGTTTCGGAAACATACACGTCAAGTCTTTTTCCGTCCAAAAGCCCGCCCCCTCTTAAAATCCTGTGTTCTCGGTCATTTCATATCCCGATCTTTTTCTTTACTTTTCGCGTTCTTTATCTCCGCTCTCACGCAGTAGACCAGAAGAAGCGCGATACCGATACATACAAAAGAGTCCGCGCCGTTGAATATCCATTGCCAAAGCTTCGGAAAAGCGCAAAAATCGATGAAATCGACTACCTCTCCGTAAAATATCCTATCTATCATATTACCTATACCGCCGCCGAGCACCATTGACGCGGAGACGTAAAAGAGCGGACTCTTATCCTCCCAGAGCAGGAGCAGGACTATGATGAAAACGATCAAAAGGCTCGATAGCGTCATAAATAGCCACCGTGCGTCCGCAAAAGAACCGAACGCGGCGCCCTTGTTCGTTATATAAGTTATATGAAGCACGTTCTTTATTATCGGTATGCTCTGACCGAGATACATCGTATTCATAACGATGAGCTTGGTCACGAAATCGCAAACGACCGTAAATATAGTAACGAAAAGGGAGATCAAAGCTCCCTTTCCGTCGATCTTTATATACTTTTTTATCTTTTCGGAAATCATTCTCAAAGACCTAATATCTTCTTACAACGCGGGCAGATATGCTCGCCGTCGACCTCTATCGCGTCCGCGGAATGCTTCCAGCAGCGCGCACACTTATTTCCGTCTGCCGGCATGACCTTGATATCGCTCTCGTCCATATCTCCGCCGTCGATAAGCTTAGTCTGAGATACTATGAATATATCGGAGAGCACGTCCTCGCCAAGCTCGGAGAGCCACTTATAAGCGCTATTGTCAACGGTATACTCTATCTTTGCCTCAAGAGACTTTCCGATGACCTTAGAAGCTCTTGCGACCTCAAGTGCGGAGAGCACCTCGTCGCGAACGTCGAAGAGTCTGTCGTACTTCGCTTCGGTCTCGGCATACGGCTCGCTTGCGTCATACTCGGGCATATCGTTAAGAAGAACGTTTCTTACGTCGTCGGAAGAGAGGTGAGGCATAGCCTTCCAGATCTCGTCCGCGGTAAACGCAAGTATCGGAGAAACAAGCCTTGCGAGCGCCGAAAGTATCTTATACATGACGGTCTGCGCCGCGCGGCGGCTCTCGCCGTCCTTTGCGTCGACATAAGTTCTGTCCTTAGCGATATCAATGTAGAGCTTGGACATCTCTATCGTGCAGAAGTTGCTTATCTCGTGATAGACTATATGGAACTGGCAAGCCTCGTAAGCCGCGCGAACGTTACGAATGAGCTTATTGAGCTTCGCAAGCGCCCACTTGTCAAGATCCTCAAGCTTGTCGTCGGAGACCATATCCTTATCGGGATTGAAGTCCGTCTCGGCGGTTCCGAGATTTCCCATGAGTATCCTTGCGGTGTTCCTTATCTTTCTGTATACCTCGGAGAGCTGCTTCAGTATATCCTTGGATATTCTTGCGTCGACCGTATAGTCTACGGACGATACCCACAGACGAAGTATATCCGCGCCGTAAGTGTCTATTATCTCCTTGGGAGATACGGCGTTGCCCGCGCTCTTGTGCATGGCTTTGCCCTCTCCGTCGACAGTCCAGCCGTGAGTTATTATCTTTTTGTAAGGCGCTCTGCCGCGTGCGGCTATCGACGTAAGCATAGAAGACTGGAACCAGCCTCTGTACTGGTCGCCGCCCTCAAGATATATATCCGCGGGCGAGGTGAGCTCTTCTCTTTCTTCAAGCACGGAAGCGTGAGAAGAACCGGAATCGAACCACACGTCCATGATATCCTTTTCCTTGGTAAAGCTCTTGCCGCCGCAGTCGGGGCATACAAAGCCCTTGGGAAGAAGCTCCTCCGCCGACATATCGTACCAGGCGTTTGAGCCTTTTACGCGGAATATCGCGGAAACGCTCTTGATAGTTTCATCGTTTATTATATACTTACCGCAATCGGCGCAGTAGAATATCGGAAGCGGTACGCCCCAGTTACGCTGACGTGATATACACCAATCGTTTCTCTCGCGTATCATGGCGATCATTCTGTCCTTGCCCCATGCGGGTATCCACTCTATGCCGTCGCATGCCTTTACCGCCGCATCGGTCATATCCGAAACGGAAGCGAACCATTGCTCGGTCGCACGGTAGATTATGGGATTCTTACATCTCCAGCAATGCGGATAGGGGTGGACTATCTTCTGTACCGCGAGCAGAGCGCCGCTCTCCTCAAGATCCTTAAGTATCTCGACGTTAGCCTCGGCGGTGGTAAGACCGTTATACTTTCCGGCAAGCTCGGTCAGCTTACCCTTGGAATCGACAGGAACGATCAGCTCCGGAAGATCCTTGTATTTACGCCATACGTCAAAGTCCTCCGCACCGAAGCCGGGAGCGGTATGAACGCAGCCCGTACCGCTTTCAAGCGTAACATGCGCGCCGCAGATAACGTGAGAGGGACGGTCGATAAACGGGTGCGCCGCCTTCATTCCCTCGGCGTCTCTGCCCTTGAAGCCTCCGAGGACCTCGTATTCCTCTATTCCGGCGATCTTCATGACGTTTTCGATGAGCTCTTTCGCCATTACATACGCCTCATCGCCCGCTTTGACTACGGAATATTCGTAATCGGGATTAAGGCATATACCGAGGTTTCCGGGAAGCGTCCAGGTCGTGGTCGTCCATATGACGAAATACACCTTTTCCGGTACGCCGGGAATATTTCTTATCTTACCGCCGAGATCGTCCGTGACCTCGAACTTTACGTATATCGAATCGCATTTATCGTCGCTATACTCTATCTCCGCCTCGGCAAGAGCCGTTTCGTCGTAAGCGCACCAGTAAACGGGCTTCATTCCCTTGTAGATATAGCCCTTCTTCGCCATTTCGCCGAATATCTCTATCTGCTTTGCTTCGAATTCCGGCTTCAGCGTAAGATAAGGATCCTTCCAATCTCCGATGACTCCGAGACGCTTAAAGCCCTCTCTCTGTCTGTCAACGTAAGAAAGGACGAAGTCCTTGCACTTATCTCTGAAGGCGGATACGGTCATCGAACCGCGGTCAAGCTTGGTCTGCTTGATTATCGCGCTTTCGGCGGGAAGTCCGTGACAGTCCCAGCCGGGAACGTACGGAGCGCACCTTCCGCTCATATTCTGATAACGGACGATGAAGTCCTTTAACGTCTTATTGAGCGCATGGCCTATATGGATATCTCCGTTGGCGTAAGGAGGTCCGTCGTGAAGCACGAACTTCGGCTTGCCCTCGTTCTTTTCCATTACGAGCTTATAGAGATCTTCATTTTCCCACTCGGCAAGCATCTCCGGCTCGCGCTGGGGAAGATTTGCCCGCATAGCGAATCCCGTCGCGGGCAGATTAAGAGTTTTTGAATAATCGGTTGCCATTTTTAAGTATGTCTCCTATTTGAAACTGTTTTTCGGTGTGCCGTTACCGCCGGAGCCGCGCGTCATACCATGCCGAACGCTATCACATAAAGTACGCATTCGGTCAGAATGAGCGGAAAATCCACCGCGTTTCCGACTCTTTTTTCAAACGGCGAAAGAAGATATTCCGCGCCCGCCGTCCATATGTCACATTCGGTGAGTATAAAGCGAGCCGCCTTATCGTTATCCGAGAACAACGTATGTGTGATGACGGGAGATACGACGAGCAGTAGTATCTGAAAGATCACGAGAGTTCTCACGATCCCGGAGATCAGCGGAAACAAAAGCTCCATGAAGTTAATGAGCGGCGTCCTTTTCTTCGGTAGCTACGCTTATTCCGTCGGGAGTAAGCAAAAACGTTCTGTCCGCGGGACGCTCGATCTTTCCGCGTATTGCGAAGATGACTCCGGCTATATAGTCTATCATTCTTCTTGCGGCGGAATCGTCCATCTCGTCAAGGTTGAGAACTATCGTCTGACCGTTCTGAAGGCTCTCCGCTATCTCGGTAGCTTCCTTGAGCTTCTTGGGACGCACGACCTTCATCTGAAGCGTGCCGTGCGCTACGGGAGCGCTCTTTTCCCTCGGCTGATCGAAATCGTCTATCTCAAGGTCTTCATTTTCAAAATTATCGTCCTCGTAAAGATCGTCCTTCTTGTTGATATTCCAAAATCCCATGATTTTACCTCCTTGTCCGCACTCTTTTCTGCGGAACCTTGTAATTTTTATTTTTGTTTCAGATCTGATAAGCGCGTTTTCCGAATATCGCGCTGCCTACGCGTACCAGCGTTGCACCGCATGATACCGCGTATTCGTAGCTGTCCGACATGCCCATACTGAGTACCTCGGCTGATACCCCGGGAATACCCATGGCGCCGATCTTATCGAACAAGCTCCTTACTTCGGTGAAATAACGTATGTACTCACTTTCCGAGCAACCGGCGGGCGCCATGGTCATAAGACCTTTAACGTGTATCGACGCAAGGCGAGAGACCTCTCTTATGAACGTCTCCGCATTTTCGGGGAACACGCCGCCTTTTTCGGGTTCACGGGCGATGTTTATCTCCACAAGCACGGGCATTCGTTTTCCTATCGCGCCCGCGCGCTTGTCTATCTCCTCCGCAAGCCCGATACTGTCAAGGGAATGTATCATCTCGACCTTATCGATTATCTGCCTTACCTTGTTGGTCTGCAGATGCCCGATAAAGTGTATGTGCAATCCGGCTTTGTCAAGTTGCGGATATTTTTGGACAAGCTCCTGTGCCTTATTTTCGCCTATGTGGTCAAGTCCAAGCTCTCTGTGAGCGTAATTTATCGCTTCGGCGTCAACGCCCTTCGTTGCCGCAAGAAGCGTAACGTCCTCCGAAGCAAAAGCGCCGTCGGCAGCTCTTTCAAGCGTTCTGTTACGTATTCGCGCTCTTACGCTTCCGAGTCTTTCGGAAACGAAGCGTTTGTATTCTTCATCCACCGTTAAGCTGCCTCCTTTTGCGCCGTTTTTCTAAGTATAACATATTTTATATAATATTTATAATATTTACCGCAGAATTTACAATAAATTCAAATTTATCCGCGTCCTCCGGACATTCGTCGGGATATATCATGCGTATATCGGGCTCGTTTCTGAACCACGTAAGCTGACGCTTTGCGTAGTTACGCGACGCTTTTTTGATCTCCTCCGCCGCTTCTTCGATCGTCACATGTCCGTCGATGTAACGGAGCATCTCCTTATAACCTATCGCCTGAGCCGCGGTGGACGCCCTGAAGCCTTCGCAGTCAAGCGCTCTGACCTCCGCTTCAAGACCCTTTTCAAGCATGATATCCACTCTTCTGTTTATTCGCTCGTATAGCTTTTCCCTATCGCGAAAATCAAGCCCTATCAATATAGCGTCGTAAACGGACTCCTCTATTCTCGACATAGCGTCCCATTCGGTCTTTGTCTTTCCGGTAACGCGGTATATCTCCAGCGCTCTGATGACCCTTTTTACGTTGTTTGCATGTATCTTTTCGGCGGATTCCGGATCGATATCGGTAAGCATTTCGTGAAGCTTCTCCGCCGAATACGCCGAAAGTTCATTTCGGTATCCGTCGTCTCTTCCCGCCTCGGAAAGGCGCGTGCCTCTCAGAACGGTATCAAGATACAGTCCCGTTCCTCCGCAGAGTATCGGAAGCTTGCCTCTCGCGCTTATATCCTCTATCGATTTTTCGGCTCTTTCGGCGTAATCCGCGCAGGAAAAATTATCAAGAGGAGATACAAAACCGATCAGATGATGAGGTATTCCGCGCCTTTCCTCCTCGGTCGCCGCGGCGGTCCCCACCGTCATTCCTCTGTATATCTGCATAGAGTCGCAGGAAACGACCTCTCCGTCATAACGCTTTGCAAGCTCGACCGCGAGCGCCGTCTTTCCCGACGCCGTAGGTCCAACCACCGCAAGCACTTTTATCTTACCGCTCATAAAGTCCCGTCCCTTGAGACCATAAGATCGGAGAGGACTATCGCCGTAAGCGCCTCAACGCACGGAAGCGCTCTTATCGCTATACACGGATCGTGGCGTCCATTTATCGCTATCTCGGTATCGGTCATATCCGAAAGCGAAACGGTGTTCTGCTTTATGCCTATCGAAGCCGTCGGCTTGAAAGCGACTCTGAACACTATCGGCATACCGTTGGTTATGCCGCCCTGAACGCCTCCGCTGTTATTGGTAGCCGTAACTACCTTGCCGTCCTTTATTGTAAACGGGTCGTTATGCTCGCTTCCGCGCATGCTTGCCGCCGCAAAGCCGAGACCGAACTCCGTTCCGCGTACTCCTCCAAGCCCGAACATAGCCGCGGATATGACGTTTTCAACGCCGTAATAGAGCGGATCTCCGTAGCCCGCGCCCATTCCGACGACCGCACATTCGACTATACCTCCGAGCGAATCGGCGTCCTTTGCCGCCTTTTCAAGCTCACGCATCATAAGCTCCGACTTACCGGCATCAAGCACGGGAAACTCATGCCCGTTTATCCTATCAAGGTCTCTTAAGTTAACTCCGGCGAGCGAGAACGGTTCGTCGAAAACATTTCCGACGGAAAAAAGATGAGTACCTATGAATACGCCCTTTTTTTCAAGTATCTGCTTGAATATTCCGCCTATAACGCATAGGGGCGCGGTAAGACGTGCCGAAAAATGCCCTCCGCCTCTCATATCTATATCTTTTCCGAAACGCAGAGGAGCGGTATAGTCCGCGTGAGACGGGCGCGGAGTATCGGAAAATCCGTTATAATCGCCCGAACGGACGTTTTTGTTATATATCCTTACTTCAAGAGGCTCGCCGTTCGTCACGGTGTTTTCATCGACTCCGGAAACGAATATCGGCTCGTCCGCCTCTTTTCTCGGTGTGGTAAAGGGAAGGTTTCCTCCCTGCCTGCGTTTCATGAACCGTCCGAGCTTTTCCGTATCGACGGCAAAGCCCGTGGGAACGCCGTAAGCGATCGCGGAAACGTATTCCTCGTGCGATCCGCCCGAAACGCCTACTCTTATGTTTCTTCCGAATTCGGAATACATCTGTTATCAAGTCCTTTCCGAGGGTATCTGCGTCACGCCCGAGCGGAAATCGCAGAAAGATCGTCGAAGAACGCCGGGTAAGATTTACTTACCGCCTCGCTTCCTATGATCTTTACCTCGTTTTTGCATATAAGCGACGCTACCGTCGCGCTCATAACTATCCTGTGATCGTTCTCTCCGTTCACGGTACCGCCTTCAAGAGCACCGCTTCCGTAAACGGTAAGACTGTCGTCGTCCGAAACCGCTCTTCCTCCGAGCGAATTTATCATGTTGCGGACCGCCGTTATCCTGTCGCTCTCCTTTAAACGCAATCTGCCCGCGTTATACAGACGGCTCTCGCCGTCCGCCGCCGCCGCGAGCACGGCAAGCACCGGAAAAAGATCGGGAAACTGCGATACGTCCGCCGAAAACGGACGTTTTTTTGAAGTCTTTACGCTCAGTTCTCTGTTTTGATATGATATATCGGCTCCGAAATCCTTTATTATATCGGCTATCGCTCTGTCGGGCTGCGCGCTCGTTACGTCAAGTCCCTGCACGGTAACGTCTCCGTTTATCGCGCCCGCGACCGCCAAAAACGCCGCGCCCGACCAATCGCCTTCGGCGACATATACTCCCGGACTTTTGTACCTTCCGCCGAGCATAACGTATCCGCCGTGACCGTATTCAGCCGTTCCGAGCGGTATCTCCTTCCATTCCACTCCGAACCTTAAAAGAGTCTTTATCGTCATATCGACATACATCTTCGATTGCAGAGGAGAGGTAAGTTTTACCGAAGCCGATTCATTTGTTAGCGGCATGGCGAGCATTATTCCGCTTATAAACTGAGAGCTTACGTCTCCCGGCAATGTGTATACCCCTCCGGACGCTCTTCCCCTGACCGTTATCGGCAAAAGATCCGAGCTTATGTAACTTCCTTTTCGGCGAAGCTCCTCAGTTAGCGGAAGGCACGGACGCGACGGCAGCTTT
>CAZFQJ010000064.1:0-9088 GCA_964520875.1 uncultured Lachnospiraceae bacterium
GTCTATACTTTTTTCGATTTTTTCAAGTGTTGCACTTGACATTATAACATGCCAAGGCTAACGTAAAGGGGGCCCTCTCACCCGCTTACGCGGGAGCTCTCCCAAAGGGCGAGCCTTAAAATATTCCGATAATGAACGGTAAAGCGTTTCCCGATAAGGAAACGATCAGCGTTCTACCGTCAGGGGAACGATCAGTCATCCTGAGCGAGCGAAGCGAGTCGAACTTTTTCGTCCGAGATTCCAAACGTCACTACGCACCGTTTGATCCTCACTACGTTCGGATTTCGACTGCGCTCAGAATGACACGGACGAAAAAGCGCCGAGCGAAAGTGAGGTGGGATCTCGGGTAGCTAATTCAATACAGATCTCAAACAATTGTCGATAAAAGCAATGCAGATCCCGATGCTTCGCATCGCCCTTCGGGTTCGACTTCGCTCAGGATGACACTAAGTTCGACTTTGCACAGAAAACATGCCAATCACATTCCGAAGCCCACCGCTATACGAAAGTATATGAGCACCGTGCCGGCGTCGACAAACGTAGTAAGTATCGGCGACGCTATGAGCGCCGGATCAAGTCCGAGACGCTTTGCGAGCATAGGCAATATACAACCGAGCGTTTTCGCTATCACGACCGCGCAAACGAGGGTTATACCTACGACTATCATCTCTAACGTCATTCCGCTCGGATCGTGATAATAAACGGCGTTCAAAAGGAGCAACCTTAGCGCATTTGCGAGCGCAAGCGAAACTCCCGCGATAAGACCTATACGAAATTCCTTAAAGACCACTCGTCCGAAGTCCTTCAGCTTTATCTCGCCCGTAGCAAGTCCTCTTATTATCATTGCCGAGCTTTGCGAACCGCTGTTTCCGCCGGTATCCATGAGCATGGGTATAAACGACACCATGAGCGCCGTCATCGCGTTTTCATACGCCGTTATTATCATTCCCGTACCTGTCGCGGACACCATGAGCACAAGAAGCCAAAGTATCCTTTTTTTCGCATGAGTCAGTACAGATGTTTTGAAATAATTCTCTTCAAGAGGCTCGACCGCCGCCATTTTCATTATGGTATCGTCCGTATCCTCACGAATGATATCCATGGCGTCATCGAACGTTATGATCCCGACTATCCTTTTTTCGGCGTCGGTAACCGGTATCGCCAAAAGGTCGTATTTTTCTATCATGTGCGCGACGTCCTCGGCTCTGTCTGACGTAAAGCACGACACCACGTTCGTTTCCATGAGGTCCTCGACCTTATCGCAGGGACGCGCGAGCATAAGCTCTCTTGCCGAGACCGTACCCATAACGACTCGGAAGTTATCCGTTACGTAACAGGTGTATATAGTCTCCTTGTTTATTCCCTCGCGCCTGATCTTTTCAAACGCTTGCGAGACCGTCATATTTTTTTTGAGGCTGACGTATTCTATCGTCATATACGCTCCCGCGCTGCCGCTCGGGTAGTTGAGCACCTCGTTTATTACCTCGCGCTTTTCCTTCGACACGCTCTTAAGCAGCCGCCTGACTATGGTCGCCGGCATCTCCTCTATTATATCGACCGTATCGTCAACGTATAGCTCCGCCATAACCCATTCAAGCTCGGGATCGGTAAAAGCGCGCAAAAGCGTCTCCTGCATGTCGCTATCCATTTCAACGAATGTCTCCGCCGCCAGATCCTTCGGCAGCAGTCTGAACACCGCCGGCAAAAGGTTCTCCGGTATCTCCGAAAGCGTTACCGCAAGATCCGCCGCATTCAGCTCCGTAAGCAAAGCCCGGAGCTCCGCAAATCTATGCTCCGTAAGGAGCTCGATCGCCCTTTCTTTCATCTTAAGTCTCTCCTTTCTTCGAAAAACATTGGGGAAAGAGACCGCCGCAAAAGGACGCCGTGCAAAGCCGCGATCAAGAACGAACGTATCTTGACCGCATATTATCAACCGAAAACGAAAAAGAACCGAAGAATATCTTCTTTATCGCCTTCGGTATACTTCGCCCGACATCCGTGCGACTGCCATATTCTCCGTTCATCGTTTTCACCTCTCTGTTTATGTATTTGCGGAATATCCGCTTCTTTTATTATATCACTTTTTGAAGCTTCTGTCAACCGTAAACTTCAAACTCATATCTGCATACAAGGGGCGTTTCCGAGATATAATAACCGTAAGGTACAAATACCGCATTTACGGAAAACGCTTGACAAAAAAGAGTAATGTATGGTATAATCTCGTGTAGGACGCGGTAAGCGAGCGTTTTCCTTCAAAATAAGCTACACAGGAGAACAACAAAATGAACATCTGGCATGATTTTCCCGATGAAAAGATACAGACCGACAGATTTTTCGGCGTGACCGAGATCCCCGCCGGTTCGAAGAACAAATACGAGCTTGACAAAGATACGGGACTGATAAAGCTCGACCGTATCTTGTACACATCAACAAGATACCCCGCAAACTACGGTTTTATTCCCCGCACCTTAGCCGGAGACAACGACCCTCTGGACGTACTTATCCTCTGCCAGGAGCCGCTTATGCCCATGACGCTCGTCGAATGTTTTCCGATAGGCGTTCTTAAGATGATAGATAACGACGAGGTGGACGAAAAGATCATCGCTATCCCCTTCGGAGATCCGACTCTGTCCGAATATACGGACGTTTCCGAGCTTCCGTCGCATAGATTTGAGGAGATACGGCACTTTTTCTCGGTATACAAGCAGCTCGAAGGACTTCATACGGTAGTTGAGAGCATGCACGGACGAAGCGAAGCCGAGCAGATAATAGCCGAATGTAAAGACAGATACAAACGCACATTCCCGAAAAGATAACGTATATGGCGATGTAATTTTAACCGTGCCTTCCTATAAAAAGCTCATTTGCGTCATTTCGGAATAAAAAGGCGAGATTTCCTGTTTTTTAGGGGTAGCCGAAGCGCATGATCCGGATTATAATGTAAGTACGGATATCATAAAAGCGCTTCGAAAGGTTGGATAGCATAATGGAGCTACTGCTCATTTCAAAAAACAAGATACGTATCTCGCTCACAAAAGAAGATCTTGACGGTTACATGATAACCTGCGACAGGATAGATTACGATAATACCGAAACGCGCAGAGTCTTTTGGTGTATCTTCGACGAGGTAAAGCAAAAGACGGGCTTCGACGCCGCGGAACGCCGTATATTCATTCAGATATACCCCGACAAAAGCGGCGGCTGCGAGATATACGTTTCAAAAATAAACGCACCCCAAAACGCCGAAACCGATCGCGATAACTCTTACGTCTCGTTCGGAACGCGGGATCCCGCACCGAGCGCCGTAAAAAATGTATACTCTTTTGACGAAACAAAAGATCTGATCTCGGCGTGCAGACAACTGCTGGCGCTTAAATACGGCGGACATTCCGACGCATATACCGACAGTAGCGGAAAATTCTATCTCGCGATCGAACCCGAAACTCAAAAAACGGACGTTTTGACGGAGTACGGGTCACGTCATACGTCACAAACGATACTCTCTTACATAGGCGAACATTGCGAAAGCATATGCAAGGACCGAGCTGTGCAAACGCTCGGAGACCTTTAGATATCATGCCGTAAAGACGGCGGAACGGAGAAAAAAATGGAACTTACCTGGGAATCACTTGAAGAAAGATGCAAGGACTGCAAAGCGTGCCCTCTTTGCGAAACAAGACACAACGTCGTATTCGGAGCCGGAGACCGAAACGCAAAGCTGATGTTCGTCGGAGAAGCGCCGGGAGAAACGGAGGACCTTTCTGGTCAGCCGTTCGTCGGACGCGCGGGAAAGCTCTTCGACCGCTATCTGGAGGCCGTCGACATACCGAGAGACTCTGTCTACATAGCAAACATGCTCAAATGCCGTCCGCCGAAGAACCGCGACCCGAAGCCCGAGGAGCAGGATCTCTGTATAGAATACCTCAGAGATCAGGTAAGGCTGATACAACCGAAGATGATAGTTTGTCTCGGCCGTATATCCGCCATGCGCCTGATAAAGCCGGATTTCAAGATAACAAAGGAGCACGGAATATGGTTCCAAAAGGGCACATACAAGATGTGCGCGGTGTATCACCCCTCTCTCCTTCTGAGAGATCCGCGCAAAAAAGAGGACATGCTGAAAGACATGCAGATGATAAAAGAGGAGCTTTCAAAGCTCTGAAATACGAAAAAAATAACGGCGTAAAACGACTCTTGCGCCGTTATTTTTCGATTCGGGGTCAGATCTAAAATATTATCGACACATAAATCAAATAAATTTACACAAAACTATTGCAAAAAATCGATTTTTGTTATACAATTATAGTATACTATGGGAAATATGTCCATGGAGGAACACAATGACAAAGATACTTCATTTGGGTGATCTTCACCTTGACAGCCCGTTCAGGGACGATCCGATATCCGAAGCCGAAAAACGCAGAGCGGATCTTCGCAACGTTTTTCTCGGAGCGTTAAAGTACGCGTCGGAAAACGGTGTGGACATCGTGCTCTTATGCGGCGATCTGTTCGACGGAGAGTTTTACAGTAAGGCGACGCTCGACTTTCTTTCCGAAAGCTTCGCCGAGACTCCCTCATGTCACTTTGTGATCGCGCCGGGAAATCACGATCCGTACAAGTACGCAAGCCCGTACAAAAAATGTAATTTTCCCGCCAACGTTACCGTTTTTACGACCGAAGAAATGCAGTCGATCAGCCTTGAGCATTTAGGCGTCACGATATACGGATACGCGTTCACCGACACCGCGCATTCTTCCGCCCCCCTCGAAGGATTTAAGGCGGAGGGAGACGGCTTCCATATTCTCTGCGCTCATGCCGATATCGATAATTCCCGTTCGATCTACGCCCCAGTAAAGACCTCGGAGCTTGAAGGCTCGGGACTTGATTATGCGGCGTTCGGACATATACATACGAGACCCGAGATACAAAAAGCGGGAGACACGCTCTATGCATACAGCGGTTGCATAGCGGGACGCGATTTTTCGGAATACGGCGAAAAAGGCGGAGTTTTGGTCACGCTGGATAATTCCGGCGGCACAAAGACCGTAAACGCCGAACGTATATCGTTCTGTCCGTGGGTGTACGACGTTCTGAACGTAGACCTTTCGGGAGCCGCAGATCAAAAGGAGATGCTCGGACGCATAAAGGCGGTAGCCGACGACAAAAAGAGAGTATCCGACAAGGAATACATATTTAAGCTCCGTTTGGTAGGAAACGTCGACCGTAAATTCGACGCGACTTCAGCCGCCTCAGAGCTTTCTAAGCTCGGTATACGCAAGACCGAAGACAAGACCGCCGCTTCCTACAATTACCTCGGTCTCGACACGGATTTCACCATACGCGGTGAATTTTACAGACAACTTAAGCCCTTGCTCTCGTCCGACGACCCGGAAAAGCGCAAGATAGCAGAGCTTGCTCTGACATACGGACTTTCCGCTATGGACGGAAACATGCCCGTCTCCTGACGGACGTTCGTTCACTCTTAAAGAAAGAAGTACATATTATGCGTATTTGCGAAATAAAGATAGGTCAGTTCGGAGCTATAAAAAACAAAAACATTCCGCTTAACGCCGGGATCAATCTCATAATGGGAGACAACGAGTCCGGAAAGAGCACGATATGCGCGTTCATAAAATTCGTTCTGTACGGGTTTTCAAATCCCGAGGAACGCAAAAAGCATACGAGCCTTCTCAGCGGAAGGAGCGAAGGCGCTTTGATCGTCGAAGGAAACGACGGCGTGATATACCGTATCGAAAGGACCGAAACGGAAAAGGGCCGCGGAAAGGTCACGGTCAAAAACGACGCTACGGGAAAAGAGTTCGGAGATTGGAAGGACTGCGCGCCGACGCCCGGAGATTACTTTCTCGGAATACCGGAAGCGCTCTATTCGCGTTCGCTCTATGTAAGCCAGGAATACGGCGCGGAGCTTGACGGCAAGAGCGCCGAAGCGGTAAACAACCTTCTTCTTACCGGAAACGAGGCTACCAATCTTAAGCGCGCAAAGGGTATCCTTGACAATATCCGCAAGGAGTACAAGCTTAAACGCGGAAACGGCGGACTTATCCCCGAGACCGAACAAAGAATAGCCGATCTGAAGGCGGTCCTCGTAAAAAAGATAGAGGAAAAGCAGAACGTAGAAGAGCTGACCGTTGAAATGAACGAAACGAGCAATCAGAACCTCGCTTCCGAGGCAACGCTCGAAAAGCTCAGAGAACGCAGAAAGAAACGCCGCGCCGCCGAGATAAGAAAGCTCTTCTCGGAAACCGAAAAGGTCGGAAACGCGCTTACCGGTTGTAAGGTAAGGCAGGACGAGCTTGAAAAATACAATACCGTCGGAAATTTCGTTCCGAACGACAAATACATCGGCGACCTCGAAAGAGCGGAAGCCGAAACCAAGAGCGCGGGTCTCGTATGCGAAGACCTCCGTCTCCTTTCCGGGCTTGCAAAGAAGCAGCTCGGCGAAAAGCCGAAGGGCTATTCGATATACGAAAAACACGGAAGCGGCGGAATACTCGGAGAATATCGTTCGCTTAGGAACAAGCTCACCGCGGCAAACATCGTACTTGCGATTACGGGTGCGTTCGCGGCGCTCTCCGCTATATTCTTCCTTCTCTCAAGCCTTGATATACTCGATATGTCAAAGACCTTGATCGGCACGGCGTTCATCATATCCGCCGTCATATTCGCGGCGACGTTCGTTCTGAAGCGTAAACCCGTCAAGCTCTTAAAGAAGTTAGACGCGCTTCTCGGGGTCACAAGGCAACGCACCCCCGAGATCGTATGTCTTGAATGTGAAGCGCACGACAAGGGCGCAGGCGGAAACGCAAGAGAGATAAACGCAAAGCTCAAGGCGGCGGAAGCGGATTTCGGAAAGAAAGCCGCGGACTTCGCACAGAAGCTTGCCATGTGGAACAAAGGAAGCGTAGAGGAAGCGAAAAGAGACTACGCTACATACGCAGAGAGAAAAGCAAAGCTTGCGTCGGAGCGCGAGGAGCACGAAAAGCGTTACGAATTCTTCCGCGGAAAGCTGGCGGGATTTACGGATAAAGACAAGGAATACGCCCTTTCCCTCACAGAAGCCGAGATAAACAGAGCATATTCCGACGAGATAAGCGACGAGGACGTGGCAAGCGCCGAAAAGGCTCTCGAAAGCTCGAAGAGCCGTCTTTCCGAGCTTAGAGTAAAGCGCGCTTCGACCGGAGTCGGAAGCGACGAGGATATAGAAGCCTTAGACGCCGAGATACGCGATCTCGAAGAGAAGCTTACCGAGTACAGATCAAAATGCATGGCGGCTGAGCTTGCGGAAGAAATGCTCACGCGCGCCGAAGCCGGTATCAGAGATACCGTTTCTCCCTACCTCGGACGTTACGCCGGAGAGCTCTTCGGCGACATGACCGACGGAAGGTACACCTCCATAAGTCTTTCAAGCGATTTCGGAATGACCTACACGGGTCCCGAAAGCACGCGCGAAACGGACAGTATATATCTCAGCGGCGGAAGCGCCGATCTTGCCTGGCTCTGTCTGCGTTTAGCTCTCCACAGAAAGCTTTCCGACGGAAAGACCCTCCCTCTCATATTCGACGAATGCTTCGTCTACTTCGACGAAAAGAGACTTTCCCACATAATCGACAAGCTTGTGGCGATATCCAAAGCCGGAACCCAGGTCATAATCTTTTCCGCCTCGGAGCGCGAAAAGAAACATTCCAGACGCCGTTTAAAGGTAACGAGCCTTAACGAAACGGAAGAATAATACTTAATGAAAATAAATCAAGAGCCTTCTTAAAAGAAGGCTCTTGATTTATTTTTTCTCTATATAAGATCTCGGGTCCACGCATCTTTCGTTAAGACGAAGCTCGAAATGCAGGTGAGGACTGTCCGCACATTCGCGTCTTGCCGTTTCTCCTATCGCGCCTATGAGCGTTCCCGGGGTAACCGTAACGCCCTCGGCTATCCCCTCCGGAATAGTATCGGAAAGATTCATATAATACGATTTAAGACCGTTTCCGTGATCTATCACTATGGTCTTGCCCATCATCGGGTGCGTGTATATACGCTCTATGACTCCGTCGGAAAACGCTCTTACCGGCGCTCCGACCTCACCCGAGATATCTATTCCGACGTGCGCTCTGTAATCGTTCGTCGTAGAAGAGAACACCAGCATATCGTCAACATAATCCTTCTGTATCTCTCCGTCGCACGGGGTGATATATACCTTTTCATACTGCTCGGCGTCCGACGGCTTATCGTTATTATCCTCACTCGGCTTTTGATCGCTCGGCTCCGACGGCGTACCGCCCGGAAGATCGCTGTTTCCGCCCTGTTCGTTTCCTCCGGCGCCGCTTCCGTCCTGTCCGCCATCTCCGTTAAGACCCTCGTCTATCGGAGGCGTAGGCTCCTCGTTTCGCTTGGCTACCGAAGAGGCTATCGCCGTTATCGTCACGACCAATACCGTTATAAGCAAGAGCGCGAGGATAATATATGCGCTTCTGTTAGCCCATTTCTGCTTTACGTTTTCGTTCATACTGATGATCCTTCCTTTACATTTGTAAATTCGTGATTATATTTTGTACGCCGAAAACTTTTTTATTCAGTATCTTTAAAAAAATTTCGCTTTTCGGATCAGGTCTTGCTCATATGCATGACTATGCCGTGCGGAAGAAGCTTTGCAAGCACTCTGTAAAACTTGAAAAAGAACCTCGGCGTGTATACCGCCTTTCTTTTATCCGACTTTTTGACCGACGCTCTCGCGACCTTCGCGGGATCGCAGTAAGGAAGCGTATCGAATGTCTTGGAGCTTCCCTTTTCTATGTTCGCAACGGAAAGAAACTCCGTCCTCATAGGTCCGGGGCATACCGCGAGAACGTTTATCTTACGCTTTTTAAGCTCAAATCTCAAAGAACGAGAAAAGCTCATAACGTAAGCCTTCGTAGAACAGTAAACTGTCATGTTGGGGTTCGGGGCAAAGGAAGCGATCGAACAGACGTTTATTATGCCCGCGCCCTCTTTCATGTAAGGAAGCGTAAGGCAGGTAAGCGCCGTAAGAGCGCGGCAGTTAAGATCTACCATGCCCGCCTGCTCGTCCGGGTCC
>CAZFQJ010000065.1:0-9058 GCA_964520875.1 uncultured Lachnospiraceae bacterium
TCCTCCATTTGATACGTCCGTTTTTTGCGTGAAACGGCAGAGAACAAAGCGACGGTGTGATGAAGAACACAAGATTTATTCCCTGAGCGGTCTTTTGCTCCGCGCCGAGCACGAGTACAAGATATATGACGGCAAGTCCGCCGCCTCCCACTCCCATAGCCGCAAGCACGGCGGCGATCAAAGCCGCTGAGATATTGTAAAAAAGCATACCGTCTCCGTTTTTTTGCCCGTAAAATTTATATACGGTCCTCGCGGCGCTCCCCTTGACGCCGTTTTCACAGCATACGAATACCCGCCCACACCGTAAGCGCCGCAAAGACCGTTTTCAGTACCGAGGACGGTATTTTGTTTGTCAGAAATGCGCCGAGAATACCGCCGAAAACGGCGCATATGGGAAATTCAATGTATGAAAGGATATCGATATCGCCGCGCACGGCGTAGAATACGACAGAGACGGCGGACATCGGAAGTATCGAAGCCACGGCGCTCGCAAAGCAGGATTTCGGGTCGCTCGGAACGAGGTCTTTTCTGTTTTCCGGGCTTTCGGGTGCGGTCATTTTGCCGATACCGCTATTTTTCTCGGAAAAAAGAACGGAGCAGACGATGACGAGCACCACTCCGCCTCCGCTTCCCAAAAATCCGTTTATCACTCCCGCGGCGATACCGGATATGCTCAGTAGGACAAGCTTCGCGCCGGAAAGAAAGGAGAAGGGCTTGAAAGCCGAGGTTCGCATATACGTTCCGCCTTTCGTTTTTCGTTTCGGTCTCATCTATGCGTTTATGTTTTACCGTTTCGAGAAAATTATTCGTAAAAGCGCTACGTCCGCCGCGGATTTTCGGCGGTATAACGTCATACGAAGGGTTAAAAAATTTATTAAATTTTGTTTAAGGTATTGTAATTGAGAAAAAATCGTGCTATTATAATAATACGTGCGTGCGCCGATGCGCGTAAGGTACGGAAATATAGGGAAAAACGTTCCTTTCGGCATACGTTACGCACAAGATGTCGAAAATAAAATTATGCCGTATACGCGGCTTATATCGGAAAACGGAAAGGAAGGAAGTAAATGCAGAAAAACAAACCGAAAAACAAGAAGGGCGCAAGCGCCGTGACGACACAAAAGCCACAAAATTCCGGTAGCTCGGGCAAGGCTTATACTTTTGTTCCGTTTGTCGTGTTCGCGCTCGCGCTGATAATAGAAACATGTTTGATATTTTCAAATGGCACGGGAGTTGTCGGCAGAGCCGTCTACGAGGTGCTTACGGGACTGTTCGGAGCGGTGGCGTATCTTATTCCGTGCGGAGCGATAGTCATAGCTTACCTGTATTTCGATATGAACAAGCGTAAGACCACGGTCTACAAGGTGATAATGCTTGCTGTGTTCGTTCTTTTCTTTGCCGCGGCGAATTCCGTGCTTGCCTTCGAAGGCATAGCTGCCGATCCTTTTTCGCCTTCCGTCAGCTGGAACGGCGGAAAAGCGGGACAGGGCGGAGGATTTTTCGGAGGACTTTTGGGAAAACTGCTCTGTGCCATGTTCGGAAGAGCTTTCGGAGCGGTGGTGTCGATCATCATAACGGTGCTCGCGCTTTCGTTCTTCATCGGCTCGTCTTTTCCCGGTCTTTGGGGCATGATCTTTTCGCGCAAGGGCTCTCGCCGTAAGGACATTTCCGACGAAGGATACGGAGAACGCGTATCCGCGCCGAAGCCCGAACCGAAAACGGAGTCAAAGCCCGAGCAAACGCCGTATCCCTTCCCGACCTTCGGTACGGAAGAGACGGCAAAGCGCACGGTGCGCGAATTTCCCGTCGATGTCCCGAAGGCGTCGCACAAAAAGGCGGATACCACGGTCTCGGATCCGTTCTCATACGGAGACGTGTTCTTGCAAAATATGAGCGATTCCACCGCAAATGCTCCCGTAAACGAAACGGCGGAGACTTCTGTGCCGGAGCAGAGCTACGGCACGGGCTTTGCCGAAGAGCCGCGTTCGTATTCTCCCACGCATAGCGAGCAGACTCGGACTAAGCCGAAAACGGAGACGCGCTCCTACGGCAAGAGCTCAAGATCGAAGGTCTATTCTCCTTTTTCCGATCCGTTCGTCAGTATGGAGGACGTTTTCGGAGAGGGCGGCGGATCAAGCGGTAAGGGTACTCAAAAGCGCGGAAGCGGAAAGAAATCCATGGCATATTCGCCGTTCGGAAATCCGTTCATCGATATAGACGAATCTCTTAAAGAGGTAAGAGAGAAGGACTCGCGTTCGCAGGCTTATATAGCTTACGAGAGCACGGTCGATCCGTCGGAGAGACGTTCGGCGGAAAAAGCGCGGACGGAAAGCGAACGCATGTCGGAGACCGCTCGTCCGAGCGAGCCTAAAACAGAAGAAAATATACGCAGTTACGCAGACAAAGATCGCTTCGGGGGTATGACGGATACGGGTTTTACTCATACGGCGGAGACGGCTCCGCCCGCTGACGGCGGTCGATACGCGGCAAATACCGCCGAAAGCGGTTCTCCTTACCGTTCGGTAAGACCCGAAGAAGAGGCGGAGAAGCGCTTTGACGACCGCAGAAGCGGTTCGGATTCGGTACTGACGCCCTACGATTTTGATACCATGAGACCGCTTGACGGCTCGGATCGTGCAGCCGCCGCGAGCAGAGGAACGGTATACGACGAATATTCCGAGGACGCCGACACAGAGCCGGACGACGATGAGAGCGACGGACTTGACGTGTTCTCCTCTACCGAAAACGTAAGAGTGACGAGAGGTATACCCGATCGTATGTCGGATCGTCCGCGTTATCCGACGGACGTCCGTAATGACGAGGACGACGGCGGATCCTGTTGTATCACTCCTCGAAGCGAAAGACGATATCCGAATTACGTATTCCCCGAATTCGGGCTTCTTGATCCGCAGATGCAGAATAACGCGGTGACGGAGGAGGATATACTCGAAGTCAAGAACAAGCTCCTCGGAAAGCTTGCGAGCTTCAGAGTGGAGGCTTCGCTTTCGGGGTATAGCGTCGGACCTACGGTCACGAGATACGAGCTTACCCCCGGACCGGGAGTTAAGGTCAAGGCGATAACCTCGCTTATCGAAGATATAGCGCTTGAGCTTCAATCCGACGGCGTAAGGATAGCTACGGTCCCGGGAAAATCCGTGATAGGCGTTGAGGTCCCGAATAAAAAGGTGACGGTTGTTTCTCTTCGTTCGCTGATCGAAAACAGAGATTTCATAAACGCAAAGAGCAAGATAACCGTCTGCGTGGGTCTTACCGTTACCGGCAAGCCCGTCTATATGGATATCGACGATATGCCGCACGTCCTTATAGCCGGTCAGACCAAAGCGGGAAAATCCGTCGCGATAAACTGTATGCTTCTCAGCCTTCTCTATCGCGCAACTCCCGACGAGGTCCAGCTCATACTGATAGACCCGAAGAGAGTCGAGCTTAATATCTATTCCAAGCTTCCGCACCTTGTTATGCCCGTAATAGACGATCCTCAGAGAGCCGCGGCGGCATTGAGCTGGGCGGTAACGGAAATGGAAAGACGTTACGCGCTTCTTGACAAATACGGAGTCAGGAACAGAGAAGAATACTACGAGCTGAAAGCCGAGGATCCGTCGCTTGAGATCATGCCGCAGATAGTCATAGTTATAGACGAGCTTGCGGATCTTATGTTACAGGTGAGAGAGCATGTGGAAAGCCTTATAAACAGACTTGCCGCTATGGCGAGAGCCTGCGGAATACATCTGCTCATCGGTACTCAGCGTCCTTCGGTCGATATAATAACAGGTCTTATAAAAGCCAACATTCCGGCAAGGATAGCGTTCAAGGTGTCGTCCAGCGCAGATTCGCGTATAATACTCGGCAACATAGGCGCGGAAAAGCTTCTCGGACGAGGCGATATGCTCTATCAGGCGACGGGCTGCGGCAGAGTCAGGGTGCAGGGCGCGTTTGTTACCTCGAATGAAATAAAACGCATAACTCGGTATATAATAGACAATAACGGCGAGGCTCAGTTCGATCCGGAGATAATGCGTCATCTCGACAGTGAAGTCGATAAGATGAACAAGGATCGTAAGAAGGGCGGTGCAGCCTACGGCGACGGAGACGACGAAAACGGAGTGGTGGACACGTCCGAGGTGGATTTCGATTATCTCTGCCGCGCGATAGAGTATGCGATAGAAACGGATCGTGTGGCGACGAACAATATCCAGAGACATCTGAGGATAGGCTTCAACCGCGCAGCCGACATAGTCGATCGCATGGAGGAGCTTGGTTTCATCTCTCCCAGAAACGGAAGTAAGCCGCGCGAGGTTCTCGTGACATGGGAAAAGTACGAGCAGTGGAAATATAACCGAATGGCTTAACGAAAAAATAACCGAGCGTGCCGAAGTGTAAAACAAAAAATATTCACATCTATTTGAGCCGCCTGCGGCGGCATGGAGGATCTTTATGATATACGTATATCTTGCAAACGGATTCGAAGAAACGGAGATGATAGCGCCGCTCGATCTTATCAGACGCGCGGGTCTTGACGTAAAGACCGTTTCGATAACGGGCGATACGCTCGTCACCGGTTCTCACGGTATCACGGTAAAGGCGGACATGACCGTCTTTGACGGGGATTATGATTTTAAAACCGCGGAGATGCTAATCCTTCCCGGAGGTATGCCGGGAACTACCCGGCTTGAGGAGAGCGGCGAGGTGAAGAAAGCGCTTTTGTACGCAGCGGAAAACGGAAGGTATATCTCCGCAATATGCGCCGCGCCCTCAGTGCTCGGTAAGCTCGGGCTTCTTGATGGCAAACGTGCGGTGTGTTACCCCGGATTTGAAAAATATCTTACGGGCGCTACGCATACCGAAAGCAGATGCGAGCGCGACGGTGACTTTATAACCGCGGTCGGAATGGGCGCGGCGGTCGAATTCGGACTTAAGATAGTCGAAACGCTCTGCGGGAAAGAAGCTTCGGAGAAATTAAAAAATGGAATACTCGCCTAACGCCCGTCCGTCGCTTCGCGACAGAAAAAACGAGCTTCGCTCCTCGTTCAGGGAGAAGAGAAAGCAGATATCCGATGATCAAAGAGCAGCGCTCAGCGCCGAGATATGCAAAAGGCTATTGTCTCTTGCGGCGTTTCGTTTTGCGGATACGGTGCTCTCATATTCGCCGCTTCCGGGTGAGGTCGATATAACCGAATTCAACCGCGCGGTACTCGCACGCGGCAAGAAGCTCGCGCTTCCGAGGTGTGCGGCAAGCGGTCCTACCATGAATTTTCATCTCGTTTGCGATCTCGATTCCGTGGAAACGGGAAGCTTTTCGATAAAAGAGCCGAGAGAGAGCGATCCCGTATGGAGCTTTTCAAGTAAGGAAAAGGCCGTATGTGTGGTTCCCGCCATGGCGTTCGATCTTACCGGTCACAGGCTCGGTTACGGAAAAGGCTACTATGACAGATTTCTTTCGGGTATCGCCGTGACGAAGATCGGCGTGGCGTATACGGATTTTGTCGTAAAGAGCCTTCCGAGGGGCCGTTTCGATCTGGCGGCGGATCTGATAGTTACCGATTCGGGCATAATAACGCCGAGATAAAGGGTCGGAAGCGACATATATGCGTTTTTTCGTTTTACATACCGCAAAAAATGCAGTATGATATACCAACGGAACGGAAAAACGAATATGAAAAAAAGAAAAACGATATTATATATCGCCTCTGTCGTCTCGGTATCGGCTATGCTCGCGTTTGCTTTGATATCTCTTGCAAACGACGCCTTTGCCGTGACCGCCGAGAGCGGAGAGGTGACCCTCACGGTCTCCGAGGGAGACGGCGCGCGTGAGATAGCGCGCTCGCTTAAGAAAAGCGGAATGATAAAGAACGAGACGTGGTTTAGGATCTACCTTGCCTTAAGAGGAAAGAGCCTTGATAAAGTAAAGAGCGGAAGCTATACGCTTTCAAGGACCGGCGGCTTTGACGGTATACACAGACGTCTTACGGCTGACGTAAGGCGAAAAAGGACGGAGATCACCGTCGTGATACCGGAAGGCAGTACGGTCGAGGATATCCTTACGCTTATCTGCGACGATAACGGGATATGCACGCGAAGCGAGCTTACCGACGTTATACGTAACGGAGATTTTTCGAAATACGATTTCGTTTGCGCTCTTTCGGGCGACCGCCCTTATCGTCTTGAAGGGTATCTTTATCCCGATACCTATTGCTTTTATTCGGATTCTTCGCCTTACTCGGTGATAGATAAGATGCTTTCGAATTTTGAGTCGAAATTCGACGAAAAATACAGAAGGGCGTGTAAAGCCAAGGGACTGAGCATAGACGACGCGGTTAAGATAGCTTCGATAATAGAAAAAGAGGCGAGATTCATCTCCGATTATCCGAAGGTCTCGTCCGTCATATACAACAGAAAGAACAGTATATCGTTTTGCGGTCGGCTCCAGAGCGACGCCACTCTTACGTATTCGCTCGGCAGACCTATGACGGCGGGCGATAAGGAAACGGACGATCCGTTCAATTCCTACAAGTACGGAGGCTTGCCCCCGAGCGCGATATGCAGTCCGGATCTTGAAGCGATATCCTACGCGATATATCCGGACAAGACAGGGTACTACTATTTCGTTTCGCGCTCCGACGGCACTATGCTCTATGCGACGAGCTACGAGGCGCATAAGCGAAACGTGGACCTGGTAAAAAAGGAAAACGAAAACAAAGTATGAAAAAATGAGCGCTTCTTCTCCGTTTTTAAATTGAAACGGAGAGGGTGCGCGGAAAAAATAACGACATTAAAGGATCTTATATGAGTAAAAACAGAGTTGAGATACTTTCGCCTGCGGGAGATTTCGAAAAAATGAAGGCGGCGATAGCGTTCGGCGCGGACGCGGTATATCTTGCGGGAAACGCGTTCGGTATGCGTTCGGCGGCGGGGAATTTTACCGTGGACGGGATATTCGAGGCGGTAAGCTACGCGCACGCAAAAAACGTAAAGGTGTACGTGACGGTAAATACCATGCCGAGGACGTCCGAATACGACGCGCTTACCGAATACCTTAAAAAGCTCGGAGAGAGCGGAGCGGACGCGCTGATAATATCGGACCTCGGGGTCTTTATGCTGGCAAGAGAGGTCATTCCCGATATGCCTCTGCACGTTTCGACTCAGGCGAGCGTCGTCAGCGCAAGGACATGCCGCGAATGGCAAAAGCTCGGCGCTTCCAGGATAGTGCTGGCAAGAGAGCTTTCGCTTGACGAGATAAAGCGGATATGCGCCGAGATACCGGATGATCTTGAGCTTGAAGCGTTCATTCACGGATCTATGTGCGTTGCATATAGCGGACGTTGCCTTCTTTCAAACTATCTTACCGGCAGAGACGCCAACCGCGGAGCGTGCGCTCAGCCCTGCCGCTGGGATTATAACCTGTACGGGCTTCGTGAGGTTCGCGGAGAGATCGAAGAGGTCAAGCGCAAGGGCGAAAGATTTGAGCTTATAGAGGAGAACGGAGAGACATATACGTTTTCTTCGCGGGATCTCTGTATGATAGATCATATTCCCGAGCTTGCGGAATCGGGCATAACCTGTCTTAAGATAGAGGGCAGAATGAAGAGTGCGTGCTATGCGGCTACCGTGACGAACGCTTATAAATGCGCCTTTGACCGTTACTATGACGATCCCGAGAGCTACGTTCCGGACCCTTCCCTGAAGGAGGAGCTTGAAAGCGTCTGTCACAGGACCTACGGAACGGGATTCTTTTTCGGCGATAACGTCGATAATTCGAACATATGCTCGGAGCCGGGCTACATAAGAGAGCAGGCGGCGCTCGGTATCGCTCTTTCGTATGACGAGGAGACCGGATACGCTTGCTTTATGCAGAAGAACAAGTTCTCTTGCGGAGAAAAGATAGAGCTGCTCGTTCCCGGAAGGAGCGGAACGGCATTTACGGTAGATAAAATACTTGATCTTGAAGGAAACGAGATAGAGTCCGTTCCGCACCCAAAAATGAAGTTTCTGATCAAAACGCCATTCCCCGTTCCCGAGTATTCGATCATAAGATACGCCCGAGCATGATCTCGGACGGTATATTCTGATTCTTGGAGGTAATCTTAAATGCAGCATAAGGCGCAAAAAAGACTGTATACGATAATAATACTGTCGTTTTTCGCGGCGATAGTCGTTTCGCTCGTACTTATATCGATAGCGTCGGATTCGCTTCGCCCCGTTTTCTTCGGTATCGCCATAGCGTATCTGTTCAAGCCGATGTGTAACGTATTCCAGCGTTGGTACAAAAAGCTATTCATGCGTAAGTTCGGCGAGATCAAAAGCAAGAAGCTGGCGCACTATTTCAGTATGGTGAGCACTTACATAGTGTGGGGCGCGATAATATGTATCTTCTTTTCGATAGTCCTTCCGAGACTTGTGGGCAGTATCGTCGCGACGGTAGCTACGATACCGAAGTTCTTGGAGACGCTTACGGCGTTCGTAAACGATATCCTGCAAAATACGCCGTGGCTCTTGAAATTCGTTGAGAACATGTTAAAGGACGTCAGTCTCGACCTCGATTATCTCTATACTCAGTTAAAGCCTTATATAAGCGGTATCACGAGCGGTACCTTAGGGTTTATAACCGGTACGGTCAGCTTCATTTTCAACATATTCGTAGGCTTCGTCATCTCCGTGTATCTTCTTAACGGAAGAAAAAAGCTCTGCGCTCAGGCTAAGCTTCTTGTGCGAAGCGTGTTCGGACGGAAGATGTCTGAGCTGATATTCGAAGAGGTAAGATTCGCCGATAAGATGTTTTCAAGCTATTTCATCGGAAGCATAATAGACAGTACGCTCGTCGGAGTTTTATGCTATATCGGATGTCTTATAATGCACGTTCCGTATGCGGTGCTCGTTTCCGTTATCGTTGGAGTTACGAACATCATACCTTTCTTCGGTCCGTATATAGGAATGATCCCGTCGGCGATCATCATTCTTACCGTTTCTCCCATACATGCGATAATGTTCCTTATCATGATGATAATAATGCAGCAGATAGACGGAAATATACTTGCTCCGAAGA
>CAZFQJ010000066.1:0-9031 GCA_964520875.1 uncultured Lachnospiraceae bacterium
GGTGAGAGGGCTGACCGTTTCCCTATCGGGAAACGCTTGACCATTTTTCCTGCCGAAAAAATGACTTTAATCACCATTATTTGCGAAAAGCTTATCTCTATTCGCCATCTCTCCCGGAGTGAGAGGCTTACCGTTCTTCTGCCGAAGAACGCTTATAGTTACCATTATTCGCGAAAACCCTATCTCTATGCGAACCCCTCGGAGTGAAAAACCGTCCCCGGTGGCGCTGAAGTCCGACAGTAAAGTTTCTTTCTTTTTCTTTGCTTCGTTTCTTTTTCTTTCTTTTCAAAGAAGGAAAAAGAAATGAAGTATATCGATAAATAAAAATGATTAAAATTATAGAAAAATTTTCCGCATTTTTATAGGAGACAAAAATGTTTGAAAGACTTGCTCCGTTCATAAAGGAATATATATACCGCCACGGCTGGGAAGAACTGCGTGCGGTGCAGACGGAAGCCGCGCGCGTGATATTCGAAACGGACGCCGACCTGCTCCTTACCACACCGACTGCGTCCGGAAAAACGGAAGCCGCGTTCTTCCCCATACTCTCCGAGCTTTACGAGAATCCATCCGATAGCTTCGCGGTACTGTATATCGCTCCGCTGAAAAGCCTTATAAACGACCAGTTCTCGCGTATGGACGAGCTTCTTGCGGAAAGCGGTATACCTGCGTTCCATTGGCACGGAGACGTCGCCGCGTCACATAAAGCCAAAGCGCTGAAAAATCCGCGCGGAATACTTCAAATAACCCCCGAATCGCTCGAAAGCATGCTCATAAACCGATATAACGACATTCCGCGGATATTTTCCGACCTGCGTTACGTCGTCATAGACGAACTGCATACACTGACGGGAAGCGATAGGGGAAATCAGATACTATGTCAGCTCTCCCGTATATCGCACCTTATAGGCAGAAGCCCGAGAAGGATAGGACTCTCGGCGACCGTAGGCGATACGGAAGCCGCCTGCCGTTGGCTCTCCTCGGGAAGCGGACGGGAGACCATATGTCCTCAGATCCCGTCCGGAAAACTGAAATGGCGTCTCGGCGCGGAGCATTTCTATATAGGAACGAACGGACTTTCCGAAAATAACGCGGTCTCGGACGAAAACGAAACGAAAAAGACACAAGCTCCGCCCGAAAAGCCCCGGTATTCCGACCCGGGCTACGACTACGTTTACGACTGCGTAAAAGGCAAAAAGAGCCTCGTGTTCTCAAATTCGCGCGAGGAGACCGAATATATAACGGCGACCCTTCGCCAGATAGCCGCAAAGCGGGAAGAGCCGGATATCTTTTCCATACACCACGGAAACCTGTCCGCCGCGATACGCGAGGAAGCCGAGCTTGATCTGAAGAACGACGAAATAGTAAATACCACCTGCGCTACTGTCACGCTTGAGCTCGGAATAGATATAGGAAGGCTCGAAAGGATAGTTCAGATCGAAGCCCCGAACTCCGTTTCCTCGCTCCTGCAACGCATAGGACGTTCAGGCAGACGCGGAGAGCCGCCCGAAATGATGATGATATTCCGCGAGGAGCTCCAAGTTCCCGATACTCCCCTTCCGCAGATGATACCATGGCAGCTGCTTCAAGGCATAGCGGTCGTCCAGCTCTATGCGGAAGAACGGTTCATCGAGCCCCCGATATCGAAAAAGCTCCCCTTCAGCCTCATGCTCCACCAAACGTTAAGTACTCTCCTTTCCTGCGGAGAGCTTACCGCCGCTCAGCTTGCGGGCAGAGTCATGAGACTTCCGCCGTTTGAAAGCGTAAGCCGCGAGGATTACAAAACGCTGCTCCTTTCCATGATACAAAACGACCTTATAGAGCGCACCGAGAGCGGCGGACTGATCGTCGGACTTCGCGGAGAAAAGATCACGGGAAGCTTTAAATTCTACGCGGTGTTCAAGGATTCGGAGGATTATACGGTACGAAACCGCTCCGACGAGATAGGCACGATAACCTCGCCTCCTCCGGTCGGCGACCGCTTCGCGCTCGCAGGCAGAGTTTGGGAAGTTGAGGAGCTGGACGTAAAAGGCAAGCTCGTGTTCGTTCACCCGGTCGAAGGTAAAATGGAGATATCCTGGCCCGGAGACTACGGCGAGATACACACAAAGATACTAAAGCGCATGCAAAAGATCCTGACGGAGGATACTGTCTATCCTTACTTAAAGGAAGGCGCAAAAAAGCGTCTTTCCGAAACGCGCGCGCTCGCCTTAAAAACGGGACTTACCGTTTCGCCGCTGATACGCCTCGGAGGATATTCTTACGCCCTGTTCCCCTGGGTCGGAACGCGAAGCTTCAGGGTATTAAGAAAGGTGCTCGCTTCTCTGCGCGAGCGCTTCCGCATAAGCGCGATAGATTACGAACGTTGCTACTATATAACCTTTCGAATGGAAAAAGGCTCTCCCGAGGAGCTTATTTCGGCAATAAACGGAGCTCTGCGCCCGGAAAATCTCGACCTGTACTCTCTTGCCGCTTCGGCGGAGACTCCCGTTTTTGATAAATTCGACGAATTCGTTCCGGGAGAACTGTTAAGAAAAGCGTATTCCGTCGACAGAATGGACGGAAACTTCAACATAGAAAAATAAAGGAAGCGTATAACTATGATATATTCGATGAAAAGGACGGTCTCGCCGCACGATCTCGACCTTAATAACATAGCGTCTCCGTCGGCAGCTCTGCGTTTCATGCAGGAAGCGGCGTACTGCCAGATGTATTTTTATCCGCCTACCTTGGACGAGCTTCGCGCGGAAAACAAGACGTTCGTCGTCAGCCGTCTCAGCATGAGCCTGTACGCTCCTCTGCACGCCTGCGAGGAGATAACCGTTCAGGCTTGGGCATGCAAGAGCAAAGGCGCAAGCTTTCCGCGTTGCGCGCGTATACTGCGCGGAGACGAGGTCGTGGCGGAGCTGACGTCCGTCTGGGCGCTCATCGACACCGAGAAAAAGGATATCCTTCGCGCCGACGCCTATCAAGCGTCTTATACCTGCGAGGAACCGATAGAGCTTGAGCTTCCGTCGCGCGTAAGAGTGCCGAGAGACGTTGAGATGAGGCTCGCGGGTGAATACTTGGTAATGTATAACGACGTTGACGTAAACAAGCACGTAAATAACACCCACTACCCCGACATCATCTGCGGATTTTTACCCTCTCTCGAAGGCAGACGCGCAGTAAGACTTGCGATAAGCTATCTGCACGAAGCCCCTCTCGGAAGCGAGATAAAGGTATACGCCTCGCTCGAAAACGACGGTGAGATCTGGGTACGCACGATAAACGAAGACGGAACGACAAATACGGAAGCACAGATAGTTTTAGATGTTATATGACCGTTTTGCGCTTTGCAAGGGTTGACACGCTATCGTTTTTATGATATAATGAAAGGTAATAAACAAAAAGGACGGAGACAAAAATGAGTAAGGTAAGCGTTATAATCGCCGCGTATAATGTCGAAAAATATATTTCCGAAGCTATAAACAGCGCCGTAGCACAGACATTAAAGGATATAGAGATAGTTATCGTTGACGATCACAGTACCGATAAAACGTATGATATAGTCTCCGAATACGCAAAGCTCGATGATAGGATAAAGCTTATAAGGCACGAGGTCAATAGTGGCTTGGTACGTGTAAGACAGACGGGACTTAAAAACTCCTCCGGAGAATACGTAATGTTCTTGGACGGAGATGATAAACTCACCACGAACGCTTGCAAAAAGGCGTATGAAGCGATAACAAAGGAAAAAACGGACATGCTTCGCTTCGATCTCGATTTTTCATTCGACCCGTCTACGCAGTATGATAAGAATATAGAAGATAACATAAGAAAAGATATGTATTCGGCTCCGCACAAGCTGATATCGCTTTCCAAAGCGGGACTACTCGATAAAGAAGCGGTGGGAGACATCGTGGATTTTCAGATGTGGAATAAAATCTACAAAAGATCGCTCCTCGAAAAAGCAGCCGAACACCTCCCGGATGAATATATCAACATGGCGGAGGACGTTCTGTATTCTTTTTTCATTCAGTACCATGCAAGATCGTATAGTTATATTTCAGATAGGCTATATGTATATCGCTTCGGTTGCGGAGTATCGACAAATTTTGAATTAACAACCAAACAAATAGAGTCATACGCCAAAATGGTGTATATAAGCAACTACCTTAATGAGTTTACAAAGAAAACAGACTCTCAAGAAGAGTGCAAACACGCATTGCGTAAGGTAAATTACCAAACTTACCGATGCATTGCGGGCACATATATACACCGTGTTCCGAGCGAAAAAAAAGCGGAATACATCTCCGCGATGTTAGATCGCGAGGATATAGAATTAGGAGAACTTATTCTCGGCATATCCGAGAAATTTTATGGAACAGAGGACATTGTCACGCCGGAACGCATAGCGGAAGAATTTTCCTCGCTCGACGTTTTTAAGTCTAAGAAAACGGAAGCAAAGACCATAGGCGTATATTACTTCAGAATGTACAACGGCGGCGTGGAAAAGGTGATCAGTCTGATCTCCGATACGTGGGTAAAAGCCGGATATAGCGTTGTCATCTTCACGGACGAAGGACCGAATAAGGACGATTATTATATAAATCCGTCTATAAAGCATGTAACCGTTCCGGCTCTGAAGGAAAAGAACTTCTTCGAACGCAAGGAGAGAATAGAGTCATTCAGAAAAGCGCTCATTGAAAATAACATCGATGTTATGGTTTATAACGCATGGGAAAGCCCCGAGCTCCTGCTCGACGAGATGATAATAAAGAGTTGCGGAGTAAACCTCATCGTCCACATGCACAATCTATTCTGCGTTCAGATCGACGGTTATGACGCATGCTTCGCATACTATCATTCGATACTGCATAAGCTATACGCCTTTGCCGATTCGATAGTCGCTATTTCCGATGTTGATAGCGCATGGTGGCAAAGCTTGGGCTTAAGGACTTTTAAAACTGTAAATCCGATAGAATTTAACGCTAACGCAAGTATAGCGCCGCTGAGCGGACATAATCTGCTTTTGGTGGCAAGGATAGATACCACCAAACGAGTGCTCGACGCGATAAAGATCGCCGAGCTTGTTCGAAAAGAAATCCCCGACGTAAAGCTTACAGTAGTCGGAAAAGGGGACGATCCCGATTACAAAAGGGGGATCGACAGTTATATTTCAGAGAACTCTCTCGAAGATCTCGTAAACATGGCGGGCTTCCAATCCGATATGTCGCCTTGGTACAGTTCGGCAGACGTTCAGCTCTCTACGAGCATGTTCGAAGGCTCTCCGCTTTGTTGGCTTGAGGGTAAGACGTTCGGTCTTCCGCTCGTATGCTACGAGCTTCCGAACCTTGATTTCACGCGCGACGGAAGAGGCATGGAGATCGTTCCTCAGCAAGATATCGAAGCGGCGGCAAAAGCCGTTATAAAGATACTGAAGGACGACGATCTTAAAAAAGAAATGGGTAGGCAGGCACGCGAGAGCGCCGAGGAATACCTGTCGGTCGATCTTGCGAAGCGTTGGCACGATATCTTCGAGCAAACTCTTCTGCCTAAGCCCGAGAGCGTACCGATCTACGAGCTTCCCGCTTCCGAAGCCGCGGTACGTATCGCGGCGGAAAAGTATTCAGACGGAATACTCAATCGCTCGAATGTTGCACAGAGAGCCGAACACGATATTGCGAAGATCGCCGAGCTTGAGGACGAGCTTGCAAGATTCAAGCGCTCGGAGAGCTATCGCGTGGGAATGATCATTACTTTTATTCCGAGGAAGCTGATAGCGCTTCTCAGAAAAATATTTAGATAAATTTTGATTTATCTTCATCTGTCATTCTGAGCGAAGGGCGCAGCCCGAAGTCGAAGAATCTTCATTTTTCTAAAAACTTAGTTTTTATTAATTTTATTTTTAATTAATTTTTTATCGATATACTTCATTTCTTTTTCCTTCTTTAAAAAGAAAGAAAAAGAAACGAAGTTCATAATCATAAAATAAAATCAAAAAAGAAGCTCACTTTCGTAAGCTTCTTTTTTGTCTTTTCTTTTAAAACATCTTTTATCAGAAGTAAAGAGGGTGTTTGCGGACCATGTCCGTGACCTGCTCTCTTATATAATCCGCCTTGCTTTCAAACTCGGTAGCCGTAAGCTTTATAAGCTTTCCTATCCTTACCATGTCCTCTTCGACAAAGCCGCGAGAGGTTACGGCAGGCGTTCCGATTCTTATTCCGCTCGTTACGAACGGCTTTTCGGGGTCGTTCGGTATGGCGTTCTTGTTTACCGTTATATAAACCTCGTCGAGCTGCTTTTCAAGAGCCTTGCCCGTTATTCCCACCTTGCGGAGATCTACGAGCATAAGATGATTGTCCGTTCCGCCGGAAACGAGATCGAAGCCCTCGGAAAGGAGAGTGTCGGCAAGAACGGAGGCGTTCTTTACTATCTGCTTCTGATATTCCTTGAATTCGGGCTTAAGCGCTTCGCCGAAGCATACCGCCTTACCGGCGATAACGTGCATGAGAGGACCGCCCTGAGTTCCGGGGAATATCGCCTTGTTTATGAGCTTTGCAAGCTCCTCGTCGTTTGTAAGGATCATGCCGCCTCTCGGGCCGCGAAGAGTCTTGTGCGTGGTCGTCGTGACTATGTCGGCATAGGGAACGGGAGAGGGATGAAGTCCCGCCGCTACGAGACCCGCTATGTGCGCCATGTCTACCATGAGGTAAGCGCCGACGGATTTCGCTATTTCGGAAAGACGCTTGAAGTCTATTATCCTCGGATATGCCGACGCGCCGGCTACTATGAGCTTGGGGTGACATTCCTTTGCACATTTTTCGACCTGATCGTAATCTATTACGTTCGTGTCGTCCGTCACTCCGTAGGAAACGAAGTTGAAATATTTACCCGAAATGTTTACGGGAGAACCGTGAGTAAGGTGTCCTCCGTGAGCAAGGCTCATTCCCATAACGGTGTCTCCGGGGTTAAGAAGAGCGAAGTACACCGCGGTGTTCGCCTGCGCTCCGCTATGCGGCTGAACATTTGCGAATTTAGCTCCGAATAGCTCCTTTGCGCGTTCGATCGCAAGGTTCTCCACAACGTCCACACATTCGCAGCCGCCGTAATAACGCTTTGCGGGATAGCCCTCGGCGTATTTGTTGGTGAGCACGGAGCCGACCGCCGCCATTACCGCCGGAGAAACGAAGTTCTCTGACGCTATCAGCTCTATGCCTCTCTGCTGACGGGCACATTCCGCTTTGACCGCTTCGCCTACCTCGGGGTCGAAGCTCGTGAGAAATTCCATGTTTTCCTTTACCATTTTCAGATCTCCTTTTAGTTAATAATTTTTATATTACGGTCATTTGTTTATCGTGTACTTGGTTCCCTGGGGGGTGTCGGTAAGGACTACGCCCTTTTCGAGAAGCTCCGCGCGTATGCGGTCCGCTTCCGCGTAGTTCTTTGCCTTCTTTGCAGCCGTGCGAAGCTCTATCTGCTCAAGCACGTATGCTTCGAGTCCGCTCTCGTCCTCGCTCTTTTCCTTGACGTAGCCCATAAGTCCGCAAAGCTCGTCCATGAGAGCGAGCGCCGCGCTTGCGCTATCCGCGGAAACACATTCCTTTATCCATGCGAAAACGTCGCTTATAAGTTCGAATATTACCGCCGTTCCGTCCGCGGTGTTCAGATCGTCGTCCATTACGGCGATGAATTTATCCTTATGCGCCGCAAGCTTTTCGGCTACCTTCTCGGATATCGCGCCTGCGGGTGCGTTCTTTGCGTAGAATTCAAGGCTCTCGCGGGCGTTGAATATGCGTTCGAGAGAGCTCTTAGCCGCGGCGAGCGTCTCAGCCGAGAAATTGACGGGGGTGCGATAATGCGCGCTGAGTAAGAAGAATCTTATCGGAAGATAACCGAACTTTTCCGCCGCGTCGCGTACCGTAAAGAAGTTTCCGAGAGATTTCGACATCTTCTGATTATCGACGTTTATATAACCGTTATGCATCCAATAGCGGACGAACTGCTTTCCGGAGCAGCATTCGGACTGCGCGATCTCGTTTTCGTGGTGCGGGAAGATAAGGTCCTGACCGCCGCAATGGATATCTATGGTCTCGCCGAGATAACGGCGGCTCATCGCGCTGCACTCTATATGCCAGCCGGGACGTCCTTCTCCGAACGGCGACTGCCAGAACGGCTCGCCCGGTTTTTTGGCTTTCCAGAGCGCAAAGTCGAGCGGATCCTCTTTGCCGCTGTCTATCTCTATCCTTGCGCCGGATTCGAGATCGTCCATGTTCGTATGCGAGAGCTTTCCGTATTCGGGGAAGCTTCTTGTACGGAAGTATACGCCGTCGTCCGTTTTATATGCGTGTCCCTTGTCGATAAGGGTCTGTATTATATCTATTATGGCGTCTATGTTGTCGGTCGCGTGCGGATGTACGGTCGCCGGCTCTATTCCGAGCCCCTTTGCGTCCTTAAAATACTCTTCGATGTACCTTGAAGCGATCTCTTTTACTGTGGTGCCTTCTTCGTTTGCCTTCTTTATCATCTTGTCGTCGATGTCCGTGAAATTCTGCACGAACGTAACGTCGTAGCCCCTGTAACGCAGATATCTGCGGAGCATATCGAATACGACGAAGCACCTTGCGTTTCCTATGTGGAAATAGTTATATACCGTGGGTCCGCAGGCGTACATCTTGATCTTGCCTTCCTCCAGCGGTATCAGCTCTTCTTTTATCCTTGTCTCGGTATTGTATATCTTCATCTGCTTTTTCCGTACCTTTCTTTATGCCTTGTAACGATCATTATAACGCTTCGTCAAGGGAAGCGCGTTCTTTGTCGCTTTCGCTATGCTTTAACATGTTTTCAAGACGCTTTATCTTGTCCTCCAGACGGCGAAGCTCCTGAGCTACGGGGTCGGGAATGTGTATCTGGTCGAGATCCTGCTGAGGAACTCTGTCGCTTCCGCGTTTTACTACCTTTGCGGGTATTCCGACCGCGGTGCTGTCCGGCGGTACCTCCTTCAGTACGACCGCGTTTGCGGCGATCTTGGAATTGTCTCCTATCTTAA
>CAZFQJ010000067.1:0-9015 GCA_964520875.1 uncultured Lachnospiraceae bacterium
AAAGTCATTTTTCCGTCAGGAAAAATGGTCAAGCGTTTCCCGATAGGGAAACGGTCAGCCCGCTCAGGATGACAACAAAAAATCTCACTTGTGTATTACACAAGTGAGATTTTTTAACGTTCCAGCCACCGTCTGTGATAGAACAGGTACTGCTGAGCAAGACCGGCGTATCTTCCGAAATCCGTTCCGGACGCATTACCGCCGTAATACTCCGAAAGGACTCGCTTGACCCAGACGTCTATCGGGAACGCGTCAAGCTTACCGAACCCGAAAAGCAATGTACACGCCGCGACCTTCGGACCGACGCCCTTGATCTTACAAAGCTCTTTTTCCGCTTCCTCGCACGTCATACCGAAAACGGCGTCAAGGTCCACCTCTCCGCCGAGCACCTTCACCGCCGCGTCGTACAGATATGCGGCGCGAAATCCCGTTTTCAGGGCGAAAAGTCCTTCCGTTCCCATTTTTTGAAGCGTTTCAGGCGACGGGAACTCGTTCTCCGAGCCGCCGCTAAGCTCCGCCCCCGCACGGCAAAGACTGCTTATCAGCTTCTTTATACGCGGAATATTATTGTTCTGAGATATTATAAACGAACAGAGCGTCTCCCACGGATCTTGACGCAGTATACGTATTCCCTTACCCGTCTCCATAGCCTCATAAAGCCTCATATCGCCGTTACGGGTCGTTTTCAGCTCGTCTCTTATCGCCTTGTAGTCCCTATCAAGCCCGAGGTATCCTTCCCATATCCCGTAATACTCCGAAGCCGTACACGGGTATATAAAAAGCTCACCCTCGGAGACCGTTTCAAAGCATATCCTCTTTCCGAAGGCGTACCCCTCCGCACGTTTCTCGGTGACCTCGAAACGAAAGCATTGACCACAGTCGAATGTTTGCGACGGATCAAAGAATTCCGTGTTATGTACACAGACGCCGCCGTCTCTTTCCGTTATCTCGTTTTTCATACCGTTTTCCTTAATTCTGTTTTTTGGGCTTTTCGTACTTAAGCCGCCTGTCTCCGCTTATAAAGCGGAGCGCTCTTTCGACCGCGTCCTTAGAGTTGCCCCAAGGCTCGTTTTCGTAACGGTAATCGAATTTTTTACAAAAATAACTGACGTCTCCGCGCAGCTCGTCAAAATACCTGTTTACTATCTCGGCTATATGCTTACGAAACTCAGGAAGCTTCTTTTTATTCATGTTATCGCATGCCGATTGAACGAATTCGCGGTAATGCGGAAGACAGAAATACGGCTGAGCGTCCGTCTTTTTACGAAATTCCTCCTCGGTCTCATAAAGATACACGGCGTTCTCCACCATTTTTCCGAACGAACTTTCTATCCTTTTGCAAACATAGCAGCTTTTTTCCAGCTTTGCGAGCTTATCGGGAATGGCGTTGGTCTTTGAGCCCATGATACCGCCCGTTTCGCAGCTCTTACGTATTACGTCAAGGTGGCTCTCAAGTATAAGACCGAGACCGAGACGGTTACCGCGCTCGAACATCATATCGAAGTGGCGTCCGCAGAACCCCTGCTCGTTGGTCTGTATGCGTATATCCGGTTCCATCATGGAAGCCCCGAGTATTATCTCTATCTCGTCGTTTTCAAGTCTTCGTCTTAGCTGACAGAACGGACACCCCTGCGACGGATCGTCTCTGCAAAGATCGAACGCCTCGTTTACGGGTATGGTATATATCTTTTCAAGCATTTTTCTGATCCCCTTCTTACGGTCTTTAAAGCTCTTCCGTCTCCTTCTCGCCCGTCATGCGGTAGCCTTCTCCGCGGACGCGCTCTATCACGGCAGAGCCGCATATACTTAATAGCTTTTTTCTTAAATAATTTACGTAAACGGCGGTTATATTGCTGCCGCCCGTGTCTGCTTTTCCCCATACTCCACACGCTATCTCGCCGTCGCTTACGGTACTTCCGCGTCTTGCGTAAAGGAGCGAAAGAAGCTTAAACTCCGCCGCGGTAAGCTCAACGCTCTTTTTACCGTACACGGCGCTCCTGCTCTTTTCGTTAAGCATGAGCGTAGGTTCCGTCTCCCCGACCTCGCCGTCCGAAAGCGTCAGCCGCCCGATCGTTTTGCAAAGCACAGACATCTCAAACGGGCGAAGAAGATATTCGGAGCCGTTCTTCGGTATCTCGTAGTCTAAAACAAGACACGGTATGCGTTTTTTCACAGTAAGCGCCGAGCGGTTATCGCAGATAACGAGCGATATCTCGGGGTCGGATATATCGGACGCGGCTTCAAGCCCCATGTCTTCGACCGTAACAGTCAACATTCTTTTGAATGGTCTGTCTCCGATATCTATGTATATCTTCTTATTCATCTCGGAACTATCCGCCGTTATTTACGCTTTGTAAACGGTCTCGCCGTTCCTTATGACGCGCTTTACGTTCAGCTTATCGTCGCATATGACCATATCGGCTTTAAGCCCGACGGATACGGAGCCGCGTTCGTTTTCTATACCGAGGACGGCCGCGGGGTAAAGCGAAGCGGCGTTGACCGCCTCGTGTATCGGCACTCCCGCGTTAAAGAGGTTATACACGGCGCGGTTCAGAGCAAGTATGCTTCCGGCTATCGTGCCGTCGGACAAACGGCATTGTACGCCGTTTACGGTAACGTTCTGACCGCCGAGGTCGTACTCTCCGTCCGTAAGACCGCCCGCGCGTATACAGTCCGTGATAAGATTGAATTTTTTACCCTTCAGCTTGAATACGGGCGCAAAGAGCGCCGGATCTATATGGAAGCAGTCGCATATAAGCTCGCAACTCACCTTATCGGAAAAGAGCGCCGCGCCCGCCGCGCCCGGCTCACGGTGCGTTATCGGCGTCATGGCGTTAAAAAGGTGCGTAGCGTGGCTGACTCCCGCTTCTATCGCGCCCGTAGCGGTCTTATAGTCTATATCCGTATGTCCCATTGAGACGACCGCGTTCGTTTCCGCGCATATGCGCTTTATCGCTTCAAATCCCTTGTCCGTTTCGGGCGCTAAGGTTATGAGCTTAATAACGTCCTTATGCTTTATCACGAAATCCGCGTCCGGCGCTTTTATGTGCTCCTCCGCCTGCGCGCCCTTGCGCGTCTTGTTTATAAACGGTCCTTCGGCATGTGCTCCGAGCACCTCCGCACAGTCGTCGGGAAGTCCTTTCATCGCGCCCCGAATAACCGAAAACGCCTTTTCGAGCGTTTCGTATGACGCGGTCATGGTCGTCGGAAGATACGCCGTGACTCCGTTTTTAAGTATTCCGCGAGATATATTTTCAATGCCCTCGGCGTCTCCGTCCGTCGCGTCGCTTCCGAGATAACCGTGGATATGAAGATCTATAAGCCCGGGAATGAGAAGATCCCCTTCCGCGTTCAGCTCTTCCGCCGTATCATAGCCTTCGCTATCTCCGACGCTCACTATTTTTTCTCCGTATACGACGTCGCCGTCGATCACTCCGTTCGGCGTTACCACTTTTGCGCCCGTGATTTTTTTCATAAGTCAACCCTCCGACCGTTTTTCGATTTGCAAATGTGTAATGTATTATCCTCAGCCGAGCTTCAGCGTCTCTCCCGGCATTACCTTGACGGTGTCTCCGTCGGCGGTAAACCATACGGGTATCGCGGACGGGTTATAGACGACCGAGCAATCGGCGGAAAATCTGAGCGCGCGAAGCGCGGATATGTAGTCAAGTATCTCTATGTTGGTAGCGTACCAAACGTCCTCCATACCGGAAGCCTCGGCGCAAAACTGCTCTATAAGCGACCAATTATCCTCTCTGTCGAATTCAAAGGTATGACCCCATACGTAGAAGAGCATAAGGTTGGGAACTCTGCGTGACGGATTTTTGAAAGTCTCAAGCTTATTCATTATGTCGCCGTTATGATGACAGGTAGGGTGCCATTGCATGAAATCCTGAGGGATCCCGAAGCCGTTTGTAGCTCTTGTGGTCCTGCTGTATTCCATTCCGAGGGAACGGAAAAGGTCTATGACCTCGGGATTGTATTCGCCGTAGGGATAAGACATTCCTCTCACGGGATAGCCCGCGGCGGCTTCCAGCTTCTGACGGTCCTTCATTATCTCCATTATGAGCGATTCTCTCGGCATGGTATTGGGAAACGGGTGAGTATAGGTATGGCAGGAGATCTCGTGATTCTTGTATATCTCCGCTATCTCCTCGCTTTTGAAGCTATGCGGCGTATCCAAACGAGAAGAATTGATGTGGAACGTGCCTCTTATGCCGTATTTATCGAATATTTCGACAAGCCGGCGGTCGGAAAGCGGTCCGTCGTCGTAGCTCATGGTCAGGGCTTTGGTCTTTCCTTCGGGGTAACGATTGAAGATGATGTTCATTTTTCTTCCTTTCTCCTACTTTTTTGAAAAAAGTAGGCAAAAAACTTCTTCTACATTGAATTTTGTGTAGATCTCAATGTCGTATCATAGAGTGAAGCTTTCGCCTTCTCCTGTGGGAGAAGGCTGACCGTTCTGATGAACGCTGACCGTTTCCCTATCGGGAAACGCTTGACCATTTTTCCTGCCGGAAAAATGATTTTAATCACCATTATTCACGAAAACATTATCTCTATGCGAACCCCTCGGAGTGGAAAACCTGCCCACGGTGGCGAAAGAGTCCGACTGTAAAGTTTCTTTCTTTTTCTTTGCTTCGTTTCTTTTTCTTTCTTTTTAAAGAAGGAAAAGAAATGAAGTTCATAATAAAAGAAATAAGTAATAAATTAGGATTCCGATGCTACGCATCGCCCTACGGGTTCGACTGCGGGCTTCGCCATTCGCTCAGAATGACAAGGGGTGGAACGTCGGCGAAAGCAAGCCGTCCGCCCTCCGCTCAGGATGACGGGTGAGTTAAGGAGTTCATAATAAATGTAATTAATAAAGAACAATAATATTAAAAAATATAGTTTTTAAGATATTCGAAAATATCTTCCTTTTCGTTCGCCACTTCCCCCGAAATAACGGCTTCGAGAATGATCGAAAGCACCCTGCCCATCTCCTTGCTCCTCGGAATACCGATCGCCGCGAGATCGTTACCGTTCACCGCAAGCTGCTTAAGCGAAAAGCATGCGTCATCTTTCATTATCCTTTCGGCTTCGGTCCTTATAAGATCGTAGTCGGCAAGCCTTTTTCTTACGCCTTCCGAACGCCGAGGGTCGGCGACCTGCGCCTTGTTGTCCGCCGCCTTCAGCTCCAAAAGCATGAAAAGCAGATCTGGGGTAAGCTTGTTTAACCAACGCTTGACGCTCTTTTCGTCGGTCGGTATGACCGGATCGTGATATTTTATCAGCTTAAGCACCGTTTCAAGAGTATTTCCGTCCGCCTTCAGACGCGTAAGCGCAGCGCTCGCCAAACGAATGCTCTCTTCCGAATGTCCGTAAAAATGTCCGATCCCGTCCTCTCCGCGCGAAAAGGTCGCGGGCTTTCCAGAATCGTGCATAAGCGCCGAAAAACGAAGCACAGGGTCGTTTTTACGTAAGATAACGCTTTTACCGAATGTGTATAGACATCGTAAACGTGATGCGGATTATACTGCGAAAATCCGACCGCCGGCTTAAGCTCCGGCAGGACCTCGCATATTATCTCGGGAAATTCCATTAAGATACGCTCGGCATAGTCTCCGCATATCAGCTTTTTAAGCTCGGAAAACACCCGTTCGCCCGAAAGAAGCGCTATCCGTCCGCAGAGCCGTTTTGCCGCCAGAGCGGTCCCGTCCTCTATCCGAAATCCGTAGACCGCCGAGAACCGAAGCGCGCGAAGTATTCGAAGGGCGTCCTCGGTAAATCTGCGTTCGGGGTCGCCTACGGCTCTTAAAACTCCGTTCTTTAAGTCCTCCGATCCGCCGAACACGTCGATAAGCCCGGTCTTTGGGGAATACGCCATTGCGTTGACCGTCAGGTCGCGGCGTTCAAGATCCGTGGTAAGATCGTCCGAATAAAAAACGCTTTCGGGACGTCTGCCGTCCTTATACTCTCCGTCCGCGCGAAAGGTGGTTATCTCATACGGCTCGCCGTCCGAGACGACCGTTACCGTACCGTGCTTTAACCCCGTTTCGATCATATGCAGATCCGAAAAGACCTCTTCCGTCTCATTCGGACGCGCGGACGTCGTGATATCGAAGTCGCTCGGAATCTTACCGAGCAGTATATCTCTTACAGAGCCGCCGACTATGTACGCTTCATGACCCGCGTCCTCAAGTCTTTTAAGCACCGAGAGTGCTCCGAGCGGAACGGCGGAAAAGAGACCTTCCGTATCCTTTAATCCTTGCATTCGTACCAATTGTCCGCCGTTTTCAGCTCCACCGTAAGCGGTACGGAGAGCGAAGCGACGTTCTCCATTTCGTTTCTGAGTATCTCGGAGGCGCGTTCGGCGCAGTCTTTATTCGACTCTACTATCAGCTCGTCATGGACCTGAAGTATAAGTCTTGCGTCAAGCCCCTCGGCTTTGAGCGCGTTTCTTACGTTTATCATCGCCATTTTGATGATATCGGCAGACGAGCCTTGTATCGGACTGTTCATAGCGACTCTTTCTCCGAACGCGCGTATCATCGCCTTGCTCGAAGCAAGCTCGGGAACATATCTCCTTCTTCCGAATATAGTCTCAACGTATCCGAGCGCCTTCGCCGCTTCGACGGCACCCTTAAGATACATGTCTATACCGCGGTATTTTTCAAAATAGCTCTTTATATACTCGCCCGCTTCCTTTCGGCTGACTCCTATGTCCGCGGCAAGCGAAAACTCCCCTATACCGTAAACTATGCCGAAATTTACCGCTTTTGCGCGTTTTCTCATCGCGGGGGTCACTTCATCGATCGGTACGCCGAACACCTGCGAAGCGGTAACGGTGTGTATGTCCTCCCCCGAAAGGAAGGCGTTTATCATATTTTCGTCCTTTGAGACGTGCGCGAGCAGACGAAGCTCTATCTGAGAATAGTCCGCGTCTATCAGACAGTAGTCATCGCTTCTTGCGACAAAGAACCGTCTCATCTCGCGTCCGAGCTCCGTCCTTACGGGGATATTTTGAAGATTCGGCTCGGTGGACGAAAGCCTGCCCGTGACCGTCGTGGTCTGATTAAAGCTCGTATGGACGTGCCCGTTTTCGTCAGCCGCACGTAAAAGTCCTTCCGCGTAAGTCGAACGCAGCTTCATCACCGCGCGGTATTCAAGTATGTCGGAAACTATCGGATAATCGCCCTTCAGCTTCTCCAAGATCTCCGCGCTCGTCGAATAACCCGTCTTTGTTTTTTTGCCGGCGGGCAGCTTTAACTCGTCGAAAAGCACCTCTCCGAGTTGTTTCGGGGAATTGATGTTGAACTCTCTTCCGGCAAGCATGTATATTCTCTGCGTGTAGTCCTTTTCCGTCTCGGAAAGCACCGAAAGAAATTCGGAAAGCGCGGACGTATCAAGCTTAAATCCGGCTCTTTCCATATCAGACAGTACGAAAGCGAGCGGAAGCTCGGTATCTTTATAAAGCTCTGTCTGGAAAACCGACTCAAGACGCTCGGAAAGTATCCCCGAAAGCGCATATACGGCTCTTGCGCGCTCCGCGCCGTCCGAGACGGGAGCGCCGTCAAGGTATATATTGGAAAGCTCGGGGAGCGAATACGACGAGCGCGACGGATCTATCACGTATGCGGCGAGCATAACGTCATCCTCGCATAATTTTTCCGATATCTCGCACGGTATGTTGTAAGACAAGCGCTTTACGTCACACACGATAAGTCTCGGGCGAGCGGCAGCGAGCGCGTCAGAAAGCTCGGAAAGACTACCGTATTCAAACTCATACAGTTCTTTTTCGTTTGCAAAATACGCGCGTCCGTCAGAAAGGTCGAAGCCGAACCTTTTTCCGCTAAGCACGCCAATATCGTCGGGTACGAGCTTTTTCGGCTCTGTTTTTACTGTTTCTTCCGATGTCTTTAACGGTTCGGCGGGCTTTTTTTCTTCCGCCGCTCCGAGACCGAGCCGTTTAAGAAAGGACGTAAATTCAAATTCGCGCAGGAGCGCGGCAAGAGAAGAATTATCAAAGCCCTTGTTTTTAAGATCGTCAAGCGAGAAGGAGACGGGAGAATGACGTTCTATCGTAACGAGGCGCTTCGAAAGATACGCGCTTTCCTTACCGTCGATCATCTTCTGCTTTGCCGCCTTGCCGAGACCGGCATTCTCTATATTTTCGTATACGCTATCGATATTATCGAATTCCGCTATAAGCTTGAGCGCCGTCTTTTCGCCTATCCCGGGAACGCCCGGAATGTTATCCGACGAATCCCCCATGAGCGCTTTTACGTCTATGAACGATTCCGGACGGACTCCGTATTTTTCAAAGAAACGCGCACGATCGAACTTTACCGTATCGTTATTGGTAGCCAAAAGAACAAACGTATCGTCGTCGATAAGCTGAAGGGAGTCGCGGTCGCCCGTCAGTATATAGCTCTCAACGCCTTTCTCCTTTGCCATTAGACTTACCGTACCAAGGAGATCGTCCGCTTCGTAGCCCTCAAGCTCCAGAACGCTGAGGCCGAGCGCCGAAGCAAGCTTCTTCGAATAAGGAAGCTGAGCGGCAAGCTCTTCCGGCATCTTGCGCCTTCCCGCCTTGTATTCGGAATATTCCTTATGACGGAAGGTGGGCGCGGGAAGATCGAACGCTATCGCGGCGTAATCCGGTTCAACGTCCGAAAGCTGCTTTAAAAGTATGCCGAGCATACCGAAAAGAGCGTTCGTCGGCAAGCCCTTACCGTTAGTAAGCGGTCTTACGCCGTAAAACGCGCGATTAAGTATACTGTTTCCGTCTATTACCAGCAGTTTTTTCATCTCGATACACCTTTCGAAGAATATACTTCATTTTTTTCTTTATGTTCACCCTTGTCATTCCGAGCGGAGGGCGAAGCTCGAAGTCGAAGAATCTTGATTTTTTCTAAAAACTTAGTTTTTAAATATCTTTTCTATTATGATGAACATCATTTCTTTTTCCTTCTTTGAAAAGAAAGAAAAAGAAAGAAATTGATTATGCTATGGTCTGATCACAGAGATATG
>CAZFQJ010000068.1:0-8856 GCA_964520875.1 uncultured Lachnospiraceae bacterium
CTGCGTCTTTCAAGGCTCGTGCGCCAGCTCCTTGACCTTTCGAGGATACAGGCGGGCGACAGAAAGTTCGAATTCGTCGCCTTCGATATATGCGAGGTGGCGCGTCAGATACTTCTTTCCTTCGAACAGAAGATAGACGAAAAACGGCTTGACGTGGAATTTAACTGCGACGAAGAGCGTATGAGAGTACTTGCGGACAAGGACGCCATACATCAGATACTTTACAATATCTGCGATAACGCCGTGAAGTTTTCGAACGTAGGCGGAAAATTGCGTCTTGATATACATTCAAAGTACGGAAAGATACACGTCTCCGTCTATAACGAGGGACAGGGAATACCGAAAGACGAGCTTCCGTTCGTATTCGAAAGATTTTATAAGAGCGATAAGAGCAGAGGACTTGACAAGAGCGGAGTCGGACTCGGAATGTATATTTCGAAAACGATAATAGACGCTCACGGCGAGAATATCTCGGTCGATAGCGAGCAGGGTAAATACTGTCGCTTCGAATTTACGCTTCAGCCTACCGGAAACGGAAAGAACCATTCAAAGGAATGATAAAAAACGACCCCGATAAGGGTCGTTTTTCTTTATCCGTATCTTTCGAACAACTTTGCTTTTCCGAGCATGGCGCGAATGAGCTTTGCCGTGCGTATAGGAGAAGCGTCGTATCTTAATGAAATCGCGCTCTCGGGGTGCGTTCCTTTCGGGAGCGGCTCGGAAGCGTATCTTTTCAGTACGGATATCGGAACGTCGCTCCATATACCGTCGCGTTCGGCGTATAACCTTTTAATAAACGGGAGATCTTCGATACAATCGCGGACCGTCTCCGTCATCAGATCATGCCCTGCCGTTTTCATGAAGTAAGATGAGCGCCCGGCGCGCGGATTTATTTCAAAAAACAGATATATTCCCGTTTCGGGGTCGCGTTTAAGATCGAAATTCGCTACTCCTTTGTACCCGATCGCTTCTAAAAGTGAAGCGGCGGAGTCGCATACGTCTCTGTTTACCGCAGGGCGGATAGCGGCGTAGTTTCCGAGAGATAACGGATCACGGTAACAAAGAAGAGGTCTGCCCGCACCGATTACGCGTACCTTGCCGTCTCTTCCGCAGTACGCGTTTACCGTCAGCATATTCGTTTCGTCTCCGCCAATATAACGTTGGACGATGATCTTTTTATTGTATGAGGCTTCTATAAAGCTTTCGATCACGTTTTCGTATTCCGCTTTGTCCGAACAGAGATATACCTTCTTTTTGTTTTTTATGTCGGAATGAAGATATTCGTAGGAATTACTGTTTTCGGGCTTTATTATAACGGGATATCCGAACGGACTTTCGCTTCCGCATACGGTGGTCGGAAGGCATACGAGCGTTTCGGGGTAAGGTAGACCGTACTTATTACATAGCTTATAAAACGCTTCCTTTCCGTCGAGCATTTCGTATATATCGTGCGAAAGCAACGGATTTTCAACATACGGAGAGAGGATAACCGAGGCTTTTGAGGTAAGCTCTGCGTAGTAATCTGAGCAGGGCAGGAGCAGAGCCCTTTTGCCTTTATGCCTTATGTCGATCAGCGTATTTTTTACGGTCTCGTTAAAGATCGGCGCCGTGTCGAAGTCCTTTATCACGGTGCGATCGAGTATCTTACTGTTGTCCGTGAATACTATGGATTTAGCGCATAGCAGACGGGCTTTTACGCCGTAATTATCGTAAAAGAGCCTCGCGGAACCGTAAGCGTTTTCGTCCGAGCCGAGTATGACGGGAACAAAGTCAGATGTGATCTTCATTTCCGAATACCTCTTTCGGAATATTGTCGGCGTTCACCGCCATTGCGTTTCCCGGGGTGTCGTATATCTCGCCGTGCTTTTCCGATACCGCGCTTATCGGCTCGGGCGTTCCGAAAAACCGCTCGTACCATACGATAAATGCGTATACCGTGTATAATACCCGTGCGTTGTTCTTCTTTTCGCTTACGTGATCGTTAAGCATGGATATAAGCTTTTCTTTTTCGAAAAATCTTTCGCATATCTCGCCCGAAAACGCTTCTTTCAGAACGGAAGCGTATTCGGGTCTTTTTATCCATTCTCTGAACGGAACGGGAAAGCCTTTCTTTTTTCTTGATACCGTTTCGCTTGGGAGAACGTCGGACGATGCCGCGCGAAGCGCGTATTTTCCCATACCGTTGCGTATCAAAAGTCCGTCCCCGAGCGTCTGCGCTTCCGCCAGCACTTTTACGTCAAGATACGGTACGCGAAGCTCAAGCGAGCTTGCCATGGTCATTTTGTCCGCTTTGTTTAAGATATCTAACGGTAACCAGAGGTGCCTGTCCAGATACATCTTTTTTTGCAGGCGCGAGGCTTTTTTGACATCGGAAAAGTATCTCTTCGTTATATCCGCGGGAGAAGCAAGCTTTTTATACGGCTCTTTAAGGAGAGCGTAGGCGTCGGAAGGCGGCATTATGCGAGCCTGACCTATAAAATCGTCTTCGAGATCCTTTTCGTTTCTTTCGGTAAAATCCTTTAGCCTTTTGCTCATTTTTCCGTTATGCGCGGCAATGCGAGAACGCAGACGAGAGGGAATATGACCGTAAAGCTTTTTTATCCGACCTTCAGAATAGGTATCGTATCCGCCGAAAAGCTCGTCCGCTCCTTCGCCGCTCAGTACCGTTTTTACCTCACCGCTCGCTCTTCTTGCGAGCACGTATAGCGGAACTGCGCTGAGGTTGGCATACGGCTCGTCGCTATGATACTGTACCTCGGATATAACCTTGAAGAATTCGCTCGCGCTCAGTTCTTCCGTTATCAGTTCCGTTCCGAGCTTGTCCGCAAGCGCTTGGGCTTCTGCGCGTTCGTCAAAGCCGTGCTCGGTAAATCCGACGGAGAATGCTTTTTGAGGTCTTGCAAGCGCGGTTATATACCCGGAATCCACACCGCTTGAGAGAAAAGCTCCGACAGGCACGTCGCTTGCAAGGTGCGCGTTTACCGAATCGCTTATCGCCTTTCTTATTGCCGGGACCGCTTTTTTACGATCGGTACAGGTCTTTTGCTCGCTTACGGCAGAATCAAGGTATGAAAAACTGCGAAATCGTCCGTTAGAGGGAACGGAGGAGTTAAAATAACGGCTGACTTCGAGACGCTCACCGTCGTAAAAGAGAAAATGTCCGGGCATTAATCGTTTTACGCCGAGAAATGCGGTGCTTTCGGTCGGAACGTACTGGAATTGCAGGTAGTACGGCAGGATCTCGCAGTCGAATTCCTTTTTAAAGAGCGGGTGCGGAAAAAACGCCTTTATTTCCGAAGCGAACATAAAACACCCGTCGAAAAATCCGTAGTAGAACGGCTTTATTCCGAACGGATCTCTTGCACAGAACAAAGTCTTTGTCTTTCTGTCGTAAAAAACGAAGGAATACATTCCGCGCAGCTTTCTTACGACGTCTCTTCCGTAATATATGCAACAGTATAAGAGCGCTTCGGTGTCCGAAGCCGTGCGGAAGCGTACACCGAATTTTTCGGAAAGCTCGGAGCGGAGCGTTTTATAGTTGTATATCTCGCCGTTGAAGCAGATGATGTAACGTCCGTCGGAGGAGAACATGGGCTGATCTCCGCCCGAGATGTCTATTACCTTGAGCCTTCGAAAGCCTACCGAAAAGAAACTGTCTGAGAACGCGCCTTCTCCGTCCGGACCTCGGTGGCGTATCTTCTCGCTCATCTCCGTCGCTATCCTTTTTCCGTCGATACTGAAACGTTCTTTTTTATCGCAAAAACCTGCAAATCCGCACATATCCTTTTCCGATCCTTAAATTATTTCGTCTTTTTATGATTTTTATGTGATTTTTATGAGAAGAGAGTCCCGGAAAACGGCGCTCCGGAAAGAAAGAGCGCAAGCTCGTTTCTTTTCCGTCCGTCAACTGCGGCGCAGCTTTTGACGCCGCCGCGGTGAGCGCGCAGCATTTCCGGAAGATAGGCGTATTCGCCGTTCAGGGTGATAAGCTCGGCGGAGGAGACGGAGAGCTTTGGTATGGGAATACGCCCGTTAAGAAGTATTCCCTCCCGATTTGTAAGATATACGAGATGATCGGAGTTTAACGATACGGCGATATCCGCGCCGTTACCGATATAATTTTTATCCGACGGGCAGAGCGCCAGCGTTCCTCTCCTGCATATGCTCTTTATATCGTCTGCGGCGGGAGAGGTGATGATCTCGCATGCCGTTCCGTGTGTAAAGCAAGCGTTTTCGATCTCCTTTGCGCCGTTTTCCGAGCATACGGCAAGACAGAGCGCGCCGTTTTTCAAAAGAAGGAATACGGCGAACGCAAGACTCTCCGCGATGTCCTTTCCGTCCTCCGCGACGATCGTCGTAAGACGTCCGTTTTGCGCGGAGATCGACGAAAATACAGAGCCGAGGGAGAGGCGCGCGTTGTATTCGGAGACGGCGCCGAGAGCCAGATCGTAGTCGGAAACGCAGTCCGCGTCTCCTTTTCTGGTCCGCATTTTCGTCTCTCTGCCCTTGCCTGCGAAAACGATCGTGCGCGATTCTCCGTTTTCGAAAGCGTCGGTAAGCGCGAGCCGTATCGCTTCGGCTCGGTTTTTTATAACGCTTACCGAATGCTTGTTATCGATCGCGGATAGGATATCGTTTTTTATCCTTTCGAACGGCTCTTTTCCGCTATCGTCCTCGCATATTATTATGCGATCGGCGTATTTTTGAGCTATGCTCGGCAGCTGACGGCGGCGTTCGAACGCTTTTTCGCCCGGGCAACCGAATATCGCGGTGATACCTCGGTCCTCTCCGTATTCGTTTCGGATATATTCAAAGAGCGCGCGAAAGCTCATCTCGTTGTGCGCGTAATCAACGATGACCTTTACCTTTCCGTCAAGCGTATCGATCTCTTCGCCTCTTCCTTCCACGTGCGTATGCAGTATTCCGCAAAATAACGCTCTGTTATCCGCTCCGAGGAGAGAACAGACGGAATACGCCGCCAGAGCGTTCTCGGCATTGTACCTTCCGTGCATGCTTAAGCAAACCGTCTGATTTTGCCCGTTTTTATCGGTTACTTCAAAGGAGCACCCCTCGGCTGTCGTTCTGAGGTCATGCCCGAAGCAGTTCGCTCTTTCGTCATTGAATGAAAAACCGGTGATCGCGGTATACGGTCTGTTCTTATTTATAAATGCGGTAAGAAATGCGGTCTTTTCGCAGTCAAGATTTATCACGCAGGACCTGCATTGCAGAAAAAGAGAAGCCTTGCTCATGAAATATTCTTCCTCGCTTTGATGCTCGCGCGGGCTTATGTGGTCGCGGCCGAAGTTAAGAAAGCAACCGTGATCGAACTCTATGCCGTAGCACCGTTTTTCGGACATCGCTTGGCTCGATATTTCGCATATGAGGTGAGTTATTCCCATTTTTAATGCGCGGTATGCCGCTTCGTGCATATCCGGCGCTTCCGGTGTGGTCAGACGCGGAGCGCTTTTCGATACCGTCTCGCTCAGTATCGCTACGCGGATACCGCGCGTTTCGGAAAGAATGTTCTTTATGCAGTGTACCGTGCTCGTTTTGCCTTTCGTGCCGGTGACGGCGACGGTCGTCAGCTTTTTAAACGGATATCCGTAATGGAACGCGGAGCATACCGCCATTGCGCGGCGCACGTCGCAAACTCGGACGAATGTACATTTCGGATATTTTTTTGAGATCTCGCTTACGTTTATCTCGGGTTCGCAGAATACCGCGCACGCCCCGTTTTCGCAAGCTTCGATCAGATATTCGGTCTTAAAATCTCTTCCTTTACAGAAAAATATGTGTCCCGCCCCGCATCTTCTGCTGTCGTAAGACAGACCGCTTACACTTTTCTTTTGTTTTTTCGTGTTTATCACGCCTATTATATCGTTTTTGTCTTTCGATACCGTATCTATGTAATCTTCTATGAACATTTTTTAGCCGCCCTTCGATATTTTGCCTTCGATATTATATGCATGACGGGCGGTAAAATCATATCGAAAAATCCGTTCGAAGAAAAATATTCACAAATTCTTTATAAAAATATCTTTAATGCGGAAGAATATAGTGGTAAAATCATAGCGTTAGCACTTAAAGGCATAGAGTGCTAAACCAAAAGGAAGTGAAGGTAAGCAGGCGAAAATGAACGAACTGAGTCAGCGTCAGAAAATGATACTGAAGGCGGTCGTGGACGCTCACATAGAAAGCGGCGAGCCGATAGGCTCAAAGCTCCTGTCCGAGGCGTTGCCCGTATCGTTATCTTCCGCTACCATAAGGAACGTTATGTCCGACCTTGAAAAGCTCGGGTATCTCGAACAACCTCATACGTCTGCCGGACGTGTGCCGTCAAGCAAGGGATACAGGACCTATATAAACGATCTGATGAACGGTTATTCGCTCTCAAGCGTAGAACAACGTCAGATAGACGACGCGGTCTCGCAGAGACTGATAGGTATAGATAACCTTCTTAAGGGCGCGTCGGAAACTGCGGCGAATATAACGAATTATACGGCGCTTGCGGTCAAGCCGAGGCACAGAAGAGTGCTCGTGATGAATTTCAAGATACTGCCGATGAACGATTTCGGCGTGCTCATGGTCATGCAGACGTCGCTCGGTATAGTAAAGACGAGATTCGTGGAGATAGGCTTTAAGGTCAGTGCCGAGATAGCCGAAAAGCTTGAAGAGGTCCTAAACGATCAGCTTACCGGCGTGAGCGTTGAGGACGTCAACGCTTCGCTCGTTGCCGAAATGGAGAAGCGTCTTTCGGTGATAGCTCCGCTCCTTGTGCCCGTGATGAGGGCGTTTATGGAGGAGATAGGAACGCTTAACGGCGGAGAGCTTCGCATGGAAGGCATGGACAGAATGCTCAGATATCCCGAATATTCGAATCTTGAGAGCCTGAAGGGGCTTCTCGGACTTCTTGAAAAGAAGGATCATATACTTAACGTCGTCTCGTCGGCGCAAAACGACGACGTCAACATCTATATAGGTCCCGAGAGCGATGACGAAAAGATGAAGGGAACGTCGCTCGTTTTCAGAACGATAAGCGAGAACGGACTTCCGGTAGCGGCGATAGGAGTGATAGGACCGTGCCGCATGGATTATCCGAAGGTGATATCGACCGTCGATTATCTGTCGTGCAAGATATCCGACGCTATAAAAAACGAGAATAAGCAATAAATACCGAAAGGAAAATGATAATGGCGGAAGAAAAGGAGACTGTCGTTACGGATACTGCCGAGGAAAACGAGGTCAAGACCGAAACGAACGAGACACCGAAGAAGAACGAAAAAAAGAAGGATAAGGCAAGAGAGGCGGAGGCGGAAAACGTTAAGCTCAAGGAAGCGCTCGCAAAGGCCGAAGCCGCGCTTTCCGAATCCGAGGATAAATACAAAAGAGTCCTTGCAGAGTACGATAACTACCGAAAGCGTACCGCAAAGGAAAAAGAAGGCGTCTATTCGGACGCTTACGGCGACGCGATAAAGGAGATACTTCCCGTCATAGACAATCTTGAAAGAGCGGCTATGTTCGAGGACGGCGAGCAGGTCGCAAAGGGCGTCAAGATGACGCTCGCGCAGTTCCTTGAGTCGCTCGGCAGAATGGGCGTAGAGGTCATAGACGCAAACAAAGGCGATCCGTTCGATCCCGTGTTCCATAACGCGGTGATGCATTCCGAGGATCCCGAGCTTGGAGAGGGCGTCATCTCCGCAGTCCTTCAAAAGGGCTACAAAAAAGGCGACAAGGTGTACCGTTACGCTATGGTAGCGGTCGCAAACTGAGAACTTACGGTTCCGATAAAATTACAAATTAATCAGCCGAAAATACGGCATGGAGGTTTTTACAATGGGAAAGATCATAGGAATAGACCTTGGAACGACTAACTCGTGCGTTGCGGTTTACGAGGGCGGAGAGCCTATCGTTATACCGAACCCCGAAGGAGCGAGAACGACGCCCTCGGTAGTCGCTTTCAAAAATAACGAAAGACTTGTAGGTCAGGTAGCCAAGAGACAGGCGATCACCAACCCCGACAAGACCATACTTTCCATAAAGAGAGAAATGGGAACGTCGTACAAGGTGGATATAGACGGTAAGGGATATACTCCTCAGGAGATATCGGCGATGATACTCCAGAAGCTCAAAGCCGACGCCGAGGCATATCTCGGTACTTCCGTTACCGAGGCGGTCATAACCGTTCCCGCATATTTCTCCGACGCTCAGCGTCAGGCAACGAAGGACGCGGGCAAGATAGCCGGTCTTGACGTTAAGCGTATAATCAACGAGCCTACCGCCGCAGCGCTCGCTTACGGTATGGATAAGGAGAACGACCAGAGAATACTCATATTCGACCTCGGCGGAGGAACGTTCGACGTATCGCTCCTTGAGATAAGCGACGGAGTTTTCGAGGTTCTCGCAACCGCCGGTAACAACCGTCTCGGAGGCGACGATTTCGATAAGAGGATAATAGACTGGATAGCCGATACCTTCGCTAAGGAGAACGGCGGTCTTGATCTCCGTAAGGATAAAATGGCGCTCCAGAGACTTAAGGAAGCTGCCGAAAAAGCCAAGATCGAGCTTTCCGGCATAATGAGCGCGAATATAAACCTTCCCTTCATAACCGTTGACGCAACGGGACCGAAGCACTTTGAGGCTACGCTTACTCGCGCCGAGTTCAACAGAATAACCGCAGACCTCGTAGAGGCTACCATGAAGCCCACGAAGCAGGTCCTTTCCGACGCCGGCGTATCGGTATCTCAGATAGATAAGGTGCTTCTCGTCGGAGGTTCGACGCGTATTCCCGCAGTTCAGGACGCGGTAAAGAGCTTTATAGGCAAAGAGCCGTTCAAGGGAATAAACCCCGACGAGTGT
>CAZFQJ010000069.1:0-8851 GCA_964520875.1 uncultured Lachnospiraceae bacterium
TATCTATACTGACGTTTGGGTCTCCATGGGAGAGCCTGCCGAGGTATGGGCGGAGCGTATAAGAGATCTTTCTCCTTATCAGGTCAATTCCGCGCTCATGAAAAAGGCAAGCGAAGGAGCGGTGTTCATGCATTGCCTTCCCGCGTTCCACGATATTAAGACGACGGTAGGCGCGGAGATATGTAAAAAATTCGGCATAACCGAAATGGAGGTAACGGACGAGGTGTTCGAAAGCCCCGCGTCTATCGTTTTCGACGAAGCCGAGAACCGTATGCATACGATAAAAGCCGTGATCGCGGCAACTATATAAAACTTGATAATAAAAAACGTCTCTTTTTTGAAAAGAGGCGTTTTTTGTGTCTTTGGAAGCCCCTTCGGCATATCATGAAAATATAGGAGCGAAATCGTATCTTCATATTTGATCGGAGGGAGCATATGTCTAAAAATACATTACGGGAACGGATATCGTCGCTTGGCGACGAGGAGATAAGGACCGTTATACTTGCGGTCGCGCGTGCGGCGGGGCTTGACGCCCGTAAGAGCGCAGAGCTTGTCTCGGATATACCGAAGTTAAGACGGGTGCTTACGCAAGCAGATGACGCACAGCTTTCCGCGTTTCTTTCGGCGATAGGCAGACAGAGCGGCGGCAGGACCGACGTTTCTTCACTTCTCGGAAGCATCGGAAAAGAGTAGGAGGGGTGCGGAGATGAACGGTTCCTCTCTTGATCTCGGTTCGCTTATCTCGGCGCTCGGCGACGATCCGAAAACGCTTTCGGCGATCGCGGGGCTTATGGGATCTCTGAAAAATTCGAAGGATAAAGCGGAAAGACCGCCCGAAAGCGATGATCTTCCCGATATCGATAAGCTTAAAGGGCTTCTCGGAATGCTCTCGCAGGCGAGCGGCAACGGCGCTCCGAAAAGGGACGGAGGTCAGTCGTCGCTCTCCCGGCTTTTCGGAAGTAAAGAGGAGGTACGATGCAGGATAGCGCTTCTGAGCGCTCTTAAGCCGTATCTGAGCGAGAGCAGATGCGAAAAGCTGGATACGGTCATAAAACTGCTGAAGCTTTCGGAGATCGGCGAGCTTTCTCAGCTTACGGGGCTTCTTAACAGGCTCTGATACCCGATCGAAATAACGAAAGGGGTGATGTATCATTTATACGAGAAATTACAGACAAACGGTCATTGGTAACGTAAGCGGCGACGCTCCCTCGGAGGAGCCGAGCAAGCTTAATCCGGAAGACGAAAACGAGACCGAGCTTCCGCCGGGGTACAGCGGAACGGCAATGCTTCGCGAAAGGACGCCCGAGCAGTCGGAGACGGAAGCGGAGAAAGCACATGACGTTTTGCCGAGAGAAACGCGCCGAGTCAGAAGATATAAGATAATGCGCGATATTAAGCATGCCGAAGACGGTAATGAAAACGACGGGCACTCTCTCGGACCTCAAAACGAGACGCCGTGCGAGTGCCCGGAGGTATGCGAGCCTACGGTGAAGCCTCGGTTGAGGGAACGCGCGTTTTCGATAGAGGATATGCTTTTGGCGGCGCTCATTACCTTGCTTATAAGCGAGGGCGCGGACGACGTTACCGTTATAATACTCGGCTTCTTACTTATCTCCGAGCTTTAAAAAATTCTCCCCGAATTAACGTTTCGGGGAGAATTTTTCGCTTACTTAATGCCTTAAGGATTTTGATTTGCGGCGGGATTCGGATTTACCGCAGCTTTTAATGCCAGGTAGAAATTAGCTCTCGCCGTTTCGTGATACGGCTCTACGAAAAGCACGCCTACGCCGAGGCAGAGCGCACCTACGATGTACCAGCCGATAAAGCTTATATCAAGACAGAAGAGCTTCCACTTGTATCCGTCCATCATGCGAATGCTTTCGTCTAAACAGTATTTCCATTCCTTATTCGGCTGATCCTGCTGAATGTAGGACGCCATGGAGTAAGAATATGACTTTACTATTCCGGGAACTACGAGAAGGAGTCCCCAAAGGAATGTATAAAGAGTGGTTATGAGACCGAGAATTATCGTGTTCGTGATATCCTCCGAAAATCCTTTGAAAAGATCCGCCATGTCTATTTTGTTCTTTCCGCATACGATACCCGTCGTTATTCTCGTAAGACCGTATGTCATCGGACCGATGACTATAAGCGTTCCTATTCCGAAGAAGGAGCCGGCAAAGTTGATTATCGCCGAATTTACGAGGCATACGACCAAGCACATAAGCCATGTGTTGGCGAAAATATTTCCTCCGAGCTGGTTTCTGGCGTTTTGCTTTAAAATACTGTTTTCTACCATGATAGATCCTCCGTTTATGATGTTCTATTTGTTTTTTAATATTTCTTTTTCCGTGAGCCTGAAGCCCTCCGCTCCGAGCAGTCTTACCTCGCCCTTTTTAAAGAGCTTTGTCATCGCCGTTATGTGCGTTACGAAGATATACGTGACATTTATCCTCGGAAGAACATCGAGGATCGCTTTCATTCCTTCGGCTCCCTCGCGGTAAGCGGTCGTCTGGAAGCTCTCGTTCAGGAGCACGAGCGAATACGGGGTGAGAGAATCGATGATCTTTGCGATGTCTATGACCTCGCCTTCGAATCGTCCCGCCGCGTCTCCTATCGTGAAATCCTTTTCGGCTGACGAAAAATGAGTGAATATACCGTTCCTTATGCTTACCGTCATTTCGTCGGCGCATACGAACAGTCCGTTTTGCGCGAAGAGGACCGCGCACCCCACGGCTCGCAGAAACGACGTTTTTCCGCAGTTGTTGTCGCCCATTGCGAGTATTCCGCGTTTGTCGCACAGTATGTCGTTGGTTATTATGTCGTTATGGTCCTTGCCTTCGGACAAAAGGAGCAGATCGTATATACCGTGCGCTTCGAGACACAGGGCTTCCTTTTCCTTTACCGTCGGGAAAACGTATCTCATTCCGGCTTCCGTCAGCTTCTTTGCTATCTCGCAGGCGACCGTGTAGAAACGAAGCTCCTCGCCTATGCCGTAAAAGACCGAATATATTCCGCCAGCTATGTCCGAAAACAGAGAGGAAAGCTCGGAGAGCGCCGCGCTTACTGTGTTTATCGCGGTATCGGCGGCGGACGAGCCTATATTTATCTCCTTGCGTGCGGGCTTTTTCTTGAATATCGAAAGTATCGGCGCTTTTTCCTTTTGAGCGGTGTCGGTCATCTCCGATATTACCGAGCTTATGGCGCACATCGATTCACCGAGATCACAATCGACGGTGAAAATGTAGTTATCGGGAGATTCGCTCTTGAACCTTTCGGCGGCTCTCTCCACCTCTTCTATGCATTTACTGTCCTTTATCGAGGTGCAGAAGTCCTTCATTTTGAGAAGTCCCTCGGAATTTACCTCAAATTCCGAGAAAGCTTCGCCTATCTCCGAAAAGCAGGCGATGACGTTACGCGCGAAATGAGCGTTTATATAAAGCTCCTCATAGGTGCAATCGAGCATTCCCGAGTCGCCTACCGGCATGCCGTATCGAAAGATCTCCTTCGTCATCTCGTCCGTTTCGGAACGGAGATTGTCGTAGCTCCTGAATATCTGCGTAAGGGTAGAGAGGAGCTTCGGGTATCTTATCAGATCCGAAAGTATCTCGCTTCTGTAAGAAGCGTCGGACGGCGTTTCGGGAAGCGCGGAGAGTACGGAAAGAAAGTAGTCCGTGCTCCTACGGTCGGAGCATGCGTACTCCGCCATTCTGTCTATGTTCAGATCGTATATCGCTTCGGATACCGCCGCGTTTATCGGGCGGGTCATTCCGTCTTTGTATATAAGGCTTATTCTGTCCTGCAATACCTTTTTTCTCCTTTCTGTCTTGCGTTTTGCGCGTCAAAGCCCGAATCTGGCTTTGAGAGCCTCGGGCGTAAGACCGTATTTTTCGAGTATGTCCGCGGCAAATGATCTCGGCGGCAGACGGCGTTTTTCTATCCTGTATGTGCGCTTGTTTCCGTCGTTTGCGTCTATTACAACGCCTAAGAACGGTATCTTGCTTTTGCCCACCTCGTGCTGATGAGTTATATAGAGTCCGAAATTTCCGCTTCCGTTCAGCTTGTCGGCAAGCTCGGAGGTGTATTCCAGCGCTTTTTCTTCGCCGGTCGTGGCGTATGTCTCGTTTAAAAGTATCAGCGAATTTCCTTTTTCGCGTTCGAGTATCTTACCGACTCTTGCGATCTCGTCGAAAAATCTTCCCGAGCCTTCGAAACGCTCGTCTCTCGGAAAATGCGTGAACACCGAATCGAAGATATGACATTCTCCGCCGTCGCATACGACGGGCGCGCCTGCCAAAAAGAGCACCACCGCGCAACCGACCGCGCGCAGATACGTCGTCTTGCCGCCGCCGTTAGCTCCGGTAAGATAAAAGAACGGGGTGTGTTCGTCGAAATCGACGTCGTTCGGTACGATATGCTTACATTCCTTTGCCGTAAGCGTAAGATCGTACACGTTTTTTAAAGCTATCTTTTTTTCCTTTGCTATCTTCGGAAATGACAGAGGTAACCCGTATGAGCGCATTCTTTCGCAGTAATCGAGTATTCCGCAGATGAATTCCAGCTCTTCAATGTATTCAAAGACCTCTCCGCTTATGAGAGCCCTGTTTTCAAGGTAAAATCCGCATGCCGGCTCAAATACCTCGGGAGATAGCTTTGCAAGCGCGTCGGGTATGCTCGCGCGAAGCTCTATCTCGGTCTCGGGGTGCGATGAAAGCGGTATTCCGAGCTCGTTAGCGCAGGCGTGCAGTCGTGCGGATATACCGTCGTCGTTCGGAAGCGATACCTTTATGTCGTCGCCCGTTACCTTAAGCGATACGCGTCTGACGGTCGATAGCATATCGGCTATCTCGCCCGATCTTTTGCATGCCGTAACAAACCGTTCGGAGGATATGACCTTCGAAAAGGTTTCGGAAAAACGCGCAAACAATCTGCCGTATCTCGGAAGCTCCGCCGATAAACGGCAGAAATTCGAATAATGCCCGAAAAGAGAGGAAAATATGAATGCCGCCGCCTTTTCGCTTGCCGCTCTGTTGAGCGCGCGATAGAGCGTGTGCGATATCTTTAATTCCTCCAAAACGGCTCCGATCCTTGCCGAAGCTTCCTTATCGGTAAGCATTGCGCCGAACATCTCGCTCCTCAGAGCTACGGTCTCGGCTTCGGGTCGGCAAAGAAGCATACGGCAGACCTCGGGCGAAAGTATCAGATCGAGCTTAAGATCCTCGGTAAGCACGGCGTCCATGCATACGGGCGTTTTTTCTTTTGCGAATATGAGAGGTAGGTAAGTCATATATCCCCTTTCGTTATCTTACGTCGGTATGTCAGCGGTTTTTTGCGAGGAAAGAAAACAGGCTCTTTCCCTTGTAGAGCGCGAAGGTCTTGTAGAGCTTTCCGGCCGCCATGCTTATAAGGAACGCGGCGAGAGCCGTGATAATGAGCGAAACGATCGAACCCCAAAGCGATATATCTCCGAGTATCGCCTTACACGGGACGGTAAGTATCGCGGTAAACGGTATATAGTCGAGGAACGCGGGCGTGGTCTTTGCGCCCGTGTACATGGGATTGGTAAAAAGCGCGACGCAGAAGCTTACGCAAAGCACGAGCGTGAAGATCATGTTGTTTGACGAAAGATCCTCCGCTTTTTCCGAGACCGCTCCGCCTACCGCGGCAAGAGAGCAGTAGAGCACGAATCCGACGCACGCGAAGAGTACGGCGACTATGCATGCGGCGGGGGAGAAAAGCTCCTTCATCTCGCCTATCATGTCGAAAAATTGTATTATTCCCATGTCGGTATCGGGCGAAAAGCTCTTTACTGTCTGAGTTCCGCATGTAAAGCCGAGTATGAGAGATGCTATCCATATCGAGAACTGTAAAAGCCCCGTGAGCGAGATAGCGAGCATTTTGCCGAACACCATTTCCGTAGGTCTCACCGAAACGAGGAAGGTGTCCATGAGCTTTGAGCTTTTTTCGACTATCACGCCGGTAGCTACGCCCTGACCGTAGAAAATGAGCATAAAGTAAAGCACGAATACGTACAAAAGCGGAAGGACCATGGATATTATCTGTCTCGTAAGATCGAGCGAGCTTGCGTCGTTTTCCGTTTCGGAGCCTTCGGGGGCGACCGCGTCGGTCGGTCTTGCAAGCTCAAGGAGCTGATCGTAGGTAAGTCCGGATTTCAGAAGCAGTATCGTCCTCATGTTCGATCTTATGAAGCGCGTGAGCGTATCCGCGTCGTCCGAGGTCAGGACGGAGCCTTCGGGCGTGAGTATCTCGGCAAAATAACCGTTTTCGTCCTTGTTAAGCAAGAATATCAGAGATTCGGGGGCGTTTTCGGAGAGGGCTTTCGCCTCTTCATAAGTTCCGACATCGGTTACCGAGACGTGCTCAAACGGCGTTCCCGCAAAGATGAGGGAAAGGTCCGCTTTTTCTCCGTCCGTCGCGTCGCATAAAAACAGGGTCTTTACGTTATAGCTTTCGGTAGGCCCGTCATCGGACGATGTGGCTTCGACTATCGGAAGTATGACCGCGGGAGCCGCGAAGAGGATCAGCGCGACGATCACCGTCAGCGCGATGAAGCGTTTGCTCTTTGCGTATTGACGAAAGGTGAAGGCGAAAATGTTTTTGAAATTTTTCATAGCGTTTCTTCCTTTTGCGTAAGGTTTATCGCCGATTTGCGGGTCTCGGGGAATCCGAGTAATTTCTTTAGCATCGGTTGTGCGCCGAGAAGCTTGCACGCGTCATCGTATTCGCGCGTCAGAATGTTTATGTCTTTGCCGTTTGCGCGGGAGCGTTTTACCGCGCGAATGAGCAGGTTCTTCGGCGTTTCCTCGGGATCTATCAGTTCGCATACCGTGACCTTGTAGCCGTATATCTCCAGCATCTTCGCTCGGAGAGCGTCCGTCGCGGCGGCGGCGAGCTTTTGCTTTATCATCGAATGTTCGGTCATGAATCCGAGCGTCGGACTGTCCATATCTCTGTTCATCTCGTGCTGACAACACGGAGTTGAAAGTATGACCCTTGCCTTTTGGCGTATAGCGCCGGCAAGCACGTAGTCGGTGGCTATGTCGCATGCGTGCAGGGAAAGGACGAGATCCGGGGGAGAGGGCGGCTCAAAACGGCTGACGTCTCCGCATTCGAACCTCATTCCGTGCCAGCCGAGAGCGTTCGCAAGCTCGGTACAGTATTCTATCACATCCGGCTTAAGATCTACCCCGTACATCGCGGTATCGCGTTTCAGCACCTCGGTAAAGTACCAATATGCAGCAAACGTCAGGTAGCTCTTTCCGCAGCAAAGATCGCATACCGTCAGTTTTCCATCTTCGGGGAGATATCGTACTATCGCTTCTATATGCTCCAAAAATTTGTTTATCTGACGGTATTTTGCCTGTTTTTTATCGTGTATATCGCCGTTTTTCGAGCATATGCCCAGCTTTTCAAGAAAACCGCCGTCGTTTTCCGGAGTCAGTATATACCTTTTTACCTTGTCCTGACCCTCCTTCGGCGTTGTCGGAACGGCTCCGGCGAGCGTTCCGGAAAAATGAGCCTTGCCTTTTGATGAGACCATGACGGACGCGCTCTTTTTTTCGGCTATGAGATCGATCTGCATGAAATCCGTTCCCGTTTTTTCGCATATGAGGGTCACGGCTTCGTCGTAAGGGAGCGTCGTTTGAAGAGCCTTTCCATCTTTTTTGGACGTTTCAAGCTTCAGCATGGTCTCGCCGTTCTTTAAAAACGGTACGGCGACCGTTTTTATCACGCTCTTGTCCCTCGGCTTTGAGAGCACGGCTTTTGTAAGCGTTTTCGCTGTTACGGAATCCGTCAGCTCTTTTTGTAAGCGCTCCATGTCTCTAAGCTCCATTATCTCGGCGCTCCTTTCGTTATTTTTTCGTTTCTCCCCTTATTATATAACGTTTTTTTGCGTATGTCAAGGCATTGAGCATAAAAAAACGCGGCATAGCGACCGCTTGAAGATCGCTATGCCGTGTGTACCGAGGATCGAACGGAATATCAGTCGCAACCGCATCCGCTTCCGCAGCCGTTGCAGCTGAGGAGAATAAGAGCGATTATTATTATCCAAAGACACTTGTTATCCTCGAAAAAATTGCATAAGCATCCCATTTTCGGATATCCTCCTTCCTTTATCGGAACGAACGTTTCGGAGCTTACGGGAGCCTTCGCTTCCGTTTTCCTCTGTCTTCGCCCCTCTGATATCATGTTATGCCGACCGTTACGATTTGGTGTTGAACGCCGAAAAGAAAAATGCGTATCGCGCATTTTGTTAAAATACCTAAAAAGGAACGGTATATTTTCCGAAACTTTTATTTCTCGGGGATTGACATATAACGGAATTTCGTTTATAATAAATAAAAAGTAGTAGATTAAAAGGAAAAAATGCAGGTTTAGCTTGTAAAAGGTTGAAAAGGAAGGATCGATGAAGGTATGGTAAGACAGGATTTGAGAAATATCGCTATAATAGCGCACGTTGACCACGGAAAGACGACGCTGGTCGACGAGATGCTGAAGCAGGGAGGCGCGTACCGCGAAAATCAGGAGACCTCCGAACGCGTAATGGACAGCGGCGATATAGAGAGAGAAAGAGGTATAACCATACTCGCGAAAAATACCTCGATCCACTACAAGGACGTTAAGATAAACATCATAGACACCCCCGGACACGCGGATTTCGGCGGAGAGGTTGAACGTATACTCAAAATGGTGAGCGGAGTTCTGCTCCTTGTCGACGCGGCGGAGGGCCCTATGCCGCAGACGAGGTTCGTTCTCGAAAGAGCGCTGGAGCTCGGTCACAGAGTAATAGTCGTCATCAACAAGATAGACCGTCCCGACGCGCGTCTTG
>CAZFQJ010000070.1:0-8803 GCA_964520875.1 uncultured Lachnospiraceae bacterium
AGTCGGTAACGCATCCTTCGTCCAGAATTTGCAGAAGAAGGTTAAAAACGTCGGGATGGGCTTTTTCTATTTCGTCGAAAAGAACCACCGAATACGGGTTTCTTCTGACCTTTTCGGTTAAATATCCGCCTTCTTCGAAGCCTACATATCCCGGAGGTGAACCTATAAGTTTGGATACGTTGAATTTATCCATATATTCGCTCATATCAACTCTTATAATTTTGTTTTCGTCACCGAAAACAGCTTCGGCAAGGGCTTTGCAAAGTTCGGTTTTTCCAACTCCGGTGGGTCCCAAGAAAATAAAAGAACCCGTGGGGCGCTTGGGGTCTTTAAGACCTATTCTTGAACGCCTTATCGCTTTTGCCACGGCTTCGACCGCTTCGTCCTGTCCGATAACTCTTTCGTGCAACAGTTCGCCTAAATGCAGAAGCCTCGTTCCTTCCTCGTCCGCCAACTTCTTTACGGGAATACCCGTCCATTGCGTTACGATATCCGCGATATCGGATTCTGTCACCTCGTCGCTTGACGGCGCTTTCGTCTTTTCCCATTCCGCGCGCGCTTTATCAAGCTCGGCGTTTAACTTGTTTTCCGTATCTCTAAGCTCCGCCGCCTTTTCGAAATCCTGCGATACTATCGCGTCACGCTTTTCATCGCCGGTCTTTTTGAGTTTTTCTTCAAGCTCTCTGAGATCCGCGGGCTTTGACGCGGTTCCTATACGCTTACGCGAAGCCGCCTCGTCTATAAGGTCGATGGCTTTATCCGGAAGATAACGGTCTCCTATATAACGTCTTGAGAGCTTTACCGCGGCTCTTATCGCTTCGTCGGTTATTTTCAGCTTATGGTGCTCCTCATAGCGCGGACGAAGTCCGAAAAGTATCTTTACCGCGTCATCGGGAGACGGTTCTCCGACGGTAACCGATTGGAAACGTCTTTCGAGAGCGGCGTCCTTTTCGATATATTTTCTGTACTCGGAAAGAGTTGTCGCTCCTATTACCTGAAGCTCGCCGCGTGAAAGCGCGGGCTTTATTATGTTTGCGGCGTCCATGCTTCCTTCGGAGGTCGCTCCGGCTCCTACTATCGTGTGTATCTCGTCGATAAAGAGAATGATCTTGGGGTTCTTCATGACCTCGTCCATGACGCCCTTCATTCGTTCCTCAAATTCACCGCGGTATTTAGTGCCTGCGAGCATGCCGGAAACGTCGAGCGTTACTATCAAACGGTCGCGCAGATCGTCCGGAACGTTTCCGGAAACTATACGCTGAGCAAGTCCTTCGACTACCGCCGTCTTGCCGACTCCGGGTTCTCCTATGAGACAAGGGTTGTTTTTTGTACGTCTGGAAAGTATCTGTATGAGACGCTCGGTCTCGTTTTCTCTGCCGATGACGGGATCTAATTTGTTATCCTTTGCAAGCGCCGTAAGATCCTTTCCGTATTTTGAAAGATTTTCCATTCCGCGAAGAGAAGGGGAGGCTTCGGCTCGGCTCGCGTTTTCGGAATGTGAGGAGCCTTCTTCGGCGGATCCGCCGTCGGTCTCGTTTATCAGATCGAGCAGTTCCTTTCCGAGAGAGTTTATGTCCGCTCCGCTTTCCGCGATTATACGGCAGGCGACGCTGTCGCGCATCATGAGGAGCGCGAGCAGTATATGCTCGGTTCCTACCGTGGCGCTGCCGCGCTTTGCCGCTTCGTATGCGGCGGTCTTTATTATGGTCTGTACTCTCGGAGTCATGTCGGAAGCCGAAAGCTCGGTAGGAACGCCGCTGCCCATACGCGCTTTTACCGCGTCGTACATAGAACTGTAAGTTATTCCGTATTTTTTGAGCAGCTCCGCACCCATACATTCCTGCTCGCCGAGTATACCGAGGAGGATATGCTCGCTTCCTATGCATGTGTGCCCGAGCTTTCCCGCAACGTCCATAGAATGTGAAAGAGCGTTACGGGCGTATTTTGTAAATCTGTTATCCATTTTGCGTCATTCCTTTCTTTTTATTTTACGGCGTATTTTATCTCCGTGTGAGCGGTCATATCGCGTATTATTTCCGCGCGCCGTATGTCTCTTGCCACATCGTCCTCCAGACCTTCGCGGCTCATCGATACGGTTGCCGGTTGTACGGCTATCAGCATCTCAACGAGCTTTTCGGTGTCTATACCGCTGATTATTCCGAGTGAGAGACCCATTTCGAGATCCGAAAAGACCGAATTGAATTCCGAGGAGGAGAGCGTGTACGCGCTCTTTAACAGACCGACGGTCCTTGCCACCTTGTCCGTAAGCGCCGCGGTGTTGTTTTCGTAAAGAGATTTACGCATGTCTCTTTCCGCTTTTACGAGATTCTTGACAACGTCGCTCATAAGCTTTATTATTTCTTCCTCGCCTATTCCGAACGAGGCGCGGTTAGATATCTGATACAGACAACCGGTAGCGTTACTGCCTTCTCCGTAAAGTCCTCTTATGGTAAGTCCCATCTTGTTCATTACCTGTGTGTATTCGTCGAGCGAACGGGTAATGGTGAGCGCCGGCAGACAGAGCATAGCCGACACTCGCATGGCGGCTCCGAGGTTAGTCGGACACTGTGTAAGATAACCGTATTTTTCACTGTACGCGATGTTCAATTTATCGCAGAGCACGTCGTCGGCTTTGCCGGCAAGCGAAAAAGCACGTTCGGGATCAAATCCCGCGACTATGCTCTGTATCCTGAGGTGATCCTCTTCGCAGACCATTATCTGTACGGCGGAACCCTCTCCCGTAAGAAGCGCGCGCCGTTTGTCCGAATTTGCAAATTCCGGACTTACATAGTGCATCTCCATGTATGACATGCATGCGTTCTTGTCAGACGCGGCGGAAAAATCCTCGCGCTTATATTCCGGAAGAGCCGACGCGGCTTTTTCTATTATCTCCGAAGCGCCCTTATCGTCGAGACGCGATGTGAACGGATAATCCGCAAGATTACGCGCGAAACGCACCCTCGTGGAGAGGACTACGTCCTGCATATCTCCTTTTTCGTTGAACCAAGCCATTTTAATGTTCCTCTCCCTTCTCAAGAGCCTTTATCTTATCCCTTATCTCCGCGGCTCTTTCGTAATTCTGTTCCGCTACCGCCTGCTTTTGTTCGAGCCTCAAGGCTTCTATTTCGCGGTTCTTTTTGAGCCGCTCGGCATGCTTGCCGGGACGTGCGGAAGAGTGTACGGCGTTTCCGTGTATTCCGTATATGATCTTCTTCAGCTCGTCCTCAAATACCTCGTAACACTTTGCGCACCCCGGACGTCCGCTTGCGGCGAGATCGCTTCTCGTCGTTTTGCATACGGGGCAGGTCTTTTGTTCCTTTATATAGTCTCCGCCGAAAATACTGTCGCTGAAAAATCCGGAGAAAAGATCGCTCGTTTTCGAAGAGAAGAATCCGCCGAGATTTTCCTTTGCGGCACATTCCGCACAAAGCTCCGCTTCCGTTATATTGCCGTTGATCACCTGCTTTATATGCACGCTTGCGGGATTTTTATGACATCTTTGACACAACATGATATTTCTTCCTCCTTGTTATATTACCGTAAGAATTGCTTTTTTGAGCGCTTTTGCACGCGTTTGTCCGTCTTCTATTACTCCGAGCATGGAGAGAATGACCGCTCCCTCGCGCTTTGATATCAGAGCGCGCTCGGTAAGATCGAGAATGAAGAGGGAAGCGGTCTTCGTATCCACTTCGTCTCCTATCGAGCAGAACAGGTGCATGAGATATTCGTCTCGGTGGAACGTTTTTCGCGTTATACGAACGTAACCGCCGCCTCCTCGTCGGCTCTCTATGATGTAACCCCGTTCGGGTGTGAAGCGCGAGGTTATAACGTAATTTATCTGACTCGGAACGCAGCCTACCTTTTGTGCAAGATCGTTTCGCTTCAGCTCCAGACTTCCACCTTCCTCTTCGAGCATATCTATCAGCAGCTTTTCTATTACGTCACTTAACATTATATCATCGACCTTTCGTAAATATTACTCTTAACGCTTGTTTTTTGTTTACGACCGTATTATAGCACTAAGATCAAAGAAGGTCAAAGTCAAATAAGGTCAGAAAAATATGTTGTAAGACCTGTTTTTGAAATAAAATACGGTATTATCTCGTTTTATCTCATTTTTTCAATTTTTTTAGATTTTATTTGACTTTTGATTTTGAAAACCGAAAATCCAAAAAACACTTGACATAAAAAAGAATTTACTATATACTTTAAAAAGTAAATTTTTTCGGAGGATAATAAAATGGTAACTATAATTGCACAGATCATAGGTGTGATCGCCTGCATGGCGGTGCTTATGTCGTATCAATGCAAGACTCAGAAGCACATAATGATATTTCAGGCGGCGCAGTGCTTTCTTTTTTCGGTAAATCTTCTTATGCTCGGAATGTACAGCGGCATGTTCCTTAACGTTATCGGTCTTGTGAGAGCGATAATCTATACTCAAAGGAACGAGCATAAGTGGGCGGCTTCCAAGGTATGGGTGTTTATATTCATACCGCTCATCATAGCCTCTGGCATAATTTCCTTTACTGTGTTTGATGAGGGATTTGTCGCCTTTTTGCCCGTATGCGGAATGATAATCACGACATTTGCCGGAAGATGCAAGGAAGCTTCCAAGGTGCGTCTCCTTACTCTCTTCAATTCGCCCTTTTGGCTTACCTATAACATAATAGGCGGATCTATCGGCGCTATATTGGGCGAGGTTGCGGGATCTGCGTCAATAATCATAGGCATGATAAGGCTTGACAGAAAAAAGAAGGACGCAAGCGAGTCGGCAAAATGATAAAGGATAAAAAGGATATATACATACCCGAAAGATACGTCGTTTTCGATCTTGAAACGACGGGATTTTCTCCCGAATATGCCGAGATAATCGAAATAGGCGCGGTACGCGTCGAAAACGGTATGATAAAGGAACGTTTTCAAACTTATGTAAATCCGAGAGGCGGTATACCGAAACAGATAACAGAGCTTACCGGGATAACCTCGGCGCAGACGTCGCGCGCTCCGCGTATCGAGGAGGCGGCGGAAAAGTTCCTTGATTTTATAGGAGACGATATACTCATAGCCCATAACGCCTCGTTTGACGTAAGGTTTATCGGTACCGTCTGCGCGATCCTCGGTCATGCCTTTGATAACGAGGTCATAGACAGCATAAAGATAGCGAAAAGATATATAGAGTCAAAAAGCTATAAGCTGGAAGTGCTTAAGGATATGCTCGGTATAAGGCTTCCGTCGCATAACGCGGCGGACGATTGTACTGTCACGAGCGCGGTGGTGGAGTACTGCCGAAAGCGGAAGATCAACCAAAACAAATCTTGACGTTTCAAAAGGAGGATATGCCATGCTTACCTTGAAACATAACGGGACCGAGCTTATATTCGATCCCGAGCACGGTCACATAGTCTCGCTTACCGACGGTAAAAAGGAATTTGCAGCCGAAAGGCTTCCGATATTCAAGGCGTCTTTCAGAGACGAGAGCGGAAAGCGGTATTTCGAGGACGCTTCGGAAGCGAAGCTCTCCGAGTTTTTTGAAAACGAGGAATTCTTTCGCGTAAGATATGTCGGACAAAAATGCATAGCTGAGATAGAAGCGCGCGCAGATAACGGTATATCGTGGAAGATATCCGTCACCCCCTGTAAAGAGCTTACTGCGGAGTGGGTGAATTTTCCTCAGATAGCCGTTCCGAACGATCTTTGCGCTTCGGGATACAAGATACTCTGGGGCTTTAACGAAGGCGTTCTGGTGGACGATATAAAGAAAAGAGAGTCTTTTTTCGGTTATCGGGAGCCGGAGTATCCGTCGCTCGGTGTGAGCGGACTTTATCCCGCCATAGTGGAAACGCAGTTCATGGCGTATCTGAACGAAAACGGCGGACTGTATTTCGGCGCACATGACGCAAGCGACAGTCTTAAGGGAATAGATTTTTACGAAACGAAAAACGGCGCTATCCTTCTCCAGATGAGGCATTTTTGCGGCAGCCGCTATGGAGATACGTATTCAATGTCTTATCCGACGGTGACGAGAGCCTTTGACGGTCATTGGCAGGACGCGGCGGATATATACAGAGCTTGGTTCGACGAAAATAAAAAGGACGCATTCGTTCCGATAACCGAGAACAAAGAGCTTCCGAAATGGTACGGCGAGTCTCCCGTTATCATAACATATCCCGTGAGAGGAACTCACGATATGGACGAGATGACGCCGAACGCCATGTTTCCCTATATAAACGTTATGAAGCACGTAGAACGGCTCGAACGGGAGCTTGACAGTAAGATAATGGTGCTTCTTATGCATTGGGAGGGTACGGCACCGTGGGCGCCGCCTTACGTTTGGCCTCCGTTCGGGGGAGAAGAGGAGCTTAAAAAGCTTATCGACGCGCTTCACGAGCGCGGAGACGTCCTCGGAGTTTATTGCAGCGGCATAGGTTGGACGCTTAAGAGCAATGTTGCGGATTACGATACCGCAGAGCGCTTCGAAAAAGAACATCTTGAGGAAGAAATGTGCCTGTCTCCCGAGCAAAAGCTTCCGTATTCAAGGATATGTTCGGCTCAGCGCGTGGGATACGATCTTTGTCCCGCAAGAAGGTTTACCGTCGATACGGTTGAGCGAGAGGTCGATAAAATGGTCTCGGCGGGAATAGATTATATCCAGCTTTTAGACCAAAATCACGGCGGAACGTCATATTTTTGTTACAGTAAAAGACACGGACACCCGCCTGTGCCGGGAAAATGGCAGGTCGACGCGATGAAAAAGCTCCTTTCGGGCGTTACCGAACGCGGAAAAGGTGTGCTTTTCGGTTGCGAATCCGCGGCGGCGGAAGCTTACGCTCCGTACCTTCTCTTCAGCGATAACCGTTTTGAGCTTAATTATGCGGTCGGCGTTCAAGTTCCTCTTTACGCGTACCTTTTCCATGAATATCTCAATAATTTTATGGGAAATCAGGTATGTGTCGGAGACATATTCGATCACGACGCTTCTCCCGATAATATCTTCGAAAGGATCGCGTATTCCTTTTCCGCCGGCGATATGCTCACTCTCGTCTTAAACCAATACGGCGAGATAGCGTGGAACTGGGGACAGGTCAGAACCAAGTCGCTTCCCGATTGTGATGACGTGAAAACGCTCGTTCGCAATTTGAATCTTTGGAGAAAGAACTGCGGAAAGAAGTATCTGCATACGGGAAGAATGACCAAGGAATTTGAGGTCATATGCGGCGAAAACGAATATGCGCGGATAAATTCTGAGTACTCTGTCAAAAGAAGTAAGGTCCATACGAGCGCTTGGATATCCCCGGAAAAGACATACGGTCAGTTTATCGTAAATTATAATCCCGAAGCCGAGACGGTAAAGGTGAACGTTACGAAAAACGGTTGCGAGCTTGTTTTGTCAGACGGTACGAGAGAACCGCTCGCGATCGGAGAAAACGAGATCACCGTACCGAGATTTGAAGCGGTGCTTATCGAAAATAATCGAAAATATATATGAAGGAGAATCTCAAAATGAACGAGTACAGGATAACCGATCACGGCGTAAAGACCGACAGTACCGAGCTTCAGACAAAAGAGATACAAGCGGTTCTTGATTTTTGCAGGGAAAACGGCGGTGTCGTCATAGTACCGAAGGGGCGTTTTTATGTCTCGTCGTTATGGCTTTGGTCGGATACGACCCTGTATCTTGAATCGGGCGCCGAACTGTACGGAAGTGATAATTGCGACGATTATGAGGTTTTTGATATACCGTACGGCGTAGATATGCGTTCCGATATGGAGTTGATCACTCAGTATTACGGAAAGCCTTGGGAAACGTACAGACGGGCGATGATTTCTTCTTACGGACAAAAGAATATCTCCGTTATCGGCGAGACGGATTCGGTGATCGACGGCGTGAATTGTTATGATCCGAACGGTGAAGAGAATTATCGCGGACCGCATACCGTGTTTTTCACCTGTTGCGAGAATGTGCGTTTGGAAGGTTATACGGCGCGGCATAGCGGAAACTTCCTTCACGAGGCGAACAATTGCAAAAACGTCGTTATGCGCCGCGTGACCTGCCTCGGCGGATCCGACGGTATACACCTGCATTGCTCGGAGAACACGCTTATTGAGGATTGTCTTTTTAAGACCGGAGACGATTGTATAGCCGGTATAAACATAAACGGGCTGACCGTGCGAAACTGTGTGCTCAATACCTCGTGTAACTTGTTCCGTATGGGCGGCGTCGGTATTTACATAGAGAACATGTATGCTTACGGTCCAGGTTATTATCCTCATCGAATGACCGTCGTTCGCGGAAAGAACGACGAGCTTCCGCGAGAAGAAGGCAGACATAATCTGCTCGGTGCGTTGGATTATTTTGCGAGCATGAATTATCCTTACGCGCCGTCTGATATCCATTTTAAAAACTGTGTTATCGAAAACGCGGAATATGCGCTGAATTATCGTGCCGATTCAGGCAATCTGTGTACCGGAACTCACTTAGGCGAGATCACGTTTGAAAACGTCAGATTTACAGATTTAAAGCATACGTCCGTTCCCATAGGCGCCGCCGAAGAGCCGCTTAGGATACGTATGAAGAATGTTTCCGTGAGCTTTTCCGAGGGCGCATCCGATACGAAACTTTTTACCGTGCTTTCCGGTTCGAATACCGAGCTTACCGAAGAATGAAGAACCGCCCCTTCGCAGCAAACGAAGGGGCGGTTTTTGTCGCGCCTTATTTTTGTCCCATATTTATCCTTGTATAACAAACACCTCGCAAGGTCAATAATTTTATTATCAGACCTACAAAAGAGGTGTTTTTTTG
>CAZFQJ010000071.1:0-8774 GCA_964520875.1 uncultured Lachnospiraceae bacterium
TGACCGTATATTCCGAACGCGGGAAGTCCCTTCTGTGCGTGCGTGGCAAGCACGGAAGCAAGATATACGGCGCCCGGGCGCTCCGTTCCGTTGAAGCCCCATACGGCTTTTATCGTATTCCTGTCCATATCCATGGTCTCCGCGCCGTAGCACCAGCAGGGAGTTACGGTAAGCGTTATGGCAACACCCTCGCGGCGGAACTTCTCCTCGCATGCGGCGCTCTCTCCGACGCGTCCGATAGTCGTGTCGGCTATGACGACCTTGACCGGCTCTCCGTTTGAATAACAAAGGTTTTCGGTAAATAGCTTCGCCGCGGCTTTCGCCATGCCCATCGTCTGGTCCTCAAGTGATTCTCTTACCTTGAGGACGCCTCTACGTCCGTCTATCGTCGGACGTATTCCGATCACGGGATACTGACCTACATATCTGTTTTCTGCCATTTGGTTTTTCCTGCCTTTCATTTGTTTGTTTTGCACAAAAACGATTGCTTAAATTTTATATCCGAAAATATCAAAAGTCTTGAAAAACAAAAGTTGATATGATATAATTAAACAAAGGCGCGGTAAAGGTGGTATATACTGTCCGCACCTACCTTAATTATAGTCGATATTCTTTTTGTTTTCTTGAATTATATACGACAATTTTATAACGATATTCACTTTTTTTAAGTTTGTGGAAAACATAAAAAAAGGCAGCTTTGATTTGTGCATTTAGACAAAAACGGTTGAGGTGCAAATGATTTTTAATAATGAGAACGCTTAAAAATTTCGAAAAGAAGGAAAGAGGAACTCCGAGCTTCCCTTGTACCGTGTACCGCGTCTTAAAAGGCGATCCGGATTACCGTATGCCGTTCCATTGGCATGCCGAATATGAGATAGTCGTGGTCCGCAAAGGGAGCATGGAGCTTTCCGTAAACGATATCACATATCTTTTGTCGGAAGGAGACGTTTTGTTCATCTCCGACGGAGCTTTGCACGGAGGCGCGCCGAATGGTGACGACTGCGTTTACGATTGCGTTGTGTTCGGAAGCGAGGTACTGTCGAAGGTCTCGTCGATACCGGAGATAAAGAGCATACTGTGCCACGGGCGTACCGTAAAGACGTTTATAGCGGCAAACGAATATCCGAGAGTATCCGAGGAAGCGAAGCGGCTCGCCGATCGGCTTCTTTCGGAGGAAAGCGCCGCAAGAGAGCTGGTCTCGCTTGGGACGTTGCTTGAATTTTTCGGAGAAGCGGTCGGGGCCGGTTGCTTTACCGACGCGTACAGCGATACGAACAGACATATACAAAGATTAAAGAACGTTCTTACTTACATGGAGGAGCACTATTCGGAAAAGATAACTCTCGGCGAGCTTGCCGACGCAGCCGGGCTTACTCCGAAATACCTTTGCCGTTCGTTCTTCTCTCTTACGGGAAAGACTCCGATGTTGTATCTTAACGAATACAGGATAGAAGCTGCCTGCGAAATGCTTCGCGAAACCGATAAGACCATGCTCGATATAGCGGTCTCTTGCGGATTTTCCGATCAAAGCTATTTCGTAAAATGGTTCAAAAGAGCGAAAAAAATGACGCCGCGCGAATACCGCTTCGGCGAAAATACAGATACCGAAAGGAAAACACTATGAAAAGAAAGATAGCGTTAGTTTTGGCGTTGCTCATGCTTATCATACCGATAATGACCGCATGCGCCGACAGAGATGACGATTCCGGAAACAAAGGCGGAGGCTGGGAGCTTTCCGACGAAGGCGGAAGAAAATCGGAGCCGGACGATCTTCCCGATGACATGGATTTTAAAGGCTATAAATTCCAGATATTCTATCGTGCGGGAGATTATATAAAGCTCTACGAATGTGACGGCGAGGACGTCGAATCGGAAAGCATAAATTCCGTTTATTATTCCGTCTACACGCGTAACGAAAGAGTCAAGGCGAGACTTAACTGCGGTATAAAATGGATACCGTCAAGCAACGGCGGTCTTGAGGATACAAAGTCCGAGATCAATAAGATATTAAATACAGGCGAATATTACGACGTCATACTTTCGACCAACAATACTCATCTTACCCTGGGAAAGAACACTCAGCTCTGCGAGCTTTCGTCCGCCCCGTATCTTGATTTTTCAAAGCCCTGGTGGTGGGAAGACATAATGGAGGAGCTTTCCTATAACGGAGAAGACGTTCATTTTTTGGTCGGAGATATGAATCTGGTAAACATAGCGAAGATGAGCGCGTTCTACTTCAATTACAGACTTCTTGAGAGAAAGCTCCACATGACTCCCGAGGACATGTATCAGCTCGTCGACGAAAAGAAATGGACGATAGAAAAGCTCCGCGTTATGGCGGCGGAATGTTACGAGGATACGTCGCTCAACTCCGGCGTTGTGGATCAGAGCGATATATTTGCCTTCCCGTGGGTCGGCGGAGAGACGATAAACCAGTTCGTTTTCTCCACACGTATACTTGATCAGATGTATACGAGAAATCCGAACGGCACCATAAAGATCAATTGGGGCTCGAACCAAGATATGGAGGATCTGGTGTCCGAGCTTACCAAGCTTATATTCAATACGGAAGGCGTTTGGAACCGTACCGCGAAAAACGGAGCGGCGAGCGATTACGACTCCGGTATAATCAAGGAGTTTTCCGAAGGAAACTACGTATTCCTTCCGCAGAGACTGACCGCCGCGACCTCGGATTACATGAGAGCGATGAATGACGACTACGGAATAATCCCATATCCGACTTTAAGCGCCGGAGACGATTACGTTTCGTTCATTCAGGAATCATCTACGAGTATGTGCGTTCCGATAGCCGTCAGCATAAAGTCCGCGGATAACTTCGACAGAGTGTGTATGTTCCTTGAGGCGATCTGCTCCGAATCCTATCGCTACGTTACCGAGACCTTCTACGACGCGGCTCTTAAGGGAAAATATACGCGCGACGATAACGCCGCGAGAATGATAGACATCATCTACAATACCGCAAGGAAGAGCTTCCTTAATGAATATAACTCTCAGGCGGGTATCACCGGAATATTCTATTCGGCTATAACGAACAAGAAGACGCTTTCCTCATACATTTCGGCAAACCAGGAGTCGGCTCAGAATAAGATAAACTCCTGGATAATAGATATCATAAAGAGCTATAATAACTATGGCTGATAAGCGTCAAAGAATATGATGTTTTTCCGTTGTTCTTAACGGATAGATCACAAAATACAGAAAACCGCAGATTTTTCTGCGGTTTTGTGTTATAATGCGGATTTCGGTAATATATAAAAGCCTTCTCACGCCCGTGTCATTCTGAGTGGAGTGTGACGGAACCGAACTGCGAAGCAGCGCCGAGCGTAGCGAAGGCGGAATCTCGGGTTGCTTACGGTGATGCAGATTATCGGGTAACGTTTTAGCCTTCTCCCGCAGGAGAAGGCTTTTTTGCTTCGCTCAGTAATATCTGATACTTGCCACGACGATACCGAGAATGTACACCTCGTCCGTGATTATAGGCTCAAGCTTGTTGTTTTCCGGCTGGAGACGGTAACGACCGTTTTCTTTATAGAATCGCTTTACCGTCGCTTCGTCGCCTATTCCGGCGACCACTATCGTTCCGTTCTCGGCGTAGTCCGCTTTTTTTACTATGAGTATGTCGCCGTTAAGTATTCCGGCGTTTATCATACTCTCGCCTTTTACTCTGAGGGCAAAATACTTATTGTATCTGTAATCGCTATCCGGGATAGGAAATTCTATATATCCTTCCGTGTTTTCGTCGGCGAATATAGGAAGACCCGCCGCTACTCTTCCGACTATCGGTATTCTTTTGGTATCCGGTTCGTTTTCGCTCTCGCCGTCGCTTACGTCTATCCTTAACGCTCGGCTCTTTCCGTGCTCCTTAAGAAGCAGCCCCTTCTTTTCCAGACGCGCAAGCGAAGCGTGTACGGTGGACGTGCTCTTTATGCCGAGAGCCGAACGGATATCGCGTATGCTCGGGGCATAACCGTTCTTTTCAAGACATTCCGAGATATATGCAAGTATAGCATTGTCTTTTTCGGTCGTTTTCGACATATCCGAAGCCCTTTCCGTTTTTTTAAATCATATTCAGTATACCAAAAACGCGAACAAAAGTTCTTAATTTTTTGTAAACGAACGGCTACTTTTTTAAAAATAACAGAATTATTCTTTAGCGGAACGGTTTTCAACGAGCATTTCCGGTCTTATCGGACGGTCGTGCTTTATGCGTTTCCATTTTATCCTTACGAAAAGCGAAGCTATCGCGATCGGGAGACCGAGAAGGTCAAACCAAGGGAATGTGAGCGTGTAGAGAACTAACTTTCCCGTAGAGCAACGTATGCGGCGTCTTTCGCGTATGACCGTTACCGCTCCTATGATAAAAAATCCGAAGCACATGGAGATCACCGAGCAAAGAAGCGTCACGGGAAGCGTTGAGAGCGAGGCAGGATCGAACATTCCGGCGCATATCTGCGCTATCGGATATATCATCGAAAGAACGGCTACGAACAGACTTTTCGGGAAGAAGTATACGAACATGTCGAACGCCGATATGGGATTCAGCTTGTTCTTAAACGAACCCTTTATCAGTCTGCCTATATACTTGAAGAAGCATAAAAGACGTCCTTTTTCCCAACGCATACGTTGTCTTAACATGACTTTTACGTTATGCGGTTGCTCGTCGAAGAATTCCGCGGCTTCGCAGAATACGGCTTTTTCGCCTCTTGAAAAGCTCGTTATCGTAAATTCCGTGTCCTCGGTCATTGAGCAATGCTCCCAGCCGTCCTTAAGAAGCCTGGAATCTACGGCATAACCGGTCCCGGCTATGTGTGAAGAAAATCCGAGCAAGGTCCTCGGACGGTGCATAAGCGCGCTGCAACGTAAGAAATGTATGCCGTATGCGGAGGTTATGACGTTCTCGTCGAAGTTTTTCGTGTTTCGGTACCCTATCGCGATATCATAACCGCAGTCAAGCGCCTTGTTTATCTCGGTAAGATAATTCGGGCAAAGGATATTGTCCGCGTCGAATACCGCATAAGCGTCGAGCGATTCCGTTCCGAAGTCCTTTTTGATGTTTTCGAACAGGAACTTCATCGCGTAGCCTTTACGCATTCTTTTTTTGTCAAAGCGTTCGTATACGGTAGCTCCGTAGCGCCTGCATATGTCGGCGGTATCGTCCGAGCAGTTGTCCGCCACCGCGAATATTTTTATCAGCTCTTTCGGGTAATTTTGATTTTTTATGCTCTCAAGCAGATCTCCTATTACCGCGCTTTCGTCTCTCGCGCAGATTATTATGCCGAACGAGCGAAGCTTCTTTGCGTCGGAAAATCTTTTTTCTTTTCCGAAAAAGCCTATTATCGTGTATACCACTTTATATATCATCATAAATGATATCACCGTTATTACGGTGCTGGTAACAGTATTTATCGTCTCTATTATCCTGTACCTCCGAGACTTATTTCTTTCTGCGCGCCGATATGAACGAGCCGCATTTTTCCGCCGCTCCGTATACCACGAACGGGAAGAAGCATATCCCGAGGAAAGCGGGTATGAGTATCCACCTTGAATTTGCCGTGCCGGATCTGAAATAACAGTAGCAGAATATAACGCAAGCCGTAAATACGGCGATTGAAGCGATTATCGCGAGAATGTTGAATATGAATCCCGTGACCCCTATATCGCTTCCGTATTCGTCCCCTTTGACGGAGAATGCTCCCATGCTCGGCGCGGCGTTGTCGTCTGCGTCGGCAGGCTCTGCGTTATACGCTTGCTCGGCGTAAGGATCGGGACATGTCGCTGGGATATCGCCGTCGCCTTCGGCAGTATCCGCGCTCTCTGCGGCGTTTGACGCCTTCATCTCGGCTATGCGGTGCAGGCGTTCGCCCTTCTTTTTGCGAGCTTCAAGCCTTTTCGAAAGTACGGCGGAGAATATAAGGTAAGATATTCCGAATACGAACGTTCCGATTATGCTCAAAACGAAGAGCCATTCAGGTCTTATACCGTCGGTGAGTATCTTTTCCGGCTTGAACCTTCCGTCCGAGAACATGCTCCTTAATACGGAAAAGATCGTAAGACCGAGCGAACCGAACATAAGGATAAGCGAAAACGTCGCTCCGAGAAACGCCGAAGCGACCTCGGTTATCGTTCCTCGCGAGCCGGGCGTGTCGGCTTCGGCTCTGAAAAAGTAGTACTTTCTTCCGTTAGCGGAAGAAAAGAGGAAACGCCAACCGTGTTTTGTCATGTCGATAAGCTTGTCGTTTTCGTCGTCGGTAAGCTCCTCCGAGACGGTTACCGTGCGGTATTCTCCCGTTTCGCTTTCAAAGCCGTATTCTATCTCGTTATCGAAAACATATTCGCCCGCGCAAAACGCGACGAGTCTTTCGCCCTCGTCGTGCTTGGCTTTTAACCATTCGCTCTCGGCTTTAGCCGCGTTTCTTTCTCTTGAAAAGCTCTTCTTTTCGGAAGAAAGATCGCTTGAAAGCTGCTTTCTGTAAAAACGTACTCCTTTAAATGTGAAGACGTAGCTCCATTCGCTTTCGAGCGCTTCGTATATACCGCCGTCGGCGCGGAGCGAGACCGAATAGAAATATCTTACGTTTCCGTCCGGGCAGAAATAGCATGACGAGCCGACAACCTTTTCTATGTGATATCCTTTTGCGGACATCGAATTTATGTATGAAAGCAGACCCTCCGTCTTTTTGCCGCTGAACGTCATCAAACGGAAGGGTTTGCGCTTTTTTATGTTAATATCTTTTATCAAATGAAGATCCTCCGAGATCGGCAAATGAGTCAAAGAAGCTCGGAAAGCTCCCTTACCTCAATGCCGCACGAGTGTGCGTAGTTTACCGTGTATCTGCTTCCGCCGGTGCTTTTTGTGCAGTAACTTATGCACAGACGGCTTCTGTCTACCATATACCGGTTCCTTTTGAACATACAACCCTTTGCGTATGCTTCCGAAACGTAGACCGTTTCGTTTGCGGAGCTTAATATCCGCATAAATTCGTCTTTGGAGTCGGCGCTCCATTTCGAATCGTGATCCCTGCACGGGATCGCGAGAGTCAGATATACATCGGGGTGAATTTCTCTGAGCGAAAGCACCGCGTGCGCCGCGAGCATGTCAAATCCGAGCGCGCCTCCCGCTATGAATCTGCGTATGCCGAGAGAATACGCTCGTTGTATCTCTTTTTCAAGTGCGCTCTTGATCCGCTCCGCTTTTGAGACAGGGATCTCCCTGTGACCGGTAAAGCAACATGTTTCGTCATTACTGTACATATATTTCACCCTTAAAGAATGTTCGTTCTTTATGTCGCTTTCGACTGTACGTGTGTGTACTAAGTCGTAAGAAAGACGTATCTGTCATTATTTGCTATGGAGTTTTCAACACAAATCCACAGAGTTTTCCACAGGTTGTGCGTTTTTCCTCAGCCGAGACTGTGCGGAAATACTGCGTTTTGAGGTTTTTTTGCCGAGTTTTCCACAGGGTGTCGGGTTTGTTCGAGGGATTTATCCACAATCGACATTATGTGACATTATTCACATGTAGCTTCTGTCGAGGGTGCGAAGCTGTATTGCCTCCGCCATATGTACGGCGGTTATCTTTTCGCTCTGATCGAGGTCCGCTACCGTTCTTGCGACCTTAAGTATCCTGTCGTAGCCGCGCGCGGAGAGTCCTATACTTTCGAAAGCGTCGGTTATCAGCTTTTCGGCTTCCGGTTCAAGGACGCAGTACGTCCTTATCTGTGCCGGCGTCATCTTGGCGTTGCAGTAGACGCCTCCGTCTTTGAATCTCGGAGAAGCGAACCTTCTCGCTTCGTTTACGCGTTTTCTGACGGTATCGGAGCTTTCTCCGACATTCATTCCGGATATCTCCTCTTTTGTGAGGGACGGCATTTCGACCTGTATGTCTATTCTGTCGAGCAGAGGTCCGCTTATCCTTGCGAGATAACGCTTTATATCGTCGGGCTTGCAGGTGCATTTGTGAGTCGGGTGTCCTCTGTATCCGCATTTACAGGGGTTCATCGCGCAAAGAAGCATAAAGGAGCTTGGAAAACGAAGCTTTCCGTTCGCTCTGGTTATGGTTATCTCTCCGTCCTCAAGCGGTTGGCGAAGGACCTCGGTCACGTGTCTCGTAAATTCCGGAAGCTCGTCTAAGAACAGTACTCCGTTGTGAGCGAGGGATATCTCTCCCGGAACGGGTATCGCTCCGCCTCCGGCAAGCGAAGCCGAGGACATGGTGTGGTGAGGAGAACGTATCGGGCGCGACGTTACAAGAGATACTCCGTCGGGAAGCATACCGGCTATCGAATAGATCTTTGTGACTTCGACCGCCTCGTCGAACGACATGTCCGGCAGTATCGAAGGCAGACGCTTTGCGAGCATGCTCTTTCCGGTGCCGGGAGGTCCGATCAGCAGAAGGTTGTGACCTCCCGCCGCCGCTATCTCCATTGCTCTTTTCGCTCTCGCCTGTCCCTTGACGTCCGAAAGATCGGCGCTTATAGGAGATTTTACGTTCTTAAGCATCTCGGGATCGAATTCGGTCGGCTCTATCGGCTGCTTTCCGTTCAAGTGCGCGACGAGCTGCTTTACGTTTTCCACTCCGTATATGTTTACTCCGCTTACGACAGAGGCTTCCTTTGCGTTTGCGGCGGGAACGAATATATCGTGTATTCCGTGTTCCTTTAATGCGAGCACCATGCAGAGCGCTCCGCGTATGCTCCGAACGTTTCCGGATAACGAAAGCTCTCCGAGAAAGCATTTCTTATCGAACGGTACCT
>CAZFQJ010000072.1:0-8643 GCA_964520875.1 uncultured Lachnospiraceae bacterium
CGTTTCCAAAGCTCCGGCGGCGGTAATAGAGGGAGAGCGCGTAAAGCTCACAAAGTACCGCGATATGCTGAAGGCTACCGAAGACGCGCTCGAAAGAATGTAAAATCTCGGCTTTTCTGTGGAAAATGTGGATAATTCATCATCGAAATATACAAAAAAAAAAAAAAAATAACCTCAAAAAGTATACAAAATGTACATTGACAAAATGCGACAAAAAATGTATAATTTATGTGAAAAAATAATTTTTTAAAAAGGAGAACGGACATGAAAAAACACACACGCATAGTAGCGTTCGTGCTTGCTCTGCTCACGGTCGTCGGAACGATGTCGATGACGGGTTTCGCCGCGGGAACAGATGAGAGTACCGACGTTACGGGGGGGGGTATAACTTCTCTCGATAAACTCAACGCTTCCGGATATATAGGAAGCAACGATATGATCGTTTACGCGGATTTTAACGGTTTTACCGCCGGAACTAACGCGGGAGACGATTTTAACGATACAAGCGGACACTCAAGGGTGCTCGCATCTACCACCGGAACTTCATTCTACGGTAATTACAGTACCAATACGTGGGGACTCTTCAATACAAACCTTAAAGACGAATACATGACTTGGTATGACGATAACGGAAATATCGTTCTCAAGTACGACGCCACAAAAGAAATTACCGACGACAGCGGACACTTCAACTTTTACTGTAACAGTTGGGGTAATGATAACGGTCCGAAGGATACCGACTTCGTTTTCCAGATAGACGCTAAAATGGGTGCAAGTACGGTCAAAGCAGCAGGTCTTTTCTATGATTTGACTACAAAAGGTAATCATGCATTGGTGAATCTTAACTCCGACGGAGGATTGACGGTCGGCGGAAATTACGTCGGTCAGCTCTCAGCCGACGAATATACCACCGTTGCGGCATATGTAAGCCCTACGCAGGGTAAGTACTGGGTATATATAAACGGCGCTAACGTAAACAGAGCCGGTTATACGTATTCCAACACCGAAGGCACCATATTAAAGGGAATACGTTGCTATCAGGCGAAGGGTGAGAACGCTTTGATGTATTTCGACAACGTTCAGTTCTACTACGTCAACCGTAACGGCTCTAAGACTTACGATTCCGCTTCTTATATGGGCGCTGAGATAAATAACGATAATCTTTCCTACGTTCCGAAGCTTAATGAGATACTTTCTTCGGGATATGCCGATGTTTCGGACGTTCTTTTCTATGCGGATTTTAACCAAAAGACCGGAGATGTTATAAAGCTCGATAAGACCGTTTCGAAGGCAAACTCAAACATGTACGGTACAGGTATGTTATATACGGCTACTAACTATGAGGGAGAGAATGCCGATAACCATGTTATCGACTATGCAAAGTGGTATACGGAATCCGACGGAAACATAGCTCTTTCGTTCTCCGGTATTCCGACCGGTAGCGAAAATAAAGAAACGCACTTGAATGTTTGCCCTTGGGGCTGGGGTGTCGATACCTCTAATGCCGATACGGATTTCGTTTATCAGATGTCCGTTAAGCGTACTGCCGAAACGATCTGGGGTGGAACGTTTATAACAATGATATTTAAGGATAGTACTGCTAAAAATCGGTATGATTTACGTATTGCTTCGGTTGATAAAGCCGGAAATATTACCGTTAACGGAAATGTCGTGGGTAAGCTTGAAAAAGACAAGTACACAACGATAGCGGTATACGTCGATCCCGGCGAGCTCGGAGTTAGCGGTAAGTACTATGTATATATCGACGGCGTAAACGTAACGCCCGACGGTTGTGCCTTTAACTCGGGTATTACCTCCGGATCATGCCTCAATCTCGTTCGTTGCTATCAGGCTCAGGCTACATCAAATGAAGGCGTAGAATTTGCCGATAACGCGATGATATTCGACGATATCATGCTCTACTATGTAAACAACGGCGCTTCTAAGACTTATACAAGCAACGACTACATAGGCGCGAAGGTAAGCGCGCTCGGTTCTTCCCTCAGTATGGACGGAATGATCGGCGTAAATTACTACTTAAAAGCCAATTCGAACTACGTTTCCGACGACTCTGCGCTTACGGCTACGTTTACCGTAAACGGTAATGAGCAGACGGAAACGCTCGTAAAGGTAACGACTCCCGTCGAGGGTTATAAGGTTACCGCATATGTTCCCGCGGCTGAAATGACGCAGAAGATAACCGGTAAGATCTGCGACGAGGACGGAAACGTACTTTACAATTTTGAGACCACGACCGCAAAAGATGTCGCTATGGAGTACGTAAACGGAGATTATCCCGAGAAAGCAAAAGCCGCCGCAAAGGCAATGCTCAACTACGCCGCCGCCGCGCAGACGTACTTCGGAGTAGACGCGAATAACCTTGCAAATAAGGAGCTTGCTGATCAGACGGTAAATTATACCAATTGCAAGACTCCCGCCTTCGATCTTGAATACGGATTTGAGAACGAAACCGGCATAACCTACTATTCGAGCGCGCTTAAGCTTGAAGCTTCCACTACCGTTTACCATTACTTCAAGATCGGCGATACTGTTATCGATCCCACGCAATTTATTGTAAGCGTTGACGGCGAAGCCGCGGTTGTTGAAATCAAAGACAGAATGCTCATAGTTAAGATAGAAGGAATAACCGCAAGCGATCTTGACAAAGAACATACGGTTACGATAGCTACGAGAAGCGATCTCCGCGTAACGCTTAAGTATAGCGCAACGAAGTATATGAGCGATGTTGTTACACATTGGAGCAATAGCTCTGATCCGAAGTATAGCAGTGTCGTACCGCTTGTAAAGGCTCTTGCCGTGTATAATCAGGCGGCTGACGCATACGCAGCAGGCTAATGCTTACAAAACGGAGGACTATGTAAATGAAAAAGATATATGAAAAGCCCGAAATAAAGGCTATCGAAGTAAAGAAGGAAGATATAATCACACTCAGTAATGATACTTTCCGCAGTAGCGATTATATGCTTCCGGAATTTAGGCAGGATATTAATTCGGGTGATAACAGTAATTAACCGAATAAAAGAAGCGAGCCACACGGCTCGCTTTTTTATGTCATTCTGAGCGGAGGGCGAAGAATCTTAATTTATTTTTATTAATTATTCTTTCATTGATATACATCATTTCTTTTTCCTTCTTTAAAAAGAAAGAAAAAGAAAGAAATTGATTATGCTATGGTCTGATCACAGAGATATGGTATAGCTTAAATCGGATAGTGATCTGTTCACAGAGACTTTATCAGAGAATAATGGTGATTTAGAAGCCTTTTCCTACGGAAAAGGCTTTTTTATTATTTAAATATCTCTTTTGCCGTAGCGGCAAGAAAATCACAGGAATCTCCGAGCATTTTCAGTTCATCTTCGCGAAGCTCAAGGACTACGTGATCTATTATTCCGTCACGTCCTATTATACACGGAACTCCTATACATACTCCGCTTTTTCCGTATTCGCCGCTCAGATACGCCGAAACGGTAAGGACGCTATGCTCGTCTCCGAATATGGCTTTCGTTATCCTTGCGAGCGCCATTCCTATACCGTAGTACGTCGCGCGTTTCGCTTCGATTATCCGATAGGCGGCGTGCTTTACGTTCTCACCTATACGTTTTACTTCCTCGATATCGAATCTTTCGGGATCGTCGCGGCATACGCTTTCGACGTATTTCGTTGCGAGCAATGCCTGCGACCACGGGACGAACTCACTGTCTCCGTGCTCGCCTATGACATAAGCGTGAACGTTTCTCGGATCTATCCCGAAGTATTCTCCGAGCACGAAACGCAGTCTTGCGGTATCGAGCGTAGTGCCGGAGCCTATTACTCTGTTCTTAGGAAAGCCGGAGAGCTTCATTACGATATTCGTCATTATATCTACGGGATTTGTGGCTACGAGAAATATCCCCGAAAATCCCGCCTTGATCGTTTCCGATACTATACCTTCGAATATCTTTGCATTACGCGAAAGAAGGTCTATTCTCGTTTCGCCGGGCTTTTGACCTACTCCGGCGGATATGACGACTATATCGGCGTTTGCGGTCTCGTCATAGTCTCCGGAGCGTATCTTCATATGCGAAGGGGAGAACGCCATACCGTGATTTAGGTCCATGGCTTCGCCCTCCGCGCGTTTTTTATCAACGTCTATCAGCACGAGCTCGTCGCATATTCCCTGATTTACCATGGCATAAGCATAGCTCATTCCGACAAATCCGCAACCGATTATGACGACCTTTCTGTTATCGCTCTTCATGTTCCCCGTATCCTTTCGTATTTGGCTTAAGTTAATATGGGCTTAACGAGCGGAAATTATTCGCGTTTTCAGTCGAGCTTAAGGTCGTTTTCCTTTATCCAGCCGATCTTTCTGAGTATCTCGCAAAAGAGTACGGAAAGCACCGCCGGAAGAACGAAGCATATAAGAACGAGACCTATCCAATCGAAAGCCGAGACGTTTGTCGGGTATTCTCCGCTGAACCAGCCGAGTATGATACCGATAGGACCGAGAAGTCCGCAGGTTCCCATACCGGAATTTATGGGTGCGCCGTACATCTTAAGTCCGAAAAGACAGGAAGCAAGGGGTCCGGTTATAGCCGACGCGAGCGTCGGAGGTATCCATATACGGGGGTTTTTGATTATGTTCGGCATCTGGATCATGCTGGTGCCTATTCCCTGAGAAACAAGACCGCCGACTCCGTTTTCGCGGAAGCTCATTACCGCAAATCCTACCATTTGGGCGCAGCAGCCTGCGACCGCCGCTCCTCCCGCAAGGGCGAGACCCTCGGCGTTATCGGGGATTATGCCGTTTACCGCCGCTCCGGAAAGCCCGATAGCCGCGCATATAGCCGCGGAGCTTATCGGGAGAGTCAAGGCTACTCCGATGACGACCGATACTATAAGTCCCATTACGAACGTATGCTGGAGCATAGCCCAACCGATGAAGCCGTTCAGATATCCGACGAGCTTTCCTATGTAAGGAGCTACGAGCACGGAGAGCGCGCCGCCTGTAAACACGGTAACGAACGGCGTGACGAGTATATCTACCTTAGTTTCCTTTGACACCGCTTTTCCGAGCTCTACCGCTATCGCGGTTATGATGAGCACGGCGAGAGGACCGCCGGCTTTTCCGAGGTCGTTTGCCATGAATCCGACGAGTGCGGAAGAATACATGACGAGCGGCGGAGCCTTAAGCGCGTATGCTATGGCTACCGCCATGGCGCAGCCTGCCGCTTTTGCGCCGTATCCGCCTATGGTCTTGAATATTCCCATATAGGGAATGAGACCTATCGCGTTGAATACCGTTCCGATGAGGAGCGAGCCGAAAAGACCGAGTGCCATGGCGCCGAGCGCGTCTATGCCGTAACGCTTAGCGGAGATCTCGATATTTTTCCTTTTCAAAAAAGCTTTGAAGCCTTTTTCTTCGGTGTTTGCTTCGTTCATAATATTGTCTCCTATAAGTATTTTTCTCCATTATATCACATATGGCCTTCTTTTTCAATCATCATTTCGCATAAACTTGTCGGCAAATTCAACAATTTTTTATAATCGCTTGACTTTAACGCTTAATATCTGTATAATTATAACGTGGGCACGTACTAAGCGAAAGGACGGACGTTGATTTGGATCAGGTCAAAATAGACAGGATAAATTTTCTGGCGAGAAAATCGAAGGAAAGCGGACTTACCGCCGAGGAGCTTACGGAGCAGAAGCTCTTGCGCGAGGAATATATAGCGAGCTTTCGCAGAAATCTGAGAGGTATACTTGATAATACCGTGATAGAGCGTCCGGACGGTTCACGCGAGGCGCTCGTAAAGAAGCACGGAGATAAAGGACACGGAGGAAACGAATGAACGATATGTACAATGCGCCGAATGCTCCGCGTAAGAGCGGAACGCGTCTGCCGAATTGGTTCTGGGTACTGACGGCGGTAGGACTTATCGTGTCGGTGCTTGCGGGATATTTTTCTGGAAGCAATATTGTTAATATATGGCACGATATAAACATAGAAGATACGAACGGCGAGAATACTGATCTGTGCACATTGGATTTTAAGGGCTTTCTCGGGGTTTACGACGGATATTACGAGTATAATCACTTTGATTCGGAGATTTCCTACATTATGTACGACACCTCAAGGGATTGCGATTACTCGCTCGAGACGTACAGTAACAGTTTTTCGGGCGCGTATACCGATCAGGAGGCTTCATTCTTATATCTTAACTATTACGACGTTTGTTTTGTGCACGAGCTTTCTTTTCCGAGGACTTTGAATATAAAGTTCTCCTCCGAGATAAAGAACGGAAATCTTGAGGGCAGACTGCTTTACGTTTCCTCGGATTTTAAAGTGGAGCTGAACGAAAACGACATTCCGATAATAAAAGATGAATACATTACCGTTATTTCCGAATTTAAGGCGGGAATAACACGTGAAGAGAGCGTAAACGTAACGGAAAACGGAATATTGATATTCGTTGTAGCCGGCGAGAGCGCGACGGGTTCTTATTCTCTGAAAATATCTTAATAAGGCAGAGCGGTTAAAAAGCTTCGGAACATAGCGTTTCGGAGCTTTTTTGCGCGCCCGAAATTTTTTTGAAAAATTTTTCGAAAACCTATTGACAAATTACTCTTAATGAGATATAATATCATTAAAGGTAAGGCAACCGAAAAGATCTTATCGGAGAGGGAAGGAACGCGAGTGCGAGGCGATCTTGAGACTACGTCCGTTAAAGCGACGAGAAACACCAGGCAAAAGGAAACGGTCCGCAGGGCATTCGAAGCCATGCGAAATCATCCGACCGCCGAAATGGTATGCGACGAGGTAGCAAAGACCGATCCTTCCATAGGGAGAGCTACCGTATATCGAATCCTTAATTCCTTTGTTGGTAGCGGAACCGCTATAAAGGTTCCCGTGTACGACGGGGCGGACAGGTATGATATAACGGTAAAGCCTCACAGTCACGCGAAATGCAGGGTATGCGGCAATGTGATCGACGTGAATGCGAGCGGTGTTCTTCCGAAAGTGACGGAGGATAACGGTTTTATTATCGAGGGCGGAGCAGTCCTGTATTACGGCGTTTGCCGTGAATGTTCAAGTAATAAATAAAAATAATATTTAATAAACGGAGGACTAAAAAAATGAAATTTGTATGTCAGGTATGCGGATATGTACACGAAGGACTGGAAGCACCGGAAAAATGCCCGGTATGTAATGCTCCCGCGAGCAAGTTCACAAAGCAGGAAGCGGAGATCACTTGGGCTTCGGAGCATGTTGTCGGAGTAGCTTCCGACGCTCCCGCGGATATAAAAGAGGATCTCAGGGCAAACTTTATGGGCGAATGTACCGAGGTCGGTATGTATCTTGCAATGGCGAGAGTCGCTCATCGCGAGGGATATCCCGAGATAGGTCTTTATTGGGAAAAGGCGGCATATGAGGAAGCCGAGCACGCCGCTAAGTTCGCCGAGCTTCTCGGAGAGGTCGTTACGGATTCCACAAAGAAGAATCTTGAAATGAGAGTGGAAGCTGAGAACGGAGCTACCGCGGGCAAGACGGATCTTGCGAAGAGAGCGAAGGCGCTTAACCTTGACGCAATACACGACACCGTTCACGAAATGGCAAGGGACGAAGCACGCCACGGAAAGGCATTCGCCGGACTTCTTCAGAGATATTTCGGCTGAGAAGTTCAAGATCATATTTTAAGTAAGGAGCGATCGATATGAAGAAATACGTATGTCCGTGCGGATATGAGTATGATCCCGAGAAGGGCGATCCGGATAGCGGAATTGCTCCCGGAACCGCATTTGAGGATATTCCCGATGATTGGGTATGTCCCGTTTGCGGTCTCGGAAAAGATGTTTTTGAGGAAGCGTGAGGAAAAAACGTCTCTCTGAAGGGGAGACGTTTTTTTGTTTGTTTTGCTTTGGTGAATAACGCGTATCGATAAGCCGGATCAATATTTTTGAACAAAATTGTCCAAAACTATTTACAAAAATCGGAAAATGTGCTATACTGTTATCGCCACATAAGTTAATACATACCCGATAGGAGAAGTATGCTGATTTTTACTTAGGTAAAAACGCATGCTCTTGTTTTGGCGTACTTATTTCTATCGGATCGTTAAAAACAACTTGTGTGGCAGCAGGGAACTATGCGTTTTTCGTGCGTAGCTTCTTGCTACGCACTTTTTTTATTTTCATTTTATTACAAACCCATGATATGGGAATCCGCGTTAATTCAACGCATTAAAAAGGAGATATTGAAATGAAAAAAAGAGCATTATTGATCCTTGTGAGCGTATTACTTATCTGCATATCGCTTTGTTTTTTCTCGTCTTGTAATGATGAGAAGGGCGACCCGGGAAACAACGGAGAAAACACTCCGAACGGCGGTGAGCAAAATGATCAACCGGGTACGCCGGATAATTCGGAAACCGATACAATAAAAACGAGCGAAGGTCTTGCGTATACAGTCAAATCCGGCACGGCTACGATTACGGGCATAGGCTCTTGTACCGATACCGACGTGATCATTCCCTCTAAGATCGCTGGTTATCCCGTGACGAGTATAGGCAATTCTGCGTTTTACGGTTGCAGGGGACTTACGAGTATAACAATACCCAATAGCGTAACGAGTATAGGTTTTTC
>CAZFQJ010000073.1:0-8637 GCA_964520875.1 uncultured Lachnospiraceae bacterium
TTAGCCGAAACACGATTTCCAGTCGTGCGCCTTAGACCAGCTCAGCCATCTCTCCACACATTATGACGCCGTCTGCGAAGCTCTCCGCAAACAACGTACATATATTATAGCACACTTTTTCGGTGTTTGTCAATAGGAAAATCGAAATTTTAGCGAGTTTTTTTAAAATTATCTATTATATTTTCTGCCAAACTCAAAAATTCGTCCTCAGAATACAGAATGTTGACGGCACAAAGAAGCGCATTTGCGGTTATGTCGCTCGGAAAACCGAGGCGCAGCGCCAAATGCGAACGTATCTCGGAACTATTCTCGCGTCCGGAAATGCCGAGAAGATACATATCGGTCTTGGTTATCCCGCCGCGCGTTATCTTGTTTGAATTCGACGAGAACGGTTCAAGTATCTTTAACAGTATCTCGGAGTCCATTCCTTCAACGCCGAGCGTTCCCGTCTTTGAGGGACGCGCTTTTCGTTTCTCTTTTCCGATAACGGAGGGGATATACAGGTGTATCAGTCTGTCGCTTGGGATAACCGATTTAAAATAATTCCGTATAACGGTACCGCCGCCGTCGCTATCTGTCAGTATTATTATAGGCGTTTTTTCGGCAAGCGCGGAAAAAAGAGCGGCTTTTTCCGCATTTTTGAATACACCGAACCCGTCTGTAACGAATATGTCCGCGTTTATAAGAGACCCGAGCTTTATCTTGTCGTATTTTCCTTCAACTATTATGGGATACGGGATATTCGGTTTTTCCAAGATGTGTTCTCCTTTCGGGGGGCGTTAAAGCAGATCGGGACGGTTCTTTTTCGTAAGCTCAAGTGCGGCTCTTTTTCTCCACTCTTCTATCTTTGCGTGATCTCCCGAAAGAAGCACCTCGGGAACGTCAAGTCCCTTGTAGCTGAGCGGACGGGTATATTGAGGGTATTCAAGCATGCCGTTCATAAAGCTTTCCTTTTCAAAGCATTCGTCGTTTGAAAGTACTCCGTCGGTCATTCTCGAAACGCAATCCATAAGCACGCACGCCGGAAGCTCGCCGCCGGTAAGTACGTAATCGCCTATCGATATCTCATCGTCGCATATAAGTTCTACCGCACGTCGATCGACTCCTTCGTAATGTCCGCAGAGGATTATTATCCGCTCGTACCCGGCAAGCTCACGCGCTATATCTTGATCCAGCACTCTGCCCTGAGGAGACATGTATACCGTCCTTGTGCGTAGCGAAGGCGATAGCGCCTTTACCGCTTCGTAACAGGCGTCTATCGGCTCCACCGACATCAGCATTCCCATACCGCCGCCGCACGGGGTATCGTCAACCTTACGGTGCTTGTCCTTTGAATAGTCGCGTATGTTATGAGTGTGAAGCTCTATTATGCCGTTTTTGCATGCCCTGCCCATTATGCTTTCTCCCATAACGGTATTTATCATATCGGGAAAGAGCGTCATGACGTCAAATCTCATATTATCCTTCAGTCCTCAAAAAGCCCAGAGATAGGTGTGACGTAAACGCATTTTTCCGGCACGATCTCTTTTACGAAGGCTTCTACCGCGGGCAGAAGCTTTATTCCGTTTTCCGTCTCCACTTCGTACAGGAGCTGGGCGCTATTTGTGTTGACTCCCGATACTTTTCCGTATACTCTTCCGTTATCGGCGTCTATTACGTCAAGTCCTATGATATCGGAAAGGAAGAAGGTTCCCTCGGGAATGTCGAAATCGTCGCGGTCCGCGTACAGAGTCTGATTTTTCAGCTTTACCGCATGATCTATATCGTCTATACCCTCAAACGTGAATATGACGGTCTCCTTATATACCGAGGCGCTCGTGACCTTAAGCTCTCTGTAAACGCCGAGCTTTTGAACATAGAGCGTGGAGAGTGAAGCGAGCACATGAGGAGAATCGCAAAGAGAATATACTTTTACCGCGCCTGCTATTCCGTGCGTGTTTGAGACCGTACCGCATTCAAGATATTTTTGCATAAAAAACGTCCTTTCCGAACAAGATATCGAATTAAATGTAAAAGAAAATAAAATTTAAGAAAATAGTGTAACCTTTGGAAACAAAAAAGGATTAACATAGAGGTGATCGTGTTTATCGGTCCACATAACTACATGATACCATAAAAATTCGTTTTTGTCTATACCGAAAACGAAAAACAATGCAAATAATATGTAAAGAGAGGCAAAATAAAGTGTCAGAATATATAATAGTCACCGATTCCGCATGCGATCTTCCCGAGGAGCTTATAAAGGAGCTTGACGTAGCGGTAATGCCGATACATTATACACTTGACGGAAAGACGTATGAAAACGATCCGAGTCATTCCGAATATCCGATAAGTAAGTTCTATGCGGATATAAAGGCAGGAAAGCCGGTCTCCACGGCGGCTTTGAATATAGCGGATATCGAGGATTTTATCACTCCGTATCTCAAAGACGGAAAGGACGTTATCTATCTCGTATTTTCTTCCGGGCTTTCAAGCACGTATCAGAACGCTTTCAATACCATGCAAGAGCTTTGTAAAGAGTATCCCGAAAGAAGAGCCGAGGCCGTGGATACGCTCTGCGCTTCCATGGGACAGGGACTTCTCGTATATCTCTGTGCAAAGAAAAAGCAGGAGGGCGCGTCTTTTGAAGAGGTCGTGGAATATGCAAACGATATAAAGCTCAAGATATGCCACGAAGTCACGGTTGACGATCTCGGACAACTTAAGAGAGGCGGACGTATCTCCCCGACTACCGCGTTTTTCGGATCTATGCTTCAGATAAAGCCGATGATATATATTTCTCCCGAAGGAAAGTTAGTTCCTTACGATAAAAGGCGGGGACGTCAGGCGGCGCTTAAGCTCGTTGCCGACAAGATAATCGAAAGGTGTTGCGACGAAGCGGAAACGCCGGTGTTCATAAGTCACGGCGATTGCGAAGACGACGCGGCAGTAGTCATGGAGCTTATAAAAGAAAAGCTTCCGAATAAGAAATTCCACATAAACCATATAGGTCCCGTTATAGGCGCGCATTCGGGATATAAAACGCTTGCGGCGTTTTGCGTCAGCGAAAACGTAAGAGAGATCAGAGCTTAAATACATACGGCGTCGGCGGAATAAGCAAAATACTCTTGACAAAAATCATTTTTTAATGTACAATGTCTTGTATTGAGCTTTTCGCACAAATGTAAACGTGAGAATAAGACGGAATACTTTTAGCCGCTTACGGCGGCGTGGAGGAATATTATGGACGAGCAGAACAATATAAAAAAGACGATAGACGGCGATATATATCGCGTAATGATCGAGTCGGCTGCGAATGCTCTCGAAAACGAAAAGGAAGTAATAAATAATCTTAACGTATTTCCCGTTCCCGACGGAGATACGGGTGTAAATATGAGCCTTACCATGAGTCCGGCAAGGGATGCCTCTCAAAGCTTCAATGGAAACATCTTTGAAGTCGCAAGCGACGCGGCAAAATCCTTTCTCCGCTCGGCGAGAGGTAACTCCGGAGTCATACTTTCGTCCTTCTTCAGAGGCGTGTCAAAGGAGCTTCACGACTGTGCGGAGGCGGACGCGGCTAAGATAGCGAATGCGTTCCATGCGGGAGTAGACGCGGCGTATAAGTCGGTCATGACTCCTACGGAGGGAACTATACTTACGGTAATGCGCGCATGCTCGGAGAAAGCTTCGGAGGTAATGGAGTCGGTAGACGAGAAAAAGAACGATATAGAGCATCTTTTCGGCGAAATGCTTACGGCGGCAAAGGATATGCTTGCCAAAACTCCCGAAATGCTCCCCGCGCTTAAGCAGGCGAACGTCGTGGACGCCGGCGGAAGCGGATTTGTGGCGGTCCTCGGAGGCATGCTTTCGGCGCTCAGGGGTGAGCCGGTAAAAGCGAACGCTCCTGTTTTGGGAGCTTCCGGTACAAGAGAACAGGCTGATTTCTCGCAGTTTGCGACCGAGGATATAACCTTCCCTTACTGTACGGAATGTATAGTTACGAAGAGTAAGGAATTTGAAGGAGAGGGAAACGCCGAAGATCTTCACAGATTTATAATGAGCATAGGCGATAGCGTCGTATTCGTTGAGGATACCGATATAATAAAGCTTCATGTCCATACGGACGATCCCGGAAGAGTTCTTTCCGAGGCGGTCAAGTACGGTATGTTCTTCACTGTAAAGGTAGAGAACATGAAGAACCAACATTCCGAGCTTGTTGACGTTCACGAGAGCGCCGAGGAGGAAGAGGATGGCGGTATAGTTTCCGTTCCGATAACGAAGCGGTACGGATTTGTAAGCGTTTGCTCCGGCGACGGCATAAAGACCGTGTTCTCCGATCTCGGAGTTGATAAAATAGTTACCGGCGGTCAGACTATGAACCCGAGCACGGACGACATGCTCCGCGCGATAGCGGCTACCCCCGCCGAGACGGTGTTCGTTCTTCCCAATAACAGTAATATATATCTTGTCGCAAAAACGGCGGCGGAGATGACTTCGGATAAGAGAGTGGAAGTGCTTAAGACCGTTTCCGTGCCTCAGGGCGTGTCGGCTATGTTCGCGTTTTCAGAGGATCTTACTCCCGAGGAGAACCGTGCGGAAATGGAAAAACGTATAGCGGATACCGATACGGCATCGATCACTTACGCGGCTCATGATTCTAATTTTGACGGCAAGAAGATAAGAACGGGACAGATGCTCGGACTTGTCGAAAATAAAGTAAAATACGTTACCAATACCAGAGAAGAGTGTCTGACTCTCGTTTCCGAGGCGGTAAAGAAGAGAAGCATAATAACCGTATATTACGGTGAGGACGTTACGGAGCAGGAGGCTGAAAAGGCTATCGAGATAATCTCCGAAAACGTAAACCCTTACGCCGAGGTAACTCTCGTACCCGGCGGTCAGCCGGTATATGCGTATATAATATCGGGAGAGGACGCGTAAACAGACAAAAAGGAAGCCGAAAGGCTTCCTTTTTAAACATTAACAAGATGACTCTTGCGTTTTAGCGTAAAATGTGTTATCATTATACGGAAAAATATTATTTCGGTGTTCGCTCCCGCCGAAAGCGAAAGGACTTTAAATGCAATACCTGTTTTTTGATATAGAATGTGCCAACTGTGACGGCGGAAACGGAAAAATATGCAGTTTCGGGTACGTTCTGACCGATGAGAACTTTAACGAAAAGGAAAAAGAGGATATAATAATAAACCCCAGATCTCCGTTCAGACTTAAGGGTTGGGGAAAAAAGACATATATAGAGCTTGCTTATCCGCAGGAGGAGTTCGCCAAGGCGCCGGTATTCTCCGAATTTTACGACAGGATAAAGTCGCTTCTCTTTGGAGAAGATAAGCTCATATTCGGTTACGCTCCCGAAAACGACGCGGGCTTTCTGCGTTCGGAGTTCGAAAGGTACGGGCTTGCGACCGTAAACTTCGTTTTTTACGATGTTCAGCGTATATTTAAGCATGCGGAAGGAAGCGAAGGCGGTAACCTATGTTCGCTTTCGGCGGCTTGCGAAAAGCTCGGTATAGATACGGAGTTTATAACGCATAAGAGCTGCGACGACGCTTACGCTACCATGCTCGTGCTTAAAAAGCTTTGTGAGAATAAGGGGAAAACGGCGAGCGAGCTTATACGCGAGCTTTCTCCGTGCAGGGGAGAGCTTAAGGACGGAGAAGTGCTTGCGGATTATTTTAAGCCCAAAACAGAGGTAAAGCCGGGCGAAGAAAATCTGATAAAGGGTAAAAACAAGGATACGTTCAGATATATTGTGAGAAAATGCTCCAATCTCGGCGAGCGCGGATTTTTGGGCGGTAAAAAGATATGCTTTTCGTGGCTATATGAGTATTCGCATTTCGGAAGCATGGTCGTGCTCGTCCGCGATATATACGCAAACGGCGGAAGGTATACGCGTTCGGTAAACGACTGCGATATATTCGTAAAAAAGCCGGAAAGAATGAGGGGAGTATGCAAGCGTCTTGTGGAAGCCGAGGAGAGAAGAGAAAATAGCCCCAAAAGGCGTCCCGATATATATACGTTCGACGAATTTTTGGCTCTCATGCGGACAAGCGACAGAAAGCTCAGAGAAAGGGCGAAGGAGTCGGATAAGATAATATCCGAGATCAGAGCCGCAAGCGGTAAGCAGGTGTAAAAAATATGACCGAAGAAGAGAAATTACTTATCCGACGCGCGCAGGATAAACTTTCGGCGAGCGAAAAACGTTATAAGGTCATGTCTACCGGGTTTCTAAACGAAAAGGAACAGGAGCTTTTACAAAAGAACGTGACCGAAACGGATACCGTCCGTATCAAGATGTACGGCGGTTACGATGAAGCGGAGCGCAGGATCATGGTGTTCGTGCCGGAATATTGCGATATGGACGAAGAGCCTCAGATATGCGCTCTCAGAGTGTCGTATTACAAAGATCATACGCTTACGCACAGAGATCTTTTGGGCGCGATACTCGGGCTCGGACTGTCTCGCGAGACGGTAGGTGATATATTGGTAGATCCGGAGCTTCATTCGGCGGATATCATAATAAAACGTGAGATAAGAGAGTTCGTTCTGTCGGAGTTTAAAAACGCGGGCAGAGCGGCGCTCGGACTTAAAGATATAGAGCTTGGAGAACTGCATTTTCCGAAGCGAGAGACCGAGACGGTAAAAGATACCGTTGCTTCTCCGAGAGCGGACGCGATAGTGTCGTCGGGATTCGGAATATCGCGCGAGAACGCTTCTATGCTGATAAAGAGCGGAAAGGTCTTTGTAAATAGGACGGTATGTCAATCTCCCGATAAGAGCGTTCCGAACGATTCGGTGGTAAACGCCGCAGGCTACGGAAAGTTCAAGGTCAAGATTACCGATACGGTAAGTAAAAAAGGCAGGATATTCATAGAAATAGAACGGTATAAATAAAAAAGCTCACGGTAGGCAATACTGTGAGCTTTTATGTATCATATCAAAAGTAAGCAGAGCTGATATACTATCGCAGCCGCGAGCCAAGCGATACCGCATTGAAGAAGCGAGACGCCTGCCGCTTTTATTCCGGAGCCGAGCTCGCGTTTTATCGCCGCAACGGCGGCAACGCAAGGCGTGTAGAGCAGAGTGAATATAAGAAAGCTTACCGCCTGAGCCGGGGTGATGACTGAGGTAAGTACGGTTGACAGTTGCTCGACCGACGTTCCGTTAAGTATGGCGAGCGTGCTTATCACCGCTTCCTTTGCGGAAAATCCGGTTATAAGAGACGTTGTCAGCTTCCAATCCGAAAGCCCCAAGGGAGCAAATAAAGGAGAGAGAAGCTTTCCTATCGAAGCGAGCATGCTGAGCGAAGAATCTTCAACGGGGTAGAGCCTGAAATCAAATGTCTGTAAGAACCATATTATCACCGTTGCGAGGAATATTACCGTGAACGCCTTTTCCACAAAATCGCGCGCCTTGTCGTACATCAAACGAAGAACGCTCTTCGGAGAGGGAAAACGGTAGTTCGGAAGCTCCATTACGAACGGTACGGGGTTTCCTTTGAACGCGGTTATGTTGAATATCATCGCGACAAGTATGCCTATTATTATGCCCGTAACGTACAGTCCGATCATCGCGAGCGGCGCAGTCTTGGGGAAGAACGCCTTTGCGAACATCGCGTAAACGGGTATCTTCGCGGAGCAGCTCATGAAAGGAATAAGCATTATCGTCATCTTGCGGTCGCGTTCCGATGACAGGGTCCTCGTCGCCATTATGGCAGGCACGCTGCAACCGAATCCCAAAAGCATGGGAACAAAGGATCTTCCGGAAAGACCTATCTTTCGAAGCAGCTTATCCATTACGAACGCAACGCGCGCCATGTAGCCGGTATCTTCAAGTATCGAAAGGAAGAAGAAGAGGGTAACGATTACGGGCAAAAAGCTAAGCACCGAACCCACACCCGCGAATATTCCGTCTATTATCAGACTTTTTACCACGGGATTGACGTTTATGGCGGTAAGTCCTATTTCGACGAGTATGGATATACCGTCTATCGCCATGGCGAGTATTCCGGACAGAAATTCGCCTATCACGGAAAACGAAAGCCAGAATATCAGCATCATTATGCATAAGAAAACGGGAATGGCGAGATATTTGTTCGTAAGTACCGAATCGATCTTCTCCGAACGCTTTCTTTCCTTGCTTTCGCGGCATTTGGTTACCGTAGCCTCGCATACCTTCTCTATAAAGGTGTATCGCATATCCGCTAAAGCCGCGTTTCTGTCAAGACCCGTCTCGGTCTCCATTTCCACTATCGAATGTTCCATAAGCTCAAGCTCGTTTTCGTTGAGCTTTAACTGTTTTATGACCGGCTCGTCGCCTTCGATAAGCTTTGTCGCCGCAAAACGCGCGGGGATATCGGCGCGCTTTGCGTGGTCGTCTATAAGATGCACCGCCGCATGTATGCAACGGTGGACCGCTCCGTCGGAACAGAAATCGTATACCTTCGGAAGCGTCTTATTTGCGGACAGACGGGTTATCTCCGATATAAGATCGTCTATTCCTTCGTTTTTCGAAGCCGATATGGCTATACAGGGAACCCCGAGCATCTTCGAAAGAGCGTTTATATCTATGCTTCCGCCGTTTCCGCGTACCTCGTCCATCATATTCAGCGCGATGACCGTGGGAATACGAAGCTCAAGG
>CAZFQJ010000074.1:0-8624 GCA_964520875.1 uncultured Lachnospiraceae bacterium
CCATTATTTGCAAAAAGCTTATCTCTATTCGCCACCTCTCCCGGAGTGAGAGGCTTTTATTACCCAGCGTTCTACCGATAGGTGAACGATCCGTCATTCTGAGCGGAGGGCGCAGCCCGCAGTCGAAGAATCCACATCGATTTAGGCGTTATAGTTAAATAAAAACATTATTCTTCCGTCGGCGTGAGAACGGACTTTATCTCGTTAAAAAAACTATCGTCCGCTTCGATAATGAAAAGTATCTTTTTTCCGTTGAACTCTATTGCGAGCAGGCAGTTATCGATCGGGCGCAGGTTTGAGCAGTAGTTATATATCTTATCGACCTTACCGTGTTCGGCTTCGAATTTCTTTGTACTCATATGCCGTTCGAGTGCGTATATCGAGATCACGTCGAAATGCGCGAGCGGTACTTCGCGTTTTCCCGAGATCTTGATGATCGAGAAGCCCGTTTCCTCGCCCCTGCTTTCGATATCCGTTATAACGTACTTATGGTCGCAGAGCAGGTATCTTGAGAGGATCATGAGTCCGACCGATATGAGTACGAGCGCCGGAAGCCCGAAAAGCATTTTATATTTACCGACGATCTCGCCGATGACGTACAGTACGAGCGCCGCGACGAGCGACGATATGGTAACGATAAGCGCTTTACGCGGTGTTTTTTTAGGTATATATATCATTTATTTTTCCTCCGTTAAGACGATCAAAATGAGACCGTTTCGACCTTTACGACTCTGCGGTCGCGAAGTGTGAATATCGCTCCGTGCGCGGTGATGTCTCCACTTGCGTATTCGAAACGTCTCGGCAGGTGGAGCCTCATCTTATCTATAACGCGGTCGCTCATGACTCCGAGGATAGAGTCGTCGGGACCGCACATTCCGATATCGGTTATGAAGCCCGTACCGCGCGGAAGTATACGCGGGTCGTTGGTTTGGACGTGTGTATGCGTGCCGAATACCGCCGTAACTCTGCCGTCGAGATAACGTGCAAGCGCCGCCTTTTCCGAGGTAGCCTCTGCGTGCATATCGATGACCGCTATGTCGTAAGCGCCGGCGGCTCGTTTAAGTATGGCGTCCGCAGTATCGAATGGCGAAGCGCACGACTCCATATAAGTTGTACCGAGCAGATTTATCACGAGTATACGGTCTGTTCCTATATCGAATATGACGTAACCGCTTCCCGGACATTCGCCCGGAAGGTTTGCCGGTCGTATTATATTCTCGCAATCGTCGAGATACTGATATACTGCGTTTATACGGTACACATGATTTCCCGTGGTGAGGACGTCCGCGCCGGCGTCGAAGAGACGTTCGGCGGAATCGCGGTCTACGCCGTTATACTGAGCGGAATTTTCCGCGTTGATCACGGTGAAATCGATATTATTCTCATATCTGAAACGTCGTAGGTTTCTTTCGAGATACGCGACGGCTTCGGTTCCCGTTACGTCTCCTAAGGCAAGTATTTTCATGTTTTACACCTTTGATATAAGTTTTAAGGTTTTAAATTTATTTTTTTATTAATTTATTTATTATTAACTTCGTTTCTTTTTCCTTCTTTAAAAAGAAAGAAAAAGAAACGAAGCAAAGAAAAAGAAAGAAACTTTACTGTCGGACTTCAGCGCCACTGGGTACGGGTTTTCCACTCCGAGGGGTTCGCATGGAGATATGGTTTTCGCGAATAATGGTGATTAAAGTCATTTTTCCGGCAGGAAAAACGATAAGCGTTCAACAGAACGGTAAGCCTCTCACTCCGGGAGAGGTGGCAGCCTTCGCAAGCGAAGAAGGGTGACGGAGAGGGCAATATATTCAATTTTCCTCTCACCCGCTTACGCGGGAGCTCTCCCATAAGGCGAGGCTTAGAAATGCTTCGATCACAGAGAGGTTGTAGGAGAATACCGGCAATGTCTTTTATAGTAGGGCGGGGGCAACTCCGTGGGAGAGCATAAAATGTTTTAATATAAAACATTTAGCCAACCAACATATCGATAATATGTTCTTTTGCTCCGATTTGTTCGATAAACTCTGTAATGGTAAATGTCATAATATCGATACCATAGCGGAATTTTGAGTATCCTGTCATATATTCGGTATCGGCGTGAATAGAAGGCGCTACAAATATCGAAAAGAGAGTGGTATTCGGAGACTGCGCGATCGCCTCCTGTAAATGGCGTGTTATTGCCGGTATTTCGTTAGTTGCTTGATTACGGGCACACATCAGGGTTACTTCCACAAGAGAAGTGCAGTTTGTATCATAGCATTCGATATCTGCCATACCGCCGGAAGCAGTAGATGTAGGTAATCCTTCGTCATCTACATGATAATTCGGGCGTACATTCAAATTCGCAAAATTTTGTTTTAAGGCTACGCTCGCCAAAAATTCGAACCTTGTAGGCTTATCGATCAGCCTTAAAACATTATTTCTGCTCTCACCGTTTCTGAGTATGATATTCAATTCGTTTGCAATCTCTTCTTTTGAATGTTCCGTTGCCCATTGGTTTAAGGTTGAGCTCCTTACATCTGTAACAATATCTTCATCGACGGTTTGTGTTATCGACACGATATTGGTATCAATGGCACCGATGTATTCGAAGAACTCTTTTTTATCCGTATAATTATCGTATTCGGTATAGTTGTCTAAAACATATTCGATCTTACGGGTTTCAAATGAGTTAAAATCTATAAATCGACCGTTTCCTCTCAAGGAAATTATACCCGTGATACGCATTTTTCGTATGAACTCATCAACGGCTTCGCCTGTGATCTGATTGATCTTAAATCTGTTTTTCTGTTCGTCGGTCGCGGCGAGTAATTCCAGGCATATCTCATAGATCACTTCGTCACCGTAAGTAAATCCGTACCGTCGGCGCAATTCCTTAATCTTTTGATACAAGGCTTCGGCGTCGCGGTTAGGCCAACATATGATCAAAGACAATTCGCTTCTGAAAACACCGGCGTCATTTTCTTCCGGGTCGTCCTTTAAAAGCTTGATAACCTGAAGAAGCAATATAAGCGGAGAATTGTCGTTCGAATTTTTTCTGAATGGATTATTTGTTTGATACTTCATCAGCGAGTTCAAAAACACATTTTTTATCTTCTCATCGTTGATAGGTGTTTCATTATGAGCGTCTAACAACATATGACCCGCAATGGAAATTTCTATCGGTCTGTTCATCTCGTAATAAATAAATCCGAATTCCATTGAAAGCTTATACCATGTATCGAATCTTGAAGGCCAACCCTTATCAAATCCCGCTTCCTTGTGGTTTTGAGGACTGTTTCTTATTATTTCATTTGCTTCGATGTCGGTAAAATCACGTTCCTCATTAAGAATCGCTTTAAGCCTCGGCGTTTTTGAAATATACATCGGTTGATACAATTTTCGTCTTATTAAAGCTTTCGCTACCCGTGAAATTACTTCAGTGGTAAGGATTTGACCTTCAAAAGGTGATATACACATAAGAAAATCCGCAATACGAGCCGGATTTCTCATAGTCGTTGAAAATGATAACGGTTTGTATTCCGCGGCACGTTCTCTCGGCATGATAAAATCTCCTTAATAATTTTTAACAAGGACCTCGTAAGTGTCTTTTTCTGTATTATCGTTAAAACTGATGTAATTGCTTTTTATCCTTACGACATTGTATTTTTTAGCCCATTCATTAAATGTGCCGTTATATCTTTTTCTGTGCCACAAAACGTTTGAGACCGCGAAACGTACATTTCTCGAATTAAGCTTATCAAGATACTCTATCAAACGCATCTCGCTATCCTCATCCCATAACTTGTTGTATTCGCTGAAAGTGATAAGATAAGGCGGATCCAAATAGACCATGTCGTTTGGCGTGGGTTGCACTTTTTCGATAAAATCTTGGAAATCCATATTAAACAACTCGATATTTTTGCCATTTACATAATCGAAGTAAGAATTAAGAGCATTAACTACGTTTTTATTGAAGTCGACATTACCGACAGGTAAGTTGAAATCACCTTTTGAGTTGAAACGGAGCATGCGATTGAATCCGTAAATGAGAAGCATATACAAAAGCATCATATCGTCTTTATCTTCATTAAAGTCATTTCTCATTTTGCAGTACGCTTCTTTATTGTATTTGGCGAAATACGTTTTAACAAACTCTTTTCTGTATTCTTTCGGCACATCTTTTCCGAGAAAGGTTGCGGAAAGCTTATATTTATCAATATCAAATTTCAGTTTATCCCAAAAAGCTTCTTTATCATTGCTGAATGAGATCAAAAATTCATGTAATTTGATCATATAATGATCAATATCATTCAACAGATATCCGTTCGCGTCGGTATTGAGAAAAACGCTTCCGCCTCCGCAAAACGGCTCTATAAATCTGTCGATATCCTTCGGAAAATTTTCTTTTAATTGAGGAACTAATTTGAATTTATCTCCTACATAAAAGAACGGGGAACGTCTGCAAGCATTTGCCTCGGTCATTTGGTTCAACCTACCTTCGTTATAAATACAAGCTCTTTGTGGTCGGAAAATTCTGTTTTGCCGGCATTAAAATACGGATGTTCTTTTTCAAATACAGAGACGGTTCCTTTATGTTTTAAAATATCTTGAAGATCTTCAAGCCTGATTTTATTTTTTGAGGAACTGCTTTTGGAATTATACGTATTATTGTATGAAACGACTATGTATTTGCATTTTAACGAATCTATCAATTCCGCAAAGACCGGAGTCGCCGAGCTTTTGCAATATTCGCTCATATTTTCCGCTTTAGGTTTACATGCCGTTCCGTATAAATTCGGTTTTTCCCATTTTGTTATATTTTCAAGAACGTGATAAAATCTGCTATATTGTCTCGAATTATAGGGTGGATCGATATAAACTATATCGCATGTCAATTCTTTTGCCAATTGATTGGCGTCCGATCTTGAAATACGGATCTTTTTATCTTTGTATACATACGGTTCGATCAGATCGTAAGAAAAAGTATCGTCTATCGGTTTTCCTTTAATGTAAGCGTCGTAATGGCCGACAGTATTAGCCGATTTGTCCAAAGAATAAAGTAACGAAGCGAGCAAGATATTTTTTTCTTTGTTGTTGAGATCGTTATGGTGTTCTATTTGATCACGGATATAACCGATGATCAACGCATCATTGTATGAGAAAAATTTATTTCCGAAATTTTCCGACACATAATTATTCGGTATGCTCGATAATGATATTTTTGAGATCTCGTTTTTGAAATCTTCTAACTTTTTGCGGTCGAATTCGGATTGTTCGAAAAAAGCGTTATATATGACCTCATTGGAATACAGGAAGTCGTTTATGTATATCTCATCTACATGCTCTATTAAATTTTTGCTTATTATCGCAGTACCTGCAAACAAATCGCAAAACGATCTTCCTTCGCAATTGTTGATTATCAGATCTGAGATCCATTCGGATAATTTATATTTGCTTCCCGTGTATCTTCTGTTCCAAATTTGATATGACATACTTCCGTTTTCCTTTATGATGCTATGTATTAAATATCCAAGCCTCTATAATGTAAACATAAAACTTCCCCCAAATCTGTTTTAAGGAAGTTTTTTGCAATCGTCCGCAGGACGATCACTTTCCTTTCAAAAAAGTAAGGGGACTCACCGCTTTTGCGGTGAGTCCCTGTTTTTATTTTGCGAAATCTACCGCGCGGCTTTCGCGGATAACGTTTATTTTTATTTGTCCGGGGTATTCAAGGCTCTCCTCGATCTTCTTTACGATATCGCGTGCGACGAGGACCATCTGCTCGTCATTGACCTCTTCCGGCTTGACCATTATGCGGACCTCGCGTCCCGCCTGAACGGCATAAGACTTTTCGACTCCGCCGAAGCTGCTTGCGATCTCTTCAAGCTTTTGAAGTCTCTTGATGTAGTTTTCAAGGTTCTCGCGTCTCGCGCCGGGTCTTGCCGCGGAGATCGCGTCGGCAGCCTGAACTATCACCGCTATTATCGTCTGAGGTTCAACGTCGTTATGGTGCGCCTCGATAGCGTGAATGACTTCCGCGTTCTCTCTGTACTTCTTCGCTATGTCGACTCCGAGCTGAACGTGCGAGCCTTCGACCTCTGCGGTAAGAGCCTTGCCGATGTCATGGAGAAGTCCGGCGCGCTTTGCGGTCACGCTGTCTACGCCGAGCTCGTCCGCGATTATTCCGGAGATATAGGCGACCTCAAGAGAATGAGTAAGTACGTTCTGACCGTAGCTCGTGCGGTACTTGAGACGTCCGAGCAGTTTTACAAGCTCGGGGTTTATGGAATGTATGCCTATCTCAAACGTTGCGCGTTCGCCCGCCTGCTTGATCTCGTTTTCGACCTCGCGGCGAGCCTTCTCAACGGTATCTTCTATTCTGGTGGGATGTATACGTCCGTCGGAGATCAGCTTTTCAAGCGTCATTCTCGCTATCTCTCTGCGAACGGGGTCGAAGCAGGATACGGTTATCGCTTCGGGCGTATCGTCGATTATAAGATCGACTCCGGTAAGCTGCTCTATCGCTCTTATGTTTCTTCCCTCGCGTCCGATGATGCGTCCCTTCATCTCGTCGTTGGGGAGCGCGACGGTGGATACCGTGGTTTCGGAAACGTGGTCGGAGGCGCATCTCTGTATCGCAAGAGATATTATGTCTCTTGCCTTACGGTCGGCTTCCTCTTTAAGACGGGATTCGATCTCTATGATCTTTAGAGCCGCGTCGTGCTGAACGTCGGCTTCGATCTTTTCGAGAAGCTCGGCTTTTGCCTCCTCCGAGGTGCAGCCGGAGATCCTTTGAAGCTCCTTTATCTGATCGTCAAGGGCTTCGGAGATCTTGTCCTTAAGGTCGTCCGCTTCCTTTAACTTGACGGTGAGCTGCTCGTTTCTCTTGTCTATGGCTTCGTTCTTTCTGTCGAGAGCCTCTTCCTTTGAAATGATCCTGTGTTCTTGCTTTGTGATCTCAGCGCGTTGTTCCTTTAAGTCCTTTTCGAAGTCGTTTCTCTCCTTTAGGATCTGTTCCTTTGCTTCGAGTATTGCGTTCTTTTTGGTCGTTTCCGCTTCTTTTGCGGCCTCGTCGACGATCCTTTTGGCTTCCTGCTCGGCTGAGCCTATCTTGCTCTCACCGACTCTTTTACGCAGCGCCATACCTACAATAACTCCGATGACACATCCGAGGAGCAGAGCGACGACGATAAGAACCGTAGCGATTATGGGGTTCATTACGTTGTCCTCCTTGATAAAAATGAATGGGTATTGAGTAAATTTGTGTAAATAAAACGTTTCGATTATTTATAAATAAATAAATTTACAATTACACAAATTATATTTTATACCCATTTTATGTGAATGTCAAGGGTATTTTTATCAAACATTAAAAAGTTTATAATTTTGACACAGATTTCGGCTCACGGAGAGAGATCAGGTGAGTTTCAGCTTGTCTATATGGAGGAAGGCGTTGGCGGCTATCGCGTCGGTCAGCGGTATACTGACGGACGCGGAGCATTCGGTACAGTATATTAAGACGTTATCGAGATCTTTGCCCACGAATTTGAATTCGTAATGCCCCCCGTCGCGGCATTTGCATTTGATATTTCCCTCGTCCTCAAGCTCACAGAGCATGAAATGCACTATCGACTGCATTTCGGGATCGGCATATTTACCGGAATGTTCCTCGTTATCGCTGTCGCGGGCTTCGGCGAACGTATCGAAGTCCTCTACGCCGGCTTCTTTAAGGAGCGCGGAGAAGTCCTCGTCCGCCTTTTCCGCCGCCTTTTTTACCGCTTCGCTCTCGCCCACAAGGCAGGTATCTATTCCGGAATAGGTACAGGAAAGACGGAACACGTCCTCGCCGAAGAAGGTTCCCGTTCCGATAACGTAGTTATGCGGCTCGGGACAGACCACGCAGGGAACGGAGAGGCGGACCTTTCTGTCGTTTGTGTAAGTGGCGGTGAGCTCGCTTCCGCCGCAGTCGCATTTTAGCTTTATGAGGTCACCCGTAAGTGCGAATATGCCCACTACGCTGAACACCATGCGTCCGCATTTGGGGCAACGGTAAGCTACTGTTGATTCTTTGGAATTTAAGATCATTGATTTGAAATGTCCTTTCGTATTTTTTAGCCTCACTTGTGGCAAGCCCCCTTGTGTAAATTTGGGGTGCCGGCGAAGCATTTTCTCGGTAAGCCTCCCTTGTGTAAATGGGAGGTGTCACGCGTATGCGTGACGGAGGGATTGTTTTTATCATGAACTTCATTTCTTTTTCCTTCTTTGAAAAGAAATAAAAAGAAATGAAGCAAAGAAAAAGAAAGAAACTTTTACAGTTGTACTTCAGCGCTACCGGGTACGTTTTTCACTTCGAGGGGTTCGCATAGAGATAAGCTTTTCGAGAATAATGGTGATTAAAGTTATTTTTCCGTCAGGAAAAATGGTCAAGTGTTTCCCGACAGGGAAACGGTCAGCGTTCAACAGAACGGTCAGCCCTCTCACCCGCTCACGCGGGAACTCTCCCATAGGGAGAGCCTTAAACGTGCTCCGATCACAAAGATAAGGTCTCTGCAAAATGGTAACTATAAGCCTTCTCCAGCGGGAGAAGGTGGCTTGCGTTCGAAGAGCGCTTGCGATCAAAGAACGCATGACGGATGAGGTGTTCTTCA
>CAZFQJ010000075.1:0-8510 GCA_964520875.1 uncultured Lachnospiraceae bacterium
ATCTCGGACGACAAGACATGCCGCACCCTTAAAAAAGGTGCGGCTTACGCGTTTACGGCTTTTTTGTGGATATTTTTATGGTGGGCGGCGGCAAAGAGGATAGGAATAGAGCTTATACTTCCGACTCCGCTTGCGGTACTTAAGGCTCTTTTCGGGCTTTTCGCCGAAAGCGGATTTTGGGGCGCTGTCATTTCTTCCATGCTCCGCGTGCTCGGCGGGTTTGCCTCGGGTGTTATCGTAGGTGCTCTTCTGGCGGCGCTTGCATATTTTTCTTCGGTCGTAAAGATATTCCTTGCGCCTGCCGTTAAGGTCGCGCGCGCGACACCCGTTGCGTCATTCATACTTATAGCAGTGCTATGGCTTCCTTCGAATGTCGTTCCGGCGTTCATAGCGTTCCTTATGGTGTTTCCGATAGTTTACGGAAACGTAGTCAAGGCGCTTGAGGGGACAGACGTACTGCTTAAGGAGATGACCGAAATGTACGGCTTCGGTACGATAAAAAAGATAAGATATCTCTATATACCGACGCTTCTTCCGTATCTCGGCGCGGCTTGTACTACGTCGCTCGGGCTTGCGTGGAAGTCGGGAATAGCCGCCGAGGTACTGTGCGTTACGAAAGATTCGATAGGAGAAGGTCTGTATCTTTCGAATATATATCTTGAAACGGCGGACCTGCTCGCATGGACGGTGACGATCGTTTTACTGAGCGTCATGCTTGAATATGCGACGGTGCTCGTAACGAAGATTATAAAAAACGCGAGGAGGGGAAGGCGTGGAAAACGGAATAAGAGCCGAGAAGCTTTTTAAAAGCTACGGAGACAAAAAAGTGATATCCGACCTTTCGTTTTTTATGGAATACGGAGGGATATATCGCATTATCGGTGCTTCGGGGTGCGGTAAAACGACGCTCCTTCGGTTGATCTGCGGTCTTGAAAAGGCGGATTCGGGGAGCATTACCGGCGCAAAGCGCGAAGATATATCATATCTTTTTCAGGAGGACAGACTGCTTCCTTGGCTAAGCGCGTTGAAGAATGTCGAGATAGCTTCCGAGGATAGGAACAGACGCGCTCTTGCCGAAAAGCTGCTATGCGAGCTCGGACTTGACCGAGCCGAGGACATGGAACTGCTCCCGTCCGAGCTTTCGGGCGGAATGAGCAGAAGAGTCGCGATAGCGAGAGCTTTGATAAAAGGATCGAATATAGTTATTCTTGATGAAGCCATGCGAGGTCTTGACGATATGAACAGAGCAAGATGCGCGGACGTTATAAGACGGTACTGTAAAGGAAAGACCGTTATATTCGTTACGCACGGGGACGCAAGCGAATATAACGGTGTGTTTGACGATCGGATAGAGATAAGCCCCGTTTAACAGCGTAAGGCGCTTAACGTGTAACGCCTTACCGCTCTTGCAAGGTAAAGCGCCGGGATACTTAAAAGTATCCACATGACCGAGAACTGCGGACATATCTGCCCGAGAAGATTGAAGCGCATGTTGGAATAATCCCATACATAAAGCTCCATATAAAGATTCAGTACGATCCCTGCGATAAGCTCGGCTATACTTATAATGAGACCGCATATGACGGCTTTGGGGAGCGTTCCGAGCCGGTAAAAGGCTCTGTCGGCGATGTCTACGAGAGTAAGACATATACCGCCGAGAACGAACATGCTTATATGACTGTATCCTCGGAACAGTATCTCTATCAGAACATACGCGCTTCCGCCCGCGATAACGAACGGAATGAAATAAAGCGTTTTTTTGATACTGTCTGACAAATGTTTATTCCTTTTTCGATACGTTATAACGAAGGTCCGATGATAAAACGAACCCCGTTACCGTTATTTTTTACGGTGACGGGGTTTTTATTCGTTATTTTTTGATCAAAGCATTATCAGCGTGCATATGACGAATGCCGAGGCGGACGAGAATGCTCCGAACAAAAGCTCTCTTTTCGTGTGTCGTGAGAGTTTGAGCGACGACCAAACGACTCCTACGCAGAGCGCCGTGCACGGGAAGAGCCATTGCCAACCGAGAAAATATATCGCCGGGAGCATGGGTCCGAACGATCCGCAGGCATGACCGCTTGCGCGTACCTTAAGCACCTTGTTGAAGAACGTCAGTATCACGACCGATACGAGATAGGTCACGAAAAGCGTCCTGTATTCTGCCGAAATGCCGGAGGTGTATGCATATATCACCCCGAAAACGTAACCCGCAATGCTCGTAACGAACGCAAGGCGTCGTTGACCGTTACGTCCGAGCGCTCTGAACGGGGGGATCAGCGTAGATAACGGATAAGCGGACGCCGGAATGAGCGCGAGAAATATTATGCCGAGTATCAGCTCGGGGACGGTGTTGATTATACCGCGGTCCGAAAAGTACAAAAGAATGAGCAGAGTTGAGACGAGTATCGGAGGAACGGTGGCTATTCTGAATCCTTTTGCGAGCTTTTCAGTCATTTCTCTCATCTCCGAAGAAGAACAGAGCGACGGTTCCCACTCCCGTGTGGCAGCCTATCGTTGTTCCTATGGTGTTTATTACCACCTTTCCGTCGAGGTTCGGGAACCTTGCTTCTACCATGTCCGCGACCGCGCGCGCGTCTTCCGGGCACATGGAGTTGCACATGAAGCATTTTCCGCTGTATTCCGTGCCGCCGTCGGCGTGTTCCGCCATTTTATCGACTATGCGCTTCATTACCGCGCTCTTTGTGCGGACCTTTTCTCTCGGAACGAGCTTGCCCTCGTAGCTCATGTTGAGCAGAGGACATATCTTAAGAAGGGTTCCGAACCAGCCGGAAGCTTTCGATATCCTTCCGCCTTTTACAAACTGCGTGAGATCGGTCGCGTAGAACCAATGATGTACTTTAAGACGATTGGCTTCCACCCATTCCACAAGCTCTTCGGCGGTGTAGCCGGAATCGCGCAGATCCGCCGCCTTGTCTACGAGAAGTCCGAAGCCCGAGGAAGCGCATATCGTATCCACTACATATATCTTTCTTTCGGGAAACTTTTCCTTTAATTCGTCGCGTGCGACGCATGCGGAATTGTACGAGCCGGAAAGTCCGGAGGAGAAGGAAAGGTGTACTATGTCGCGTCCTTCTTCGAGAAAATGCGAAAAATAGTCGTAAAATTCGCCTACGTTTACCTGAGAAGTGGACGCCTCGGCTCCGTTTTCCATTTCCTTATAGAATTCTTCGAACGACATCGTCTGACCGAGGTCGTCGGGGTAATGCTTACCGTTTAATGTATAATGGAAGCAAGCGTACTTTATATCTCTTCTGTCAAAAAACTCCTTGGACATATCCGCCGTCGAGCAGCAGCTTAAAACGTAATTACTCATGTTGATTTTTTCCTTTCTTTTCTGTGGTTTAAGATCGATCACAACACGATTATACCCGTCTTTTCGTAAAAAATCAACCTACTGACCGCGTTTTTGTCTCCACGCCGAGAAAACGCAGGCGTAGAGTTTGTTTAAGGCGATTCTACCGATAAAAACGGCGACTCTACAAATTGTAGAATCGCCGTTTCGGGGTCGTTTTATTCTGTTTTTTCGGGGACCGGCGAGGGTTCGCTTTTTTTCTTGCCCTTTCGCACCATGAAGCTCAGAACGACTATCGTTTCCGCCGGGATACACAGAAGCAGTATCTCCCACCAATTGCGGGAAAGAGATAAGAATATGAGATAGATCGTAAGTATAAGACTGTTCACGAGCATCGATACCGATATGAAGCTGTATTTTCGTTTTCCCCACATGGAATTGAATACCACGAGAAGTATCGCGCAGATGTTCACGCCGTACTGGTATATCAGAGGATATTTTATTCCGGAAAGATGAAGGACGACAAAAACGAGAGTCGTCACGGTGAAAACGCCGACAAGCGCTATGAGAGTTATCACGGTTCGGTTTGCGGGCGGCTTCTTTCGCGCCGGAGCGGGCTTGCTTTCATCATGTGAAGAGAGCAGGTAATCAACGGTTACTCCGAATAATTTGCTGAGCTTCAGAAGCACGTATACGTCCGGTATCGCCTCCGCGCGTTCCCATTTCGAAACGGCCTTGTCGGAATAGCTTATCTTGTTTCCGAGCTCGAACTGAGTCAACTTGTTTGCGGTCCTTAACGCTATGATGTTCTTTGCGACCGTTTGCTTTAATTCGTCCATTTCGCTTTCGCGCTCCCTTCTTGCTTTTGCTTATCTAATTATAATACGGTTTTTTCCGTATTTCAATAGCGATCGCGATAAATTTTAAAAAAATTCACTTTAAGGTGAAAAAAACGGATCGCTCGGTAAAGGCGATCCGTTTTATGTAACCTGTGTTATTAAAGCTCGGTCCTGTATTCGGGCTTGAGCATGCCGTTCTCGTCGATCTTGGTATCGAGGAGCTTACGGACTCTGTCAACGGGGTCAAGGAGAGAGCTTATGCTCTCGTCTCTGTGAAGAGCGGAGATTATGAGCGCAACGTACTTGCACATGTTGACCTCTGTGTACCATTCTCTCTGACGAAGCTCTTCCGTGCGGTATATGAGGTTCGTCGTGAATATCTGGTCGATCACTCCGTCCTTGTAAGCCTTGTCGATCTTACGGAGACCGTTGCAGAAGAGACCGAAGGAAGCGAATACGAATACTCTCTTCGCGCCTCTTGACTTAAGCTGCCTTGCGACGTCGAGTATGGATTCTCCGGAGGAGATTATGTCGTCGACTATTATGACGTCCTTGCCGCGGACGCTCTTTCCGAGGTATTGGTGTGCCTTTATCGGGTTCTTTCCGTCCTTTACGACGCTATAATCGCGGCGCTTGTAGAACGTACCGAGCTCTATCTTGAGTACGGACGAATAGTACATGCAACGGTTCATTCCGCCTTCATCGGGCGAGATCATCATGAGACTGTCGCGGTTTATGGCGATATCGGGAACCTTCTTCAAAAGCGCCTTTATCATCTGGTAAGTGGGGTGAACGTTATCGAAGCTGCACATGGGGATAGCATTCTGTATACCTATATTATGTATATCGAAGGATATGAGGTTTACGACGCCCATGTCGGCAAGCTCGCGCAGAGCTACCGCGGCGTCGAGAGATTCGCGCAGGGTGCGCTTGTCCTGACGTCCCTCGTAGATCATGGGCATTATGACGTTTATCCTGCGACCCTTTCCGGCAATGGCGCATATGAGTCTCTTAAGATCCTGGAAATGATCGTCCGGGCTCATGGGGTATTCTTTTCCGTACATCTTGAATGTGACGCCGTGATTGAACATGTCGGCGTATATAAAGATGTCGTGATTACGCATGGTGTCGTTTATTACCGTCTTTGCTTCGCCCGTTCCGAAACGAATGTACTGGGGCTTTATAAGCGTAGTTTCGTCAGTACCGTGCCATTTCTTGAGCCATGAATCAACCTCTTCGAGAAACTCGTCGCAACCTGCGGTTCCGACTACGCTGAGCTTACCCTTTACAACTTCAATATCCATTGTTCTGTCCGTCCTTTTCTGTTCCAAAGCAATGTAGCTTTTATTATAAAGCACCCCGTATTTTTCAGTGCATATTTAATTATGTATCTATTATAACAAATTTTTAAACATAATTCAACACTTTTTACGCCTTTTGCGTTTAAAAAAAGAGAGAAAAAAACAAGCCGTTTTTGTGTAAAAGTTATATATGAGTCCTTTCGGCTTGCCGATAAGCGTCCCTTCGTTTTTGCGAAAAAAAAGGAATTATGTGTAACGAAAAGGACGCCGTTTCGCAAAACGGCATCCTTTTATTATTTAATACGCTACTGCCCAGAGCACGCAATGCTTTGCGGGCTTTCCACAGCAAACGCACCTGTCGGATATATTTTCGGCGTCGAAGGGTATGCAGCGCGAGCCGACGCCTGTCTCGGCCTTGACCTTATCTTCGCATTCCTCGTCGCCGCACCACATGGCTTTAACGAAACCGTCGCCCTTCTCGGCGATAGCCTGCTTTATTTCGTCTAAGGTCGTGCAGGAATATGTCCTTCTTTCGCGGTTCGCCAGAGCTTTGGCATATATTCCGTCGCGGACTTCGGCGAGCTTGGCGAGTACTGCTTCTTCGAGATTGTCGAGCGAGACGACCGTCTTTTCGCGGTTATGACGAGTTACGAGCACGCATTCTCCGTTTTCGATATCGCGAGGACCTATCTCAAGACGCACGGGAACGCCCTTCATTTCGTATTCCGCAAACTTCCAGCCGGCGGAATTGTCGCTATCGTCTAACTTTACTCTGCATATCTTGGAGAGTCTCTCCTTAAGCTCGTTTGCTTTTTCGAGAACGCCGGGCTTGTGCTGAGCTACGGGGAGTATGACGAGCTGGATAGGAGCTACCGCGGGGGGGAGCACCAGACCGTTATCGTCGCCGTGAGACATGATTATGGCGCCTATTATACGCGTCGTTACGCCCCAAGACGTCTGATGAGGATATACTACCTTATTTTCCTTATCGGTGTAGGTTATGTCGAAGGCTTTTGCGAAGCCGTCCCCGAAATAGTGAGACGTTCCCGCCTGGAGAGCCTTTCCGTCGTGCATGAGCGCTTCTATCGCATAAGTAGCAACCGCGCCCGCGAACTTGTCGCTCTCGGTCTTTCTTCCTTTTACTACGGGGATACCGAGATCCTTTTCGAAGAAGTCGGCATAAACGTTTAACTGCTGGATCGTTTCGGCTTCGGCTTCCTCGGCGGTCGCATGCATGGTGTGACCCTCCTGCCAGAGGAATTCGCGCGAACGAAGGAAGGGACGGGTCGTCTTTTCCCAACGAACTACGCTGCACCATTGGTTATAGAGCTTCGGCAGATCTCTGTACGAGCGGATTATATTCGCGAAATGCTCACAGAAGAGCGTCTCCGACGTGGGACGCACGCAGAGCCTTTCGGTAAGACGTTCGCTTCCGCCGTGAGTTACCCACGCGACCTCGGGAGCGAATCCTTCCACATGATCCTTTTCCTTCTGGAGAAGCGATTCGGGTATGAACAGAGGCATGTAGACATTTTCGTGACCGAGTTCCTTGAAGCGCGTGTCGAGTATCTTCTGAATGTTTTCCCATATAGCGTAGCCGTAAGGTCTTATTATCATGCAACCCTTCACGGAGCTGTAATCTATCAGATCGGCTTTTTTGCAGATGTCGGTGTACCATTGAGCGAAATTATCGTCCATAGAGGTTATCTGCATAACCATTTTCTTATCTCGTGCCATTTTTTAAAACCGTTCCTTTTTTAACGTTATGTGTTCTTTTTTTGACTATCTCTAAGTAATTATAGTACAAGCGGGCGATTTTGTCAAGTCAAAAGCCGAAAATGCGGATATAAATTATTTTCGGAGCGTTTTAGAATTAACGGTCTGTTAAAAAAAGAAAATAGTTTGTTAAAAACTGCTTGACAAAATCTGACTTCGGTGTTATGATATTGACATAATATGGGCGGTTTTGCCGATATTAAATACTTTTTTACAACGAACGGTGCGCCGTTCGAAGAGGAGAGACTCATGGGTAAATTCAAAATTCGCGATTTTTTGTTGTTTGTTTTGGTCTTAACGCCGCTTTCCGCGGTGCAAGCTGCGCTTGGTCTGTTTGAAATATTGATGTTTATTACTCTCGGTCAGGCTGCGGAAGGCACTGATGACATTGCGGCGAGCATAGTGTTTTTGGTAGTGATCGGAGCGGTTTTAGTGGGAGTGAACAAGCTTGCGAGCCTTGTTCGTTTCGGAAGTTATATTCCGCTTTCCTACTATTTTATTGATTTCATTGTTTCACCGATACGTTTGATAACTCAGATCGTTGCCGATGTGTTCGTGATAGGGGCTGCCGTAAATCACGTTAAGATAAGCACGAAATACAAACCTCGCGTAAGAAGAGACGGTCTGATCAGTGCAGTCTGTACGTATCTTTTCGCTTACGACTTTTCGGTAAAGACGATTAAGGGCAGAAGAAGGATGAACAAGAAGAGCTATGTAAACAACAAAGAAAAGATCGATACCCTCGTAAGTGCGGACGGAGAAAAGATAGAATTCAAAGAGATCGCGGGTATCGTGTATAAAGGAAGATCCTATGCCATGCTTCAGCCGAAAAAGCTTTTGGACGGCATGAGCGAAAATGACGCGCTGGTATTCAGAACGACGGTAAACATGGACGGAGAAGACAATTACGATATAGAGCTGAACGATGACGTCGTGAAAGCGGTCTTTGACAGATACAACGAGATTGTGGACGGATCGAACTAAGAATATCAATATAACAGAGGTCAAGCTCGGGTGCTTTTTTGAGCGCCCGAGCCTGCTCTTTTGTATAAAAATGGTTGCTTGAAAATTTTTTCAAAAAAATTCGAAAAAGGTATTGACAATTAAAAGACTTTGTGCTATAATAATCAACGTCGCAGCGAACTGCGAATAGTATGGGAGCATAGCTCAGCTGGGAGAGCACATGCCTTACAAGCATGGGGTCACAGGTTCGAGCCCTGTTGTTCCCACCATACGGCCCGGTAGTTCAGTTGGTTAGAACGCTAGCCTGTCACG
>CAZFQJ010000076.1:0-8327 GCA_964520875.1 uncultured Lachnospiraceae bacterium
TTGAGAACAGACTGCTCACAATGACCATAAGGGTTCAAATCTCTAACACAAAAGCGCAAAAATATCTTTTTTATAGTCCACTGACAAGAAAAAGCCAAGTCGATTTCGACTTGGCTTTTTCAGTTAAATCCGTCCTTACAGACGGAATAAATCCACCTTCGGCGGATGAAATCGCTTCGCGATGAAATCCCGCTTTGCGGGGAGAAATAGGACGGATTTAAATTCATCTGAGGCGCTACGCCGAAGATTTCATCCGAACAAAGAGAGGATTTCACCGTGGCAAATCTACGATTTCATTGACTATTACTTTATTGACTTTTCTTCTGCTTTATGATACTATATAAGCAATAGGACTGCAATGTATTCCGAAAATATCGGACACGAAAAGGAGAATATATGAAAAGATTGAGAAAAACATGGATATCCTCGGCGCATCAGGGGTTTGTCGACGAAGGTCTGCATTCAAATACTCTTAAAGCGTTTGAAAACGCCGCCATGAAAGGGGCGGATATGATCGAAACGGACGCAAGAATGACAAGAGACGGAGTGCTTATAGCAAATCATGACGAAACGGTAAAAGGCTTCGGTCCAAACGGAGAGCCGATAGAATATATCGTTTCCGAAACGGATTATTCGACTATCAAGGAAGTATCTCTGCTAAGAGAAAGAAAGCAGGATAATTTTGTCCCGAGACTTGAAGAAATACTTGATTTGGCGTATTTTCGCGGTATGTGCGTCAATATCGATCTTAAAGAGGGAATAAAGAATTCTGTTAAAATAGCGGAGACTGTTGTGCGAAACGGCATGTCGGGACGAGTCGTCTATGCTACAAACGGAGCCGGTGCCGAAGCGATAAATCTTATCCTGTCGATAGATCCGTTAGCGAGATTTATAGATACCAAACAAAACTATACAAGAGAAAATCTGAAAGACGTAAAGGATTATCACGCAAAATGTTTTGTGTATACGTCTGATTTTTCGGACTCCAATATCGAAGAGATAAGACGAAGCGGTTGTATGCTCGCGGCGATATCGTTAAATAAAGATAATGCAAGGTCAGCGTTTAGGCATCACCCGGATATGGCGGAATATCCGCATACGAGCGATTTTGAGGCTATTGATAACGAGGTGCTGGAATTTTTTACGGGAAATATATAAATCGCTTGAAAATACATTTGCGTTATGATATAATGAGAACGGATATTTAAAGTCACAGACGGAAAAATAAATAATACATAAAGCGAGGAAGATCATGAAGAAGATATCATTTAATAGAGATTGGCGATTTGCCCTTGAAAACGACATCGACGGCTTTAATACCTTCGGTTTCGCTAAGTACAGCGACTCGACGGGAGCGGCTGCCCGTTTTTACGATAACAGTAATTGGCAGAAGGTAGACCTTCCGCACGATTGGGCATTGACGCTTGAAAAAGATCAGGGAGCAAACACTTTTGCCGGCGCTTATCCGAATACGCATTATCACAGATTTATGTCGGAGCATGCTTCGAAAGCTAAGGATATATACAATATCGGTTGGTACAGAAAGCAGTTCTTTTTCGATCCCGAATGGAAGGGAAAACGTATATGGATAGAATTTGAAGGTATTTTTCGCGACGCAATAGTTTGGGTAAACGGCGTATACCTTGACCGTCACAATAGTGGATATACGAGCTTTGCGATAGATATTACCGATCATTTGCTTGACGGAGAAAATTCGGTAGCCGTGCGCGTCGATAGCGACCAGCCCGAAGGCTGGTGGTACGAGGGCGCGGGAATATACAGAAACGTAAATCTGATGATAGGCGAACCGATTTATTTTAAGTACTGTAAAACATTCGTTCGTTCGGAGATCGACGGAAGCGTACATGTTTCATCTGTATTGGTCAACGATACGGAAGCGGAGTGTGAGCGCATAGTTGACTTTAAGGTGATCGATCGCGACGGAAACGAGGTCGCTTCCGCAAAGTCTGCCGTTTCGCTTTCGCCGTATTCGGAAGCCTCGGTCGAATCCGAGCTTAAGATAGCTTCGCCGAAGCTATGGAGCACGGAAGAACCGTATCTTTATACGCTTGAAGCGGTAATGGGCGGCGAGCGTACCGCGGAGACCTTCGGAATACGCAGTATCGCCTTTGACGCAGACCGCGGATTTTTACTCAACGGTAAGCCCCTTAAGATACGCGGCTCGTGCGTTCATCAGGATTTCGGCGGAGTCGGGGTGGCTTTGTCCGATAATCTTCATGAGTATAAGATCAAAAAACTGAAGGAAATGGGCGTAAACGCATACCGTTGTGCACACCATGCGCCGGCGCCCGAATTACTTGACGTGTGCGATAGGCTCGGAATGTTGGTCATGGACGAAACGCGTGAGTTCGGAACGTCGCCGGAAGCCGTTCGTCAGCTTACCTCTCTCATAGAACGTGACAGAAATCACCCGTGTGTGTTTATATGGTCGCTCGGAAACGAGGAGTTCTCGGTCCAGAACGTAGAGTGGAGCTACCGACTTATGCAAAAAGCGACTCGTATAGCCAAGAGCCTTGACCCCACTCGTCCCGTTACTTACGCCGGTAATAACGGTTCGAACTTCGTCGGCGCAAACGGTGCTGCGGAGGTTCGCGGTATAAATTATATCCGTAATGATAAGAGCGGTTCGTGGATAGATGAATATCACGCCGCTCACCCGAATCAGCCTATAATAGATACCGAGGAAGGAAGCTTCGTGCTCAGCCGCGGAAGCGCTGTAAACGATCTCGGAAACGGTCTTATAGATTCGAGCGGAAACGTTACCATGCCTTGGGGATCTACTCCGAAGGGGTTGGTGAAGTTCGGTGAGGAGCGCGAATTCTTTTCCGGTTACTTTGTGTGGAGCGGATTTGATTACAGAGGCGAGCCGATCCCGTTCTACTACAATGATGTTGTTTCAAGCTTAGGTATCATGGATCTTTGCGGTATGGAGAAGCCCCTGTTCTACTACTATAAAGCATGGTGGACGGACGAGCCGGTCCTGAAGATAACTCCGCACTGGAACCATAAGCCGGGAGATATTGTAAGTATCTCGGTATTCACCAACTGCGACGAGGTTACTCTTTTCCTTAACGGTAAAAAGCTTGAAACGAAAAAGGTAGAGCGCTTTGACGCGCCCATGTTTACCGTTCCGTTTGAAGCCGGCGTGCTTTCCGCCGTCGGAAGCCGCAAGGGCGAGACCTTGACCGACAGTCTCGTGACCTCGGGAAAGACCGAGCGCATAGAATGTACTTCTGTATTAAATTCGGAAAAGAGCGAAGATACGGCGATATACCAGCTTGACGCATATGACGATAAGGGCGTTTTCTGTGCGTTAGCGGACGATGAGCTTGAAATATCCGCTGAAAACGGAAGGATAGTCGGAGTCGGTAACGGAGACCCCGCAAACTGGGACCCCGAGCAGTATCCGCAAAAGGAAAAAGCAAAGCTTATACGTAGCTTCGATACGGATACGGGTGTGTATTTTGTGCCCGAAAAGGCTGAAAATACACTGCCTAAGCGTTTTGATTGGCTTGAAACCGAGGGAAAGACAGAGTTTTACGAGGATGATCTTCGAATAGTCGCAAAATATCGTAACTATTCCGAAAATCAAAGGAAGGTAACGTTTACGGCTAAGGTGAGCGGGGTCGAAGGATACGAGTATATAGAATTTGAACGCTTCGGTTGTCCTTCCGAGATATATCTTAACGGAGAAAAGATAGGCGACAATAACCGCGCGGGTACGGGTTGGTACGAAATGCGTCCGTACAGATTCTATTGCGGATTTTCCGAAGGAGAAAACGAGATCAAGGTAGTATCGAATGTCGGAGACCTTGACGCTCCCGCGTTTTCAGGATACGTTAAGATCGGAAAGAACGTTTCTGTTCCGAGCAGAGTAAAGCTCCATTACGGTAAGGCGCGTGTGTTCGTAAACTCCGATACGCCGAGCGACGTAAAGCTTAATATAAAGCGCGTATCGCTTTGATCTTTTAGGATATAAAAGAAGGTGTAATATATGTGGATCGCTATGGCGGTGCTCTCCGCTTTTTTTGCCGGTCTGACATCGATTTTCGCAAAATGCGGTATTAAAAGGACAGATTCTGACGTTGCGACGTTCATAAGGACGGCGGTCGTACTGATCGGCTCGTGGGGCATGGTGCTTTTGGCGGGTTCGATCGGTACTTTGAAGGATATAGATCCGAGGTCGCTCGTTTTCCTGATACTTTCCGGACTTGCGACGGGAGCGTCGTGGATGTGTTATTTCAAGGCTCTTTCGATCGGAGATATCAATAAGATAGTGCCGATCGATAAATCAAGCACGGTGCTCTCGGTACTGCTCGCCATAATATGCTTTGGAGAAACGGAAAATATAGCGGTAAAGCTTTGCGGAACGGCGCTCCTTGCCGTGGGAATATTCCTCATGGTGGAAAAAAAACGCTCGGAAAACAAATCCGAGAGCAGAGCATGGTTCATATACGCGATCCTTTCCGCGGTATTCGCTTCGCTTACGTCGATACTTGCCAAGGTCGGTATCGACGGAGTGGAATCTAACCTCGGAACGGCTTTACGCACGGGCGTGGTGCTGATCATGGCGTTTTTGATAGTGCTTACTAAGGGAAAATGCAAGGAGATAGGCTCGGTTGACAAAAAAGAGCTGGGATTTATATTTCTTTCTGGTATCGCTACGTGCGCGTCATGGTTATGCTATTACTATGCTATCGGGAACGGAAAGGTAAGCGTTGTCGTGCCGATCGATAAGCTGAGTATCGTGGTAACGGTAGCGTTCTCATATTTCGTATTTCACGAAAAGTTGTCGAAAAAAGCGTTGCTCGGACTTTTTCTCATGGTAACGGGAACGCTCGTTATGGTCATATTCGCATAAAAAATGTATCATATTTATCATGATAAAGTTAAAGAGGTGAAAACATGTTATCTGTTTCAAACGATATTTTAAAGACGGCGGACGAGATCGCCGAAAAACGCAAGAATGAGATACTTTCGGCGGAGGATAAGCTTGATATACGCGGAAATATCTATTATGTAAGTAACGGCGGAGACGATGAAAACGACGGTACGTCGCCGAGCAAAGCCTGGAAAACGCTTGCAAGAGTTTCGCGCGCCGAGCTTAAAGAAGGAGACGGAGTCCTTTTTTGCAGGGGCGATCTTTTCCGCGGAAGCGTAAAAACATATCCCGGCGTTACCTACGGCGCATACGGAAGCGGCGAAAAGCCGAAAATGTACGGCTGGAACTTCGATCTTGCGGATCCTTCGTTCTGGGTGCTTACGGACGAAGAGCATAACATCTGGAAGCTGACCGAAAAGATCCTCGATCCCGGAACGCTCGTTTTCGATCACGGTAAGGCTCATTCGATAAAGCTGATACCGTCTTACATAAACGGAAGATTTGTATGCAGAAACGATGAAAGCAAGCTTTTCGATATGAAAAGCGAAATGGTACGCGATCTCGATATATATTGGTATTTCGAAGATATACTTACGACGAACCCCTCAAGAGGCGAGAGCTTTCCGATTCCCGATCTGACCGAAAAGAGCCTCGGAGAACTGTATCTTCGTTGCGATAAGGGTAATCCGGGCGAGGTGTTCGGATCGATAGAGGCGTGCGCGAGACGAAATATGTTCAGAGTCGGATCGAACAGAAACGTGCGTATAGATAACCTGTGCATAAAATACGTAGGTTGTCACGCTATCTCCGCCGGCGGGGAATGCGTCGTCGGACTGAAGGTCACTAACTGCGAGATAGGCTGGATAGGCGGAACGATACAACATTACTTCGGTACAGACCCGAACTATCCTCAGGGCGGAAGAGGTACGGTAACTCGCTACGGAAACGGTATAGAGATATACGGCGGTTGCGACGATTACGAGGCGTCTGACTGTTATATCTACCAATGCTATGACGCGGGAATAACTCACCAGGTGACGACGAACGGAAACAAGCGCGTGATGAAGAACGTACTGTATAAGGATAATCTGGTGGAATATTGCGTTTATTCGATAGAGTATTTTCTTGAAATGAATAACGGAGATACAGAAAGCTATATGGATAACATAGAAATGTGCGGAAACATACTTCGTTATTCCGGTTACGGCTGGGGTCAGCAGAGACACAATACCGACACTCCCGCGCACATAAAGGGCTGGAGCTATACAAATAAGGCAAGTAATTACCTTGTTCACGACAATATATTTGACCGTGCGGCATACAGAATGTTACATCTCGTAGCCGAAAAGGAGGAGAGCTGCCCGGTAATGCACGATAATACGTATATCCAGCATGCGGGCGGCATGCTCGGTCAGTACGGCGGAAACGAGGTAAAAGAACCGGAGATACTTTTGTTCGACGAAAGAGCCGACGAAAAGATAGAAAAAGTGTTTAAAGACAAGAACGCCAAAGTGTATCTTGTAAAATGACCGAAAGGAAAATAAGATGAGAGAAAAGATACTGTTCGACGACAAGTGGAGCTTTCATGAAGGCGATATAATAAGAGAACTACCGAAGGATAAAGGACCTATATACGCTCAGTCAAAGACCGAGCATATGATATGGGGACCGGCGGCGAGAAATTATAACGGTATGCCCGATAATTACGCGATCGATCGCGACGTCAGCTCAGACAAATGGGAGTGGGTAACGCTTCCGCACGATTATGTCATCGCTCAAGCTCCGAGCCGTGACGAAAATAACGCTCTCGGATATTTTAAATACAATAACGCATGGTACAGGAAAAAATTCAGCTTGGGCGAGGAAGATAAATCGAAGCGTCTGACGCTGTATTTTGAAGGCATAGCCACACATTCCACGATATATCTCAACGGTTGTGTGATCAAACGTAATTTTTGCGGATATAACAGCTTTGAGGTGGATATAACGGATTTCGTGAAATTCGGAGAGGGAACGGAAAACGAGAACGTGCTCGCCGTTTACGTCGAAGCAAGCGATATCGAAGGCTGGTGGTATCAAGGCGGCGGAATATACCGTCACGTCTGGTTCTGTAAGACCGACATGGTTTCGGTCGATCTTTACGGCGTTTACGCCATGCCGAAGAAGGCAGACGACGGCAAGTGGGATATAGATATAGAGACTACTCTTCGTAACGACGGATATGAGGACGTAAGCGTAACGGCGGTCACCTCCTTTTGCGACGCCGAGGGGAATAAGATAGCCGAAGCCTCTTCTGACGTTGCGATATCAAAAAGGGATAAGACTGTCGCAAAATATTCCGTAAGAGTCGCCGATCCCGTTCTTTGGGATATAGATTCTCCGTATCTTTATACCGTTAAGACAAAGGTGTATTTAAACGGAGCGGAATGTGACTGCTACGACACGCGCACGGGATTCAGGACTTTTACGCTCGATCCGAGCGAGGGGCTTTTCCTTAACGGAAGACATGTAAAGATCAAAGGCGTGTGCGCGCACCAGGATTTCGGACTTACGGGTAAAGCGGTGCCGGATAATATCCACAGATATAAGATCGAAATGATAAAGGAAATGGGCGCAAACGGATACAGGACGACCCATTATCCGCACCCGGAAGCCGTAATGGACGCGCTCGACGAGCTCGGATTCATAGTTATGGACGAGACAAGGTGGTTCTCTTCAAGCGAGGAGACGCTTGAGCAGCTCGAAATGCTCGTAAAGCGTGACAGAAACCGTCCGTCGGTCCTGTTCTGGTCGGTCGGAAACGAAGAGCCGCACCATATCACGGAAGAGGGCAGAAGAATATGTAAGAGCATGATGCAGGTAGTGAGAAGGTTGGATTCGAACAGAGTCGTTATGACGGCGGTCTCACATTCTCCGGATATCGCGACCGTGTATGACGAGCTTGACGCGATCGGTATAAATTACAATTTGAATAAGTACGATATGGTACACGAAAAGTACCCGGACAAATGCGTGTTTGCCTCCGAATGCTGCGCGACGGGAACGACGCGCGGCTGGTATGCCGACGATTGCTCCGAACGGAGCTTCCTCAGCGCCTACGATAAGGATACCGACAGTTGGTTCTTGGGAAGAGAAAGGACATGGAAGTTCCTTTGCGAAAGAAAATGGGTGCTCGGAGGATATCAATGGATAGCATTTGAACACAGAGGAGAGACGGTATGGCCGAGGCTTTGTTCGCAGTCCGGCGCGATAGATCTTTATCTGCAGAAGAAGGACGCGTTCTATCAGAATAGATCGCATTGGTCGGAAATCCCGAACGTGCACCTTATGCCGCATTGGAATTTCTTGGGCAGAGAGGGCGAACCCATAAGGGTCGTCGCTTACACGAACTGCGAGGAGCTGGAGCTGTTCCTTAACGGAAGGA
>CAZFQJ010000077.1:0-8196 GCA_964520875.1 uncultured Lachnospiraceae bacterium
ACAAGATTTGATTTTCTCGCCCTGTCGCCTCCGCTCATTCCCCGTACCTGGGGCAGCATGACGTGGGATTCGTCGACTATCATCAGATAATCGTCCGGAAAATAGTCAAGGAGCGTGTACGGGGTGCTTCCCGGCTCTCTTCCGGAGAGCACGCGCGAATAATTTTCGACTCCGGAGCAGTAGCCTATCTCGCGCATCATCTCAACGTCGTATCTGGTACGCTCTTCTATCCTTTGGGCTTCTATCAGCTTTCCCTGAGATTTGAAAAATTCGACTCTCTCTTCCATTTCTTCGAGTATGACCGACAGAGCCGCCTCGCGTTTCTCGGGAGATACCGCGTAGTGGGTCGCCGGGAATACGACTGCGTAGCTCACGTCGCGTATAAGCTCGCCCGTAATGGGGTTTATCTCCGAAATACGGTCTATCTCGTCTCCGAAAAATTCTATTCGGAGAATCGTATTGTCCGTTCCCGAGGGGTGTATCTCAACGATGTCGCCCCTAACTCTGAATTTGTTTCTTTCGAGGTTTATGTCGTTTCGGTCGTAGCTTATCGATACGAGACGCGCGAGAAGCTCGTTTCGTTCCATTGTCATTCCGACTCGCATATCCACCATGAGACTTTTGTATTCCATAGGATCTCCGAGCGTGTAGATACAGGAGACCGACGCGACGATTATGACGTCTCTGCGTTCGAAAAGAGCCGACGTCGCGCTATGCCTGAGCTTGTCTATTTCGTCGTTTACGAGAGCGTCTTTTTCGATATACACGTCTTTTCCCGGAATGTAAGCCTCAGGCTGGTAGTAATCGTAGTAGGAAACGAAATATTCGACCGCGTTTTCCGGAAAGAACTCACGAAATTCAGAGCAGAGCTGAGCGGCGAGCGTTTTGTTGTGTGCGAGCACGAGAGTCGGGCGGTTGACGCGCGCTATGACGTTTGCCATAGTGAAGGTCTTTCCGGAGCCGGTGACTCCGAGCAGAGTCTGCTCGTGCATACCTTGCTTAAGCCCCGAAACGAGCTTTTCTATCGCTTCGGGCTGATCGCCCGTAGGCTTGTACGGGCTTACCAATTTGAAATTTTTCTGTTCCATGATAAAAATATTATCTGCGTTTTTCGAAGGATATATTTATTTAACGAAAAAACGGGCGCATGACCATGCGACCCACGGAGATAGATACCCGAGAAACGCGCCCTTAGGGGCGCGTTTCGAACGGGATTTCGTCTTTTGAATCAGAATCCGAGAGAAAGGAGATACTTTCTGGACATTTCGACCGCTTCGAGCGACGTCTGCTCGCCGGGGTTATCCTGCTCTACCACAAGATATACGGCTCCGCTCTCAATGGCTGCGGTGAGAATGGACGGAATGTCCTGCTTGCCGTATCCGACAGGACGGAACGCGAATTCCGAGGTCGTCTTTGCGGTCTCCTTAAGACCGATGAGGTTGTACATGTTGTTGCTCTTTTCGCCGGTGAAATCCTTCAAGTGGACTACGGGGCAGCGTCCGGCGTACTTTCTTATGTAGGACGCGGGGTCCTCGCCCGCTACCTTTACCCAGCAGCAGTCGAGCTCGGTCTGAAGAAGAGCGGCGTCGACCGTCTCGTACATATAATCGAGACCGTATCTTCCGTCGGGCATCTTTATGAATTCGAAATCGTGGTTGTGGTAAAGGAGCGTCATGCCGGCGTCGGCGCACTTCTTTCCGAACTCTCTTATGTAAGCGAGAACGTTTTCGAAATCATCGGCACCCGGACGGTCGCTTTCTCCGAGGTAGGGTATGGCGATGTATTTGATACCTATGGTCGTGTAATCCTTTATGACCTTTTCGGGATCAGCCTTCATCTCGGCAAAGGGAACATGGGCGCAGATCGCGGTAAGTCCGGCCTCGTCGAGTGCCGCTCTGAAGTCCTCTGCGGGAGTTCCGTAAAGACCTGCCGGCTCCACGTAGTCGTAGCCTATCGCCTTTACCTTCTTAAGCGTTCCTTTGAGATCCTTTTCAAGGAAATCGCGAACGGAATAGAGCTGAAGTCCTACGGGTAATGTTTTTTCGAATTTTAACATGATATTATCCTCCGTTAATTCGTTTTTATTCTTCTATAACCGATTTTATCACTTTTTTCTCCGTAAGTCAATAGATATTTATAAAAATATCCGTTATTACCGTTTATGCCGCGTCTCGGCGCTTTGCGAAAAGGAATCCGAAACGGGACAAAAGATCGGCATTTAAGATTGACAAAGCAGGGCTTTTGTGCTACAATCAAATAAATGATAATATGTGTAAAAGACGGGCGCGCGAGCATTGCGAGCCGAACGGAAAGGAAGCAGTTATGAAGATAAAAAATGCCGAGATACTTTGCGTGGGTACGGAGATACTCATAGGGGACATCGTCAATACGAACGCCGCGTACATATCCGAAAAGCTGGCGCTCCTCGGGATAGCGCAGTACTATCAGGCGGTGGTTGGAGATAACCCCGAACGCCTTGAAAACGCCGTGCGTTCGGCTCTTGAGCGAGCCGATCTTCTGATAATGAGCGGAGGGCTCGGTCCGACCTACGACGATCTGACCAAGGAGACGGCGGCTAAGTGCATGGGAAGAGAGCTGCGCCTTGATACACGTTCTCTTGAAAGGATAGAGGAGATATTCCGTTTCCGTCATAAGACAATGACCGAAAACAACAAAAAACAAGCCATGATCCCGGAAGGCGCGGTCATCTTCGATAACAACGCGGGCACGGCGCCCGGTTGTGCGATAGAGGATCTTGAGCGCGGTAAGATAGTCATAATGCTGCCCGGTCCTCCCTTTGAGCTTAAGAGAATGTTCGAGGAATCGGTTATGCCGTACCTGAAAAGATTTACCGATCTGCGCTTCTTCAGCAAAAACATAAACATATTCGGTATGGGCGAATCCGAGGTGGAAAGTAACTTAAGAGAGCTTATGGAAAAGTCGTCCGATCCTACCGTCGCGCCCTATTGCGGCGACGGAGAAGTTCGCTTGCGGGTCACTTCCAAGGGTACGGACGAAGAAGACTGCGAAAGAAAATGCGATGGAATGATAGAGGAGATATGCCGCACATCTGTCGGAAAATTCGTTTACGGGTTCGATACAGACCTTGCGAGAACGGTCGTAGGCGAGCTTTTGAAGCAGAAAAAGACGGTCTCGTGCGCCGAATCCTGTACCGGAGGGCTTATCTCAAAGCGCATCACCGATATCCCGGGAAGCTCCGAGGTGTTCGGATACGGAGCGGTCACGTACTCAAACGAAGCCAAGATGAAGCTTCTTAACGTCTCGCCCGAAACTCTTTCGGCTTACGGCGCGGTCTCCGAGCAGACCGCAAAGGAAATGGCGGACGGTGTAAGGGCTCTTTCCGGCGCGGATATCGGAGTTTCCGCTACCGGTATTGCCGGTCCCGGCGGCGGGACTGCCGAAAAGCCCGTCGGACTCGTTTATCTGGGAATATCCTCGGAAAAAGGAACTCGCTCGGTTAAGCTCTTGCTTAACGGCAGCCGTGACAGAGTGCGTCTGCTCACGTCTCAGAACGCGCTTGCCGAGATGCTTCGCGAGCTTGGCGGATTCTCATACGGAAAATAACGCCGCTTTTCCGTATGTTTTCACACAGTCTCAAATTCGTTCACAGTTCACTTATATTTTGTGCACATTTATTTGATATAATAATAATGTATGCTCGCGTTATAAATTTTATTTATAACCGTGAGAAATTTTAGTAATAATGCGAAAGGAAAGCATAGCTTAAGAATGGGCAAAAAGAAAGAAAAGAACTGTCGGCTCGGAGTAGTCGGAGGGCAGGCGGTTCTGGAAGGCGTTATGATGAAGCACGGCGACAGATATAGCGTTGCGGTCCGCAAAGAGGACGGTAAGATAGCGGTCTCCGACCGTTCGTTCGTCTCCGTGCGTAAAAAATATAAGATATTCAATCTTCCGTTGATACGCGGAGTGGTGAATATGGTTGAGATGCTCATGCTCAGCTTCAAAACGCTCGATCTGTCCGCTCGTATCTTCGGTATCGACGAGGAAGAGGAGGAGACCAAGTTCGAAAAGTGGATAAAAAAGCATCTCGGAAAGAGCTTTTTCGATCTTGTCATGGGATTTGCCGTAGTGCTCGGCGTGGCGCTGAGCGTATTCCTCTTTGTGTTTCTGCCGGCGTTTTTGACGGGACTTATCGAAAAGCTGACGGGCGCGGAGCTTGGATTTTGGAAAAATCTCGTCGAAGGCGGACTTAAAGTAGCCATATTCGTCGGGTATCTGGCGCTCTGTCTCCTTATGAAGGATATCAGACGTACCTTTGAGTATCACGGCGCGGAGCATAAATCCATATTCTGCTACGAGGCGGCCGAGGAGCTTACCCCCGAGAACGTAAAGAAGTACAAACGCTTCCACCCGAGGTGCGGAACGAGTTTTATGTTCGTGATAATAATCATAAGCATACTTGTTTCATCTATACCGATATTCACGTGGGATAACATTTTCCTTCGTATGCTTACGAAGCTCCTGTTCCTGCCGGTTGTCGTCGGGCTCGGCTTTGAGTTCATAATGTACGCCGGAAGACATGATAATTTCATAGTCAGGATATTGTCCGCTCCCGGACTTCTCATGCAAAGACTGACCACAAGAGAGCCGGACCTTGAGCAGATAGAAGTAGCCATAAACGCTCTGAAGTCCTCTATGCCCGATGAGTTCCCGGATTACGCGCATCCGTTCCCCGAAGCCGATCTTCGCGAATCCGATGACGGCGAGGTCGAAAGCGCGGCGGAAGTCTCCTCGGCGGAGACAGTCGACGGGGAGGCGGAAGTCGCGCCCGAGGAAGAGCGCGAGCCGCGTGAAAAAAACGAGGATACGGAAGATGCCGGCGCCGGACAAGCGTGAGGAAGCTTTTCTTCACGAAAGCTTCGGAGACGGAAAAGAGTACATCGACGCACGTAAGCGTTTTGAGAACGGAGAACCGCTTGCGTATATCCTTGGGGAATGGTACTTTTACGGACTTACGTTCAAGGTGGACGAAAATTGTCTGATACCGAGAGCGGATACCGAGCACATAGTAGAAAAAGCGATAGATATGATACCGAAGGGCGGAGTCTTTGCCGATATCTGTACCGGCAGCGGTTGCATCGCCGTTTCGATAATGAAGCACCGTCCGGATCTTACCTGTACGGCATATGATATTTCGTGTGGCGCGCTTTGTAAGGCAAAGGAAAATGCCCGTCTTAACGGAACGGATATCGCGTTTTGCGAAGCGGACGTGTTTTCACTTGAGCTTGCGGATAACAGTCTCGACGCGATAGTGTCGAATCCGCCGTACATAGCTTCCTCCGTAATACCCACGCTCGATACGGTGCAAAGAGAGCCGATCTCGGCGCTGGACGGCGGTACTGACGGACTTAAATTCTACCGTCACATGGTGTCGCGTTTTAAAAGAGCGCTGAAGGACGGCGGAGCGTTCGTTTTTGAGATAGGATACGATCAAGGAGACCGAATCCGCGCGATAGCTGAGGAAAACGGGTTTGTGTGCGAGATAAGCAAGGATTACGGCGGAAACGACCGTGTGGCGGTTCTTACGCGTAGATCATCGGAAAGGCGTGATCCGATATGAAGAAAAATTCCGAGAACGGTAAGCGCCGAGGCTTTCTCGATCGCCTTCTCTCGCTTCCGACTTGGGTCTGGGTGACGCTGATCGCTCTGTTGGCGGTTGTCGATATGGTGAGAAGGTACGCCTTCGGCGGAGTATGTCTCATGCGCGAGCTTACCAACGTTCCGTGCCCCGCCTGCGGAATGTCAAGAGCCTTGCTTTCGCTTTTGCGCTTAGATATAGCCGCGGCGTTTGAATACCATCCCGTGTTTTGGGTATTTCCGATAGCGTGTCTGAGCGCCGTGCTCTGTGCGTTTGACGGAAAAAGACGTAAGGCGTGGGCGATATGCTTTGCCGTATGCACGGCGATATTCCTCGGGTGCTGGGTGATACGTATAGCGACGGGAACGGCGGTATGAATTTTAAAACGATAATATGAAGATAACATAATGAAAGGCAGTAAAGTCAAAAATGGAAGAGAAGAACAATTTATACGGAAATCCGATATTGGAGTTTTCCGACGCCTCGCATCTGCTTGAACAATCTGATTATAAATATTCGCTTCAGGACAGAGAAGAGCCTAACCTTTACAGACATCTTTACGATTACGAATCGGTACCGAAGGTGTCGTTCAATCACAGATTGGTACCGCTCGATATGCCGGAAGAGATATGGATGACGGACACGACGTTCCGCGACGGTCAGCAGTCCACATCTCCCTTTACGGTAGAACAGATAGTCCACCTTTTCAAGCTCCTGCATAAGCTCGGAGGACCGAAGGGGCTCGTGCGTCAGAGCGAATTTTTCGTGTATACCGAAAAGGATCGCCGTGCGCTCCAAGAATGTATGGCTCTCGGATACGAATTTCCCGAGGTCACGACTTGGATACGTGCAAACGAAAAGGATTTCGATCTTATCAAGCAGTTCGGAGTTAAAGAGACGGGTATCCTCGTTTCCTGCTCCGATTACCACATATATAAGAAAATGGGGCTTACCAGAGCTAAGGCCCTTGATAAGTATCTCGGAGTGGTCAAGAGCGTCCTCGAAAGAGGTATACGCCCCCGTTGTCACTTTGAGGATATCACCCGCGCTGATTTCTACGGCTTTGTCGTACCCTTCGCCGAGGAGCTTCAGCGTCTCAGCGTAGAGTCGGGAATACCGATAAAGATACGCGCGTGCGACACCATGGGCTTCGGTGTATCTTACCCCGGAGCGGCGCTTCCGAGGAGCGTTGCGGGCATAATATACGGACTTAAGCATTATGCCGGCGTTCCGAGCGAAATGCTTGAGTGGCACGGTCATAACGATTTTTACAAAGTCGTTTCCAACGCCTCCACCGCATGGCTCTACGGTTGCTCGTCCGTAAACTGCTCCATGCTCGGAATAGGCGAAAGGACCGGAAACTGTCCGATAGAGGCTATGGCTATGGAATACGCCTCTCTGCGCGGCACTACTGACGGTATGGATCTTACCGCGATAACCGAGATAGCCCGCTACTTTGAGGATTCGATAGGCTACGAGATACCGCCCCGCACGCCGTTCGTCGGAAGGAACTTTAATGTTACCCGTGCCGGCGTTCATGCCGACGGACTTTTGAAGGACGAGGAGATATACAATATATTCGATACTCAGAAGATACTCGGACGTCCCGCCGCCGTCGCCGTGGATTCCCATAGCGGACTTGCCGGTATAGCGTATTGGATGAACGGATTTTACAGATTGCAGGGCACTCCCGCTTCTATCGATAAAAAGCACCCCGTTATCGCAAAGATAAAGGAAATGGTGGACGCCGAATACGAGGGCGGACGAACGACGGTCATGGGCGATAACGAGCTTGAAGAGATGTTCAAGAAGGCAGACCCCGTTACTTATAAAATGGTAAGTCATTATCACGGAATGTGATATGTGAAAAAATAAAAGGACGAAAAGAGGTATACGAAGATGAGTAATGTAAGTTCAAAAGCGGTCATAACCGTAATAGGTAAGGACGCCGTCGGAATAATAGCGAAGGTCAGCGGCAAATGCAGCGAAATGGGAGTGAATATTCTGGATATAACGCAAAAGGTATACGATACCACATTTGCGATGATAATGCTTGTCGATATAACCGGAATGAAGCTCAGCTTTGCGGAATTTTCCGAGAACATGAAGAGAACCGGAGAAGAGCTCGGCGTGGTCATACGCGCTACGCACGAAGAGCTTTTTAACGTTATGCACCGCGTTTGATATGCGGCTTGAGCATTAAAGCATACGAAAGGTACGAAGGATAAAATGATAGACGCCTACGATATAATCGAAACTATAAAGATGATCGAGGAGGAGCACCTCGATATAAGAACGGTCACCATGGGCATATCGCTCGTTGACTGTATAAGAGGAAGCGTAAAAGAGACCGCCGACAGGATATACGATAAGATAACAACCAAGGCGGAAAAGCTCGTTCCCACCGCCGAAAATATCGGAACGGAATACGGAATACCGATAGTCAACAAAAGAGTATCCGTTACCCCCATATCGGTGCTCGGCGGCGCGGTTGATAGCGAGGATCTTACGCCTCTTGCGCTTGCCATGCAGAGAGCGGCGGACACTCTCGGAATAGATTTTATAGGCGGTTTTTC
>CAZFQJ010000078.1:0-8130 GCA_964520875.1 uncultured Lachnospiraceae bacterium
ATGCGACTTCTATCGCGTGACGTATGGCTCTTTCCACTCTTGACGAAGTAGTCTGATAACGCTTTGCGACAGACGGATAAAGTATCTTCGTCACGGAATTTATGATGTCATTATCGTTTACCGTCATCATTATTGCGGTTCTGAGATATTGATATCCCTTTATGTGAGCCGGAACGCCTATCTGATGTATTATCTTCGTTACCTGAGCTTCAAGCTCGACGTTCTCCGTGCGCGGATTCTCTGCTTTTCCGATATCGTTTCCGCGGCGGCGCATAAGTCTGCGTATCCTTTCCGTCAGCGCCGGATAATTTACCGGCTTCAGTATACAGTAATCCGCTCCGGCGTCGGACGCCTCGGTGAGCATAGAGGGATTGTTCATCTGGCTGGTAACTATAAACGAAGGCGGATCGTCCGGAGAATAACTCATCTGAAATGCGCTTTTAAGCACGGATACCGTGTCTATCTTAGACATCCATATATCTATTATCACGATATCCGGGTGTATCTTGCCTATCTTCACGAGCGCCTCGTCTCCGTTCGACGCTTCGTCGGGAGTATGGAAGCCCGCGCTTCTGAGATATTCTCTCGTTATCCTCCTGAAATCCTCATTTTCGTCGCAAATAAGTATTTTTGCCGTCTGGTCCATATTTTTATCCTTCCTTTCGATAAAGCGGTGGATTTTGATCTGTTATTCAACATTATATTTTTACAAGCCCACCGTTATTTTTGGCATTTATTGCCTTGTGTGAATATATTTTACCATATTACTCCAAAATTTGCAATAGGTTTTCGGAAAATAATGGTAACAAAATTTACGTGTGATTTTTTCACATTTTGCACAACCGAATGTCGATACGTAAGCTATTTTAAAAAAATCGGAATAAATTAAGCCGAAAATACGAAAATATCGTTTTTATAAGCGCCGAAAGCAGAATAATGAGAAATAGCGCGATACTGACAAAAGTTTTATTAACAATTCATTTATCAAATGTAAAAAGCACGTACACAAAGAAAATTTATAATATAATGTAATCAATAATATCAAGGAAGGAACTCAGATAATGTATACTAAAACCGATAAAATAACCGATCTTGTAACGATAGAAATGGCAAACGGAGACAAGATGACCGTAAAGCTCGATCCCTCTGCCGCTCCGATAACCGTTGAAAACTTCAAAAAGTTAGTTTCCGAAAGCTATTACGACGGAATAATATTCCACCGCGTAATATCCGGATTCATGATCCAGGGCGGAGACCCCACGGGAACCGGAATGGGCGGCTCCAAAAAGACCATAAAGGGCGAATTCAGAATGAACGGCGTTAAAAACGACCTTTCACATAAGAGAGGCGTCATATCTATGGCGCGCACTCAGATACCCGACTCCGCTTCCAGTCAGTTCTTCATCTGCCACGCGGACGCAACGTTCCTTGACGGTCAGTACGCCGCGTTCGGTCAGGTCGTTGACGGCATAGAGACGGTCGACAAGATAGCCGCCGTAAGGACCGACGGCCGTGACAAACCCTACGAGGATCAGGTCATGAAGAGCGTATACTTCGTAACCGAAGAATAAACATAAATGAATTTATGCCTTAATTCGCTCGGTTGTCCCGATTGGGACGCCGAGCGTCTGCTAAGTACGGCAGGCAGTCTCGGAATACAAGCCTTAGAGATACGCGGACTTAACGGAAAGCTCGCCTTTTCCGAGATCGAAGAGTTTTCCGAAAACGGAAGCATACGTTTCCGAGAAGAACTTAAAAAGCGCGGGATTTGCCTCGCCGGACTCGGCTCATCCGCCGCGTTCCATTCCGAAGCCATTCTCGCCGCTTCATTAAATGAGGCAAAGGAGACCGTACTCTGCGCCATACGAACGGGAGCGAATTTTGTTCGCGTATTCGGAAACGATATCCCGAAAGACGAAAACGAAACGGTCGTGCTCGACCGCGTTTCAAATGCACTGCGAGAGCTTTGCGAATTTTCAAGATCAAAATCCGAAAACGAAAGACCGATCGATATATTGCTCGAAGCGCACGGCGACTTCAACACGGCAAAGCGTCTCGGATACGTATGCGAAAACGTCGGGTGCGATAATTTCGGCATCATTTGGGACGTAGCGCACGTTGACCGCGCGATCGGTGACGATATCGAACCCTTTTATTTCGAATTAAAGCCGTATATACGTCATTTCCATATAAAAGACCACAAAAGAACAAAAAACGGTTATGTTCTGTGTCCTATCGGTTCGGGAGATATCCCTATATCACGAATAGCGGAGCTTGCGCTTACAAACGGATTTAACGGATATTTCTCTCTTGAATCCGAAAAGAAATGGCACCCGGAGCTACCGGAGCCGGACGAGGAATTTCCGCGCTTTGCGGAATATATGCGTTCTTTACAATAGATAAAGCAGAAAGGAGGCATTCGATATAAAGCTTATAATAGCGGAAAAACCGAGCCTCGGCAGAAATATAGTCGACGCGATAAACGGTATCGGCAGCGGTAATATGCAAAAACGCGCAGGATATTACGAGGGCGGCGACTACATAGTCACATGGGCTTTCGGACACCTTTTTTCACTTTCGGATATCGAATATTATACCGAGGGCGATAACTACGATCCCGCCGTCAAATCACGCTGGCGAATGGACAACATACCGTGCTTTCCCGATAAGTTCAATTTTTCGCTCCGCCCCGATCAAAACGGAAAAACGGACTCCGGAGTCGAAAAGCAATTCGGAATAATAAAAGCTCTCTGCAACCGCTCCGACGTCGACACGATAATAAACGCCGGAGACGCCGATCGCGAGGGAGAGATAATAGTCCGTCTGTGTATTTCAAAAGCCCTTGAAGGCGAAAAAACGCAAAAGCGCCTTTGGCTTCCCGATCAGACGCCGGAGACAATACGCAAAGCTCTTGAAAGCACGGGAGACGCGTCGAAATACGATCTTCTTGCTTACGAGGGTTATGCAAGAACGTTCATAGACTGGCTCTACGGAACAAACCTTACACGTTACGCCACTCTGAAAAGCGGCGCTTTTCTCAGAGTCGGACGCGTTATCGTACCGATAGTAAAGGCGATATACGACAGAGACATGCAGATAAAGAACTTCGTTCCCGAGCCTTATTTTGCGGTATCGAGCCACGCGGAGACAAACGGTACGGAGATCGAACTGAATTCAAAGCAACGCTTTTCAAAGGACGAGCGCAAAAATGCCGAGGAGCTTTGCGCTCTGTACAATTCTCTTCCCGCCTCGGTCACCTCCGTAAAAAAGAAGAAATCAAAGCTTCCGCCGGGAAAACTCTATTCGCTTACCAAGCTTCAAAACGTCCTTTCCCGTAAATACAAAATGCCGATGAATGAAAGCCTTGCGATCGCTCAAAAGCTTTACGAGCAGGGGTATCTTACCTATCCGAGAACGAACTCTGAATATCTTGCGACCGCCGAAAAGGATAAGATGAAGCAGATACTTTCGGGAGTCGCAAAGCTCGGATATCCGGTAAAGTTTCGAGATGACAAGACCATTTTCGACGACAGTAAGATAGAAGCGCACTCCGCTCTTACTCCTACCTACAAGATACCTTCTAAAAGCGCTCTTTCCGAGCAGGAGATGTTACTGTATTCAACCGTATTCAGGCGATTCGTGGCGGTATTCTGCGCAGAGGAATGCGTTGTAAACAAGACGGAAATAACAGTTACTCTCGGAGAGAATGTCGAAGAATTCGTGCTTAAGGGCACGGTCATACTTGAAAAGGGCTGGACGGCTTACGACGATTCCGCGCAAAAGGATAAGCTTCTCCCGGATCTTAAAAAGGGCGATACGGTAGAGCACCTTTTCGAGCCTGTCGAAAAAACGACAACACCCCCAAAGCACTATACCGTGGAAACGCTGAACAATTATCTGAAAAATCCTTTCCGTGAAGATAAAGCGCAGGCACAGGAAAGCGAAAGCGACGACGAGGATTACCGCGCCATATTCGAAGGACTTGAGCTCGGAACGGAAGCTACGCGAACGGGAATAATAGACAACGCTCTCGGAAGCGGTTATATAAGCTTAAACAAAGACGTTTACTACATACAACAAAAGGGAATATACCTTATAGAAACTCTTTCGCTCCTCGGAATATCCATGGACAAATACAAGACATCTCAGCTCGGTCAGGCGCTGAAAAAGGTATACAAAGGCGAGATATCCATACGCCAGAGCCTTCGTCTTGCTCAAAAAGAGATATCCGACATATTCGCCTTCGGCACGGGCAACGCCGACATAGGCGTCTCCGGCGAGGAAGTGGGAATATGTCCGAAATGCGGAAAGCCGGTACAAAGAGGAATGTACGGATACGCCTGCACGGGCTACAAGGAGGGCTGCAAATTCCGTATACCTCTTTCCCTCTGCTCACGTCCGATAACGATAAGCGCCGCAAAGGCTCTGCTTACCGATAAAAGGACCGCGGTAATGGACGGCTTTATTTCGAAGAACGGCAAAAAGTTTTCAGCCGCGCTCAAGCTTGACGATGACAGAGTAAGCTTTGACTTTTCAAAATGATCATAATTTTTCGGAAAGCTATTGACTTTACCGAAAGTTACATGTATAATGTGGATAGCTACAATCCCGAAAGGAAGGTATTAAAAATAATGAGAACCATAGCTGTTATAGGCTGCGGAAGGATCGCGGACGGAGCACACTTTCCCGCGCTTTCCCAGATAGACGACCTTCGCATAAAATACGCCTGCGACCTCATAGAGGAAAAGGCGGAGAAGGCAAAACAAAAGTACCCCAAGATAGAAAACGTCATAACCGACTACAAGGTAGCGCTCAATGACCCCGAGGTTGAAGCCGTATTCGTGCTCACCCCCAATTACGCGCATTACGTCGTTACCATGGACGCTTTGAGAGCCGGAAAGCATGTTTTCTGCGAAAAGCCCATTACCGTAAACTACGAGCTTTCCTGCGAAATGGCTGAAGAAGCAAAGAAGCAGGGTAAACTGCTCAATATCGGAGTAGTAAACCGCTACAACAGATCCGTTGAGATACTTGAGCAGATGAACCGCGAAGGAAAGTTCGGTAACATTTATCATGTATACTGCTCCTTCAGAAGATACAGAGGTATCCCCGGACTCGGCGGAGATTTCACGACGAAGTCTCAGTCCGGCGGCGGAGTCCTTATCGACTGCGGAGTTCACTTCTTCGACCTCATTCTCTACATACTCGGCGGAGCTAAGCTTGTAAACCTTACCTGCGACGCGTATAGCGAAATGGCAAAGGATATGAAGGAATATAAGGACTTCGGAGACATGTGGGCAGCCGATACCGCAAACATAGAGACCGGTACGAACGACGTTGAGGACTTCATTACCGGATACGTAAGGACCGATAAGGCGAGCATCTCCTTCAACGGCTCGTGGGCGCAGAACATAGGAGAAGCCGAAAGCTATGTAGACTTCCTCGGAGACAAGGGCGGAGCGCGCCTTACATACGGCGGACAGTTCACATTCTACGATGGCAAGACGCTTGAAAAGAAGACCTCCGATCACGAGATCCCGAACATGTTCCTTTGCGAAGACAAGGCGTTCCTTGAAGCTATCGGAAACGGAACCAAGACAAAGACCTACATAGACAATATCCTTGAGACGATGAAGCTGCTCGACAACCTTTACAAGTCCGCGGATATGAAGAAAGAGATAAATTTCTAAGTCAAAAAGACCTCAAAACTCTGTTTTGGGGTCTTTTCAAGTAAAAGCATAACCGAAAAGCGGAGGAAATATGGCGGCAAAAATAAGATTGAATGAGGACGGAGCGCTCGTAGCCGATATAAAAGCCGGACTTAAAGCGCGAGGCGGTTACTGTCCTTGCCGTATTCCGAAAACCGAGGAATACAAATGCATATGCAAAGAATTTCGTGAACAGATAGCCGATCCGGAGTTTGAAGGATACTGTCATTGCATGTTATATTACAAAGAAAAATAAAAAACATCGGTCTTACGGGTGTACCGTAAGACCGATGTTTTTTTGCGTTACATATTTTTTATATTTTCAAATCTCTTCTTTGCCGCGTCTTCCGCTTCTCCGAAGAGCTTTTCGGCGTTTTCGGGGAACGTCCTCTTAAGCGATGAATATCTTACCTCACCGTTAAGAAATTCTCCGTAAGCCATAGTTGGCTCTTTACTGTCAAGAGTAAACGGTACTTCCTTCGAAGGATCGTATCTGTAAAGCGTCCAATAACCGGATTCGACCGCACGCTTCATCTCGTTCTGAGCCTGACCCATTCCGCCCTTTATACCGTGAGCGGAGCAAGGCGTATAAGCGATTATGACCGCGGGACCGTCGTAAGCCTCCGCTTCCTTTATCGCTTTTACGAGCTGCTCGTAATCCGCGCCCATTGCCACCTGCGCCACGTACACATTTCCGTATGTCATGAGTATCGAACCGAGGTCCTTCTTCGGACTCTTCTTACCGGAAGCGCAGAACTGTGCCACCGCTCCGAGGGGCGTCGCCTTAGACGACTGTCCGCCGGTATTCGAATATATCTCGGTATCGACTATGAACACCTTCATCGGTTCTCCGCTCGCAAGCACGTGATCAAGTCCACCGAATCCTATATCATAAGCCCAACCGTCGCCTCCGAACATCCAGAAGCTCTTTTTGGCAAGCTGGTCGCGATGAAGTATGACATCGTCCGCGATCTTGCCGGCTTCTCCCGTAAGCTTAGCTTCGAAAAGCGCGCTCACAAGCTCTTTTCCGCATTTGCGGGAGCGATCGTAATCATCAAAGCCGTCTATCCATTCGTTTATTTTTTCTTTAACGGTCTGCGGAATATCTAAGGCAAGGAGCTTTTCGCATCTCATTTTTTGTGCGGCTCTCTGCATTTTTACCGACAGACACATACCGAGCGAGAATTCCGCGTTATTTTCAAACAGGGAGTTAGACCATGCCGGACCTTGACCGCATTTATTTACGGTATACGGTATTCCGGGCATGGGCGAGCCCCACGCCTGAGAACAACCGGTAGCGTTCGCCCAATAAACGCGATCGCCGAAGAGCTGAGTTAGAAGCTTAGCATAGGGCGTTTCTCCGCATCCCGCGCAAGCCGCGGAAAATTCAAGGAGCGGCGTGCGGAACTGACTTCCCTTTACGCTATACGGCTCGAACACGTCTCCCTTATCAGAGGTAGAAAGGCAGTATTCCCACGCTTCTCTGTCGTCATTCACCTCGGAAACCGGCGTCATCTGTATGGCTTTTTCTTTTGCCGGGCAAACGTTTACGCACGACGAGCAGCCCGTACAGTCGGCAACGCTTATCTGAAGCGTATACTTATACTCCTTCGCCTTGCCGCCCTTTGCGTCGGTAGACGCGACCCCTGCCGGCGCATTTACGGTTTCAGACTCACTGAGCAGGTACGGTCTTATTACCGCATGCGGACATACATAAGCGCATCTGTTGCATTGCAGACATTTAGTTGCGTCCCACACGGGAACGAACGAGGCTATACCGCGCTTTTCGTAAGCGGTAAGTCCCATTTCTATCGCTCCGTCCTCACGTCCTACGAACGCGCTTACGGGAAGATCGTCGCCCTTCTGAGCGTTTATCGGGATAAGTATGTCCTTTACCACCTTCGGAAGTCCTTCCGTCTCGGAAGGCAGGTCCTCTGCGTTTTTCCAAGCGTCCGGAAGCTCTACCTTTATCGCGGCAATAGAAGCCGGAGAGGACGCCGCGATATTTGCGGCTATAACGTCGTCACCCTTTGCAAAATATACCTTTTTGACGGATTCCTTCATAAGCTCTACCGCCGCATCGAACGGCAAGAGCCCCGAAAGACGGAAGAACGCTGATTGAAGCACCATATTGGTATGATTTCCGAGACCGCATCTTCTTGCTATCTCGCCGGCGTTTATTATGTAGAAGTTCGCTTTTTTATCGCAGAGCGCGCGCTTCATCGCGCTCGGAAGCTTTTCATCAAGCTCCTTCTCCGTCCAAGGACAGTTAAGAAGGAAGGTTCCGCCCTCTTTAAGCTCGCAGAGCATATCGTAGCTATACACATATGAAGGGTGATGACACGCCACGAAATCCGCTTGCTTTACAAAATGCGAGGAACGTATGGGCTTATCCGAAAAACGCAGGTGCGACTTTGTTACG
>CAZFQJ010000079.1:0-8083 GCA_964520875.1 uncultured Lachnospiraceae bacterium
CTGATATAACGTACAGTTGTCGCCCAGCTCTGCCGTCTCGCCTATGACGACTCCGCTTCCGTGGTCGATGAACAGACCCTTTCCTATCGTAGCTCCCGGGTGTATCTCTATTCCGGTTACGAATCTTGCCGATTGGCTTATCATTCTTGCGGCGAGAAAGTGCTCTTTTTTGTAGAGCTTGTGAGCTACGCGGTAAGCGGCTATGGCGTGAAGTCCGGAGTACGTGAGCATGACCTCAAGCGTGCTTTTCGCCGCCGGGTCGCGCTCCTTTATGACCTGTACGTCCTCTTTCAGCTCGTCGAGACAACAACGTGCCGACTCCACTAATTTACTTATTTTCGTTTTTGATCCGTTTCGATCCGACATTACCGTTGCCTCCCGTTCGATGTTTTATTTTTCGTCATATCGCTCCTCGGCTCTGTTTTACGCACAAGGAACGAATGCTTTACATATAATTGTATCATAAAGACAGATCTTTTGCAATAGGAACGGCTTATTTTTTGAAAAATACCTTGGATTTTTTTGAAATGAAAAAAGAAGTGCGGGAAAATATGAGTTTACTGTTGACAAAAAGCCGATAATGGTATAAAATATAATCAAACCCGAGAAAGGAACGGTAGATCATTATGGCAGATGAAAAAAATCTCCCCGAAGAAGAATTCGAGGCTGAAATATTCACTCTTACGGACGAGGACGGAAAGGAGAGCCAGTTCGAGCTTATAGGAACGACAGAGGTCGACGGCTTTACTTACATGGCGATGACCCCCGTCGAAGAGGAGTCCGACGAATACGTGATATTGAAGGTCGTAACGGACGAAAGCGGCGAAGAGGTCCTTGAGACCATAGACGACGATGATGAGTTCGAAAAGGTAGCGGATATCTTTGACGATATGCTCCTCGGAGAAGAAGATTACGACAGATAAACGCAGGAAAAGGAAAACGTATCCTGCGGTGTGCGTGATACGGATCTTAAGTGGAACCTACAACAGATAAAAGGAGTCCGGGTCCGCGGGCAGGTGAGCAGACCTCCCCGTCTCCCCTGCTTTGACACGGGAGAACGGGACGCTGGTAGCCCGAAGCTTGCGGCAGGACGCCGCCTTGCGAGAGCAGGGTTTTCATTATATCCGTACACGGCACGGCGGGACTCTCTTAAAAAAATGAAAACGGCATCGACCTTCGGTCGGTGCCGTTTTTGCGACTGTATGCCGCTTTTTATCGTTTTTCTATGTAGTCTCTTAACCAATTGCAGAGAAGTCCCGTCCATTGCGCGGTATGCGGTATCGAACGCGCAAGACCGAGTCCGTGCGGACCCTCCGGGAAGATATGCATTTCCACCGGTATGTTCTTTTTACGCATTGCGTCCGCGAGCATGAGCGAATTCTGCACCGGGACCGCGGTATCTCCGAATGTATGCCATATGAATGCCGGCGGCATATCGTCTCTTACGGACAACTGACCGGAAAGCTTGTGTGCAAGCTCGCTTTCGCCTTCTTCCTTGCCGAGAAGCTTTTCTCTTGATCCGACATTCGTATATTCGCCTACGAGCGTGCCGACGGGATAGCAGAATACGGAACCGTCGGGGCGCGAGGAAACGCGGTCTATCTCGTCTCCGCTCGGGTCTCCGTAATCGAAATGCTCAGAGCAGGTTATCGCAAGGTGACCGCCTGCGGAAAATCCGAGCACGCATATCTTATCTTTGTCTATTCCGAACCTGTCCGCGTTATACCGAACGAACCGAACGGCTCTCTGCGCGTCGGAAAGCTCCGTCGGGTGCTTATAAGGAGCAATGCGGTAATTGAGCACGAACGCATGATAGCCGTTATCGTTCAGCATTCCGGTTATGTCGCCTCCCTCAAGCGGATCGGAGCGGCCGGCGTAGCCACCGCCCGGGAAAACTATGACGCATGAGCGGTTTTCGGTATCCTTTGCCGGATACCAGGTCAAGGTCGGCTCGGGCTGACCGTATTCGGCGTTATAATAGGGAGCTTCTCCCTCCCAGAGCTTAAATTGTTGTTTTTCCATTACAGTTAAGTCCTTTCGGTCTTTTTATCTTCCGCGCTTCCATTTGTATTCTCTGTACGCACACTTGATCTTGTTTACGAGATCGCGTCCGAAGAACAGAAGGAAGTTGAGCAGAGCCGCTATTATCGCCGCGCGGTTCACGGCGCCGGAGAATATGAAAAGTATAAGTATCATCGCGCCTTCGAATATTCCGAGCCACTTGACCTTCACGGGGATTATGAAGAATAAGAGCACCTCAACGTCCGGGAACATTACGGAGAACGCAAGGAATATAGACAGGTTGAGATACATATTGGTCATACCGCCGACGATAAGTCCGGCGATGATCGAACCTATAACTCCGAAAAGATAGTAGAGGTTGAACCTCGCCGTGCCCCAGTATCCTTCGACGGAATTGCCCGTCCACCAATAAAAATACAGAGCAAGAGCGGTCAGAATGATGTTTCCGGCGTCGGGATACAGGAAGATGAAGCTGAATATCCTCCAGATCTGACCGGAGAATATAGCCGCGCGGTCGAAATAAAGCAACGAATAGAGACTTATCGGCGTTTCCGCGAGAGCGGAAAATATAACGTCCGCCGCGAAAACCATAGCCATAGCGACCGTAAGCAGAGACATCAGCCGTTCGATCGCTATCTTTGAGATCTTTCTTTCCATTTTGTAGAGCCAAAGATCAAGCTTCATATTAAGTATTTCCTTTCAAAAACGCCTAAGGGAAGGCGTGTCATTTACCGTCTTTCCCCGATGATCTGTGGCGGCGCTTGATCCTTACGGCGTCGGTCATCATACCGAACGCGCCGGGTATCATACGCACTTTTGATTTATGGACGACGTCGTCGCTTACTCTTACCGGATATTCGAGCACCGACAGTCCGAGCTTATCCGCTACCGTCAGGACCTCAAAGTCGAACGCGTATCCGTCCGTCTCGCAGAGCGCGAATATACGGCTCGCCGCTCTTGACGTGAACGCCTTGAGACCGCACTGGGAATCCGTGTAGGAAAAGCCCGCGGCTTTTTTGAGCACCTGCATATATCCGAGCGCCGCGAGCTTACGCGTCTTACTGTAACCGTTATATCCGCACGGGTGGAGCGCGCGGGAGCCTATCGCAACGTCCGCTCCCGTGACCCTGAGCTTTTCAAGGATCGCGGTCACGCTATCCGCTCCGTATGCCAGATTGCAGCCCGTGTATACAACGTAGTCTCCGGACGCCGAAAGCGCGCCTTTGCGTATCGCCGCGCCTTTACCGTTGCGAACGGGCGAGCATACGAGCTTTATCTCAGGTATGCTCTGCGACATGGCGGAGATGAGTCCCGCGCCTCCGTCGGTGCTTCCGTCGTCTGAAAATATAAGCTCAAAGCTTATGCCGGAGGCGTAGAGATGCCGAGATAAGAGCTTTGCCGTCTCTTGCGCGGTCTTTGCCTCGTTATACATCGGTATTATCACCGAAAGCAGCATCTCTTTCCCTCCTTTTCTTTCGGTATTCGGTTTAACTCTTTACTTTACGGATATGACCGAAGCGTCCCACATTTCGGGAGCCTCGTATCCGAGAAGGTTCACGGTGGTCGCGGCTACGTTGGAGAGACCGTACTTACCGTCCTTGTTCATTACATAGCCATCGGAATAGAAATTATCGTATATTATCATCGGAACGGGGTTCAAGGTATGGCTGGTCTTTGCTTTTCCGACCTTAGGCTCGCCCGTTTTCTTATCCGTTTCGTACATCTCGTCCGCGTTTCCGTGGTCAGCGGTGATTATCGCTACGCCCTTTGCGGCGTCTATTACGGGAAGTATGCGCGCAAGCTGAAGATCGAGCGCTTCCATGCTTATCTTTGTAGCCGCAAGAGAGCCGGTGTGTCCCACCATGTCTCCGTTCGGGAAGTTGCAGCGTATATACTTGTATTTTCCGGACTGTATGGCTTCGATCAGCTTGTCCGTTATCTCCGCGCACTTCATCCACGGTCTCTGCTCAAAGGGAACGACGTCTGAGGGTACTTCGACGTAGGTCTCAAGCTCTTCGCTGAATTTACCCGAACGGTTACCGTTCCAGAAATATGTGACGTGACCGTACTTCTGAGTCTCGGAGAGCGCGAACTGCGGTATGCCCGTGTTTACGAGATATTCGCTCATCGTGTTGGTTATCTCCGGAGGATTTACGAGGAAGTGAGAGGGGATATGCAGGTCTCCGTCGTATTCAAGCATACCGGCATAGAATACCTTCGGTACTCTTACTCTGTCGAACTTATCAAAATCGTCTCCGCTCTCAAACGCGCTGGAGATCTCTATCGCGCGGTCGCCTCTGAAATTGTAGAATACGACGCTATCGCCGTCCTCTATCGTGCCGACGGGCTTGCCGTTTTCGGCTATGACGAAGGGAGGAAGATCCTGGTCTATGACCTTAAGAGTATCGCGGTAGCTCTTTATGGCTTCTTCGGCGCTGCCGAACATATTGCCTTCGCCGAGAACGTGAGTGTGCCAGCCGTCCTCAACCATTTTCCAGTTAGCCTCGTAACGGTCCATGGTTATCTTCATTCTTCCGCCGCCGGAAGCGATCTTTATATCGAAATCGGCGTCTCTCAGCTCGGAAATAAAGGCTTCGAAGGGGAGAACGTAATCAAGAGCCGATGTCTCTCCGACGTCGCGTCCGTCAAGAAGAATGTGTATACGGACCTTTTTGACGCCGACGGCCTTCGCTTTCACTATCATGGCTTTGAGGTGATCGATGTGGGAGTGAACGTTACCGTCCGAGAAGAGTCCCATAAAATGGAGCGTTCCGTTCTTGCAGTAGGAGGTAAGCTCTTTCCATGTGTCGGAAGCGAATATCTTTCCGCTTTCTATGGAATTCGAAACCAGCTTTGCGCCCTGAGCGAATACCTGACCAGCTCCGAGAGCGTTATGGCCTACCTCGGAGTTTCCCATATCGTCGTCGGAGGGGAGACCGACAGCGCTGCCGTGCGCCTTTAATACAGTCATCGGATACTTTTTCATGAGCATATCGAGCGTGGGAGTGGAGGCAAGATATACCGCGTTGCCCGCGTTCTCCTTAGCCATGCCGACGCCGTCCATTACTATCGTAACTACGGGACCGTCGACGCCCTTAAAATTTTCCAGCTTCTTTAACTTGTCTGACATATCTGATATTCCTTTCGGTTTATAAAATTTTCAAGGTCTTGTCTTAGGCTCGGTAAGGGAATATCCCGATCCTCGCCCACCTTATATTATAACTTTTATTTATGAATATTGTGTGTAGGCGTTGTTATTTTATTTACCGCTTATCATCTCGCGGATTTTCGCGTTCAAAAAAATATTTTAAAAAATCCGAAAAAATTCTCAAAAACCCCTTGACAAATCCGAAACCGTGTAGTATAATAATATTCGCAATTTGTCCGGACCATTAGCTCAGTTGGTTAGAGCACCCGGCTCATAACCGGTAGGTCCAAGGTTCGAGTCCTTGATGGTCCACCAAAAAAGACCTTGTTCATTCCGAACAGGGTCTTTTTTAATTTTATTTTCTGAAAGGAACGTAACATAGTGAACGTACTTGTCACCGGCGGATCGCGCGGTATAGGACGTGCGATAACGGAAAGATTCGCAAAAGCCGACTGTAACGTCTCATTCATCTATAAGGATAACGCTCACGCGGCTTCCGAATGTGTAAAGGGCACGGGCGCTTACGCCGTAAAGGCGGACGTCTCCGACCCCGAACAGGTAAGAAGGGCTTGCGCCGAGATACTTGACAGATTCGGGCATATAGACGTTCTTGTAAATAACGCCGGCATATCGCGAAGCGGACTCATGACCGATCTTGACGATTCCGCGTGGAGACTTGTGACGGATTCGAACCTTTCTTCTGCGTTCTATATGTGCCGAGAGATAGCTCCCTGTATGATACGCAGAAAATACGGAAGGATAATAAATATAGGCTCGGTATGGGGCTGCTACGGCGCGTCGTGCGAGGCGGCGTATTCCGCTTCGAAGGCGGGGATGCGAGGTCTGACCATGTCTCTTGCAAGAGAGCTCGGACCGTCAGGTATAACCGTCAACTGTATAGAGCCCGGGGTGATCGATACCGAGATGAACGCCTGCTACGATGCCGAGACGATGAAGGAGCTTGCCGAAAGCTCGGCTCTCTGCCGTATCGGAAGTCCCGAGGATATCGCGGGCGCGGTGTTCTTTTTGGCTTCGAAGGACGCTTCCTTCATAACCGCCCAATGCATAGGCGTTGACGGCGGATTTCCGATAGGCTGACATGCCTTCGGTGCGAAAACACAAAAAATTAACTATATAATATTTCAAAATGTATTGAAAAAGGAAATAAAACATAGTATAATTAACACGATAGTGAAAAGCAAGGAATTTTACGGAAAGGAATTTCAAAATGGCAAACGAAAACGAAAATCTTGAAACCGAAGATCTCGAAGAGACATCGGAATGTACGCATGATTGCTCTACCTGCTCGGCTAACTGCGGTTCGCGCGGCGAGCCGGAGAGCCTTATAGAGCCTCAGAACGCGGCGAGCAACGTAAAGCACGTTATAGGCGTAGTGAGCGGAAAGGGCGGAGTCGGAAAATCGTCCGTTACCGCGCTCCTTGCGGTAATGACGCGCCGTCTCGGCTTCAATACCGCCGTGCTTGACGCGGATATAACCGGACCGTCCATACCCAAAATATTCGGTCTTAAAGGCGATCTTACCGGTTGCGAGGACGGCATAATACCCAAAACGACGGTCACCGGAATAGACGCGATAAGCATAAACATGCTTCTGTCCGACGAAGGAGCGCCGGTCATATGGAGAGGTCCGATAATAGCCGGAACGGTAAAGCAGTTCTGGAACGGAGTGGTATGGGGCGACGTAGACTATATGTACGTCGATATGCCTCCCGGAACGGGCGACGTACCGCTTACGGTAATGCAGTCCCTGCCGCTTGACGGAATAATCATAGTCGCGACTCCTCAGGAGCTGGTTTCCATGATAGTCACCAAAGCCGTCAACATGGCTAAGATGATGAATATCCCGATACTCGGCATAATAGAAAATTACAGTTATCTTAAGTGTCCCTGCTGCGGCGAAAAGCTTGAGGTGTTCGGAAAGTCGCACGTAGACGAGGTTGCGGAGCATTTCGGAATACCGGTACTTGCGCGTATGCCGATAGATCCTAAGCTCGCGTCTCTCTGCGACGCGGGAACGATAGAGACTGTCGAAACGGACGTTTTAGACGAAGCGGTCGCGAAGATAACCGCTGAATAAATGATAACGGAGGAAAAATGATATGGCTATCAGACTTAACGAAAAATATCTTAACGGCTTCGTAAGCGAAGCCGAGCTTGCGGCGCTTAAGCCCGAGCTTGAAAAGGCGGTAAAGACCGTTTCCGACAGGAGCGGAGCCGGAAACGACTTCCTCGGCTGGATAGATCTTCCCGTGGATTACGACAAAGAGGAATTCGAAAGAATACAGAAGGCGGCGGAAAAGATAAAGAAGAGCTGCGATGTATTCGTGGTTATCGGAATAGGCGGTTCTTATCTCGGCGCGAGAGCCGCGATAGAATTCGTAAAGAGCCCTCTTTACAACGCTCTTAAGAAGGATACTCCCGACATATATTTCGCGGGTAACACCATAAGCGGAAACGCGCTTGACGAGCTTCTTTCGATATGCGAGGGCAAGGACGTATGCGTAAACGTTATATCCAAATCCGGAACAACGACCGAGCCCGCGATAGCGTTCCGTGTGTTCCGCGATCTTCTCGAAAAGAAGTACGGAGAGGAAGGCGCGAAGGAGAGGATCTTCGCTACGACCGATAAAGCAAAGGGAAGCCTTAAGTTCCTTGCGGACGAAAAGGGATATGAGACGTTCGTGGTACCGGACGACGTCGGAGGACGTTATTCCGTGCTTACGGCGGTCGGACTTCTTCCGATAGCCGTCGCCGGCTGCGACATAAAGAAGATGATGGAGGGCGCGGCGGACGCACGCACGGCGTTTAACGACAAGACGGATACCGACTGCGCAAGATACGCTCTCGTAAGAAACTGCCTCCTCGGAAAGGGCAAGGCGATAGAGATACTCG
>CAZFQJ010000080.1:0-8006 GCA_964520875.1 uncultured Lachnospiraceae bacterium
AAAAATGTGTTTCCTTACCGAGTACCGCCGCAACGGGCAGCAGAAAGCGGAGGGTGGAGCCGCTCTCACGGCAGTTCAGATCTCCGCCGCCCTTTGCCGCTCCGTTTATGATGAATCCGTCCTCGGTGCGCTCCACCCCTGCCCCGAGTGCCTTAAGGCACTCTGCCGTCGCGTCCGTATCGGAATTTGACATAAGCACGGGAATTACCGTTTTACCTTCGCAGAGTGCGGAACATATGAGCGCTCTGTGAAGATCGGATTTTGACACGGGAGCTTTGACCGTTCCTTTTACGAATGACGGAAAAACGATCTTATCCATTTTGCTTCATACTCTCACTTTCCGATAGCGTAACCGAGTATCTCGGGCAGCGAATCCATATCGGTACGGTAAAGTATGCAATCGCCGAACGAACGAGGAAGAACGAGCGTTATCTTTCCTCCGGTACGCTTTTTGTCGCTCTGCATTGCAAAAAGGATATTATACGGATTCAAATCACATTCCGTGGGAAGCGAATACGCTCCGAGGAGCGCTTTTGCTTTTTCCGCTTCGCCCGGAACACATATCCCCATTTTTTCCGCGGCTCTGAACGCCATGACTGTTCCTATCGCCACGGCTTGACCGTGAGTATACGCGTTATCGGACGCTTTTTCTATACCGTGTCCGAAGGTATGTCCGAGATTAAGAAGCTGGCGCTTTCCCGTATCGCGTTCGTCCTCGGACACTATGTCGCGCTTTATCCTCACACATTCGTATATCATATCGATCATATCACATTCCTTACAGAGCCGAGCGCCGAGAGACGGCTCGCATATTGCGGCGTACTTTATGACCTCCGCCATGCCCGAAGCGAATTCCGTTTTCGGAAGCGTATCGAACATCATCGGATCGCAAAACACCGCAGACGGCTGCCAGAACGTCCCGACCTGGTTCTTCAGTCCTCCGAGATTTACACCCGTTTTTCCTCCGACGGACGAATCGACGGCTGCCAAAAGAGTCGTCGGTATCTGCACGAACTCAAGTCCGCGAAGGTATACGGACGCCGCAAATCCGGTGATATCTCCGGTTATCCCTCCGCCGAGCGCCACGAGCATATCCGAACGGGTAAAGCGCTTTTCGTTAAGAAACGAGAGTATATTTTCTACCGTAAAAAGAGTCTTGTTATGTTCTCCCGGCGAGAAAACAAAGCTTTCGTGCGAAACTCCGGCAAGGTCAAGTATCTTGTAAAAGCGGCTGAGGTATATTTCCGCCACGTTGGAATCGGATATAACGCACACCCTTTTACCGGGAAAATTTTCCTTTATAAGATCGCCCGAACGCGAAAATATACCGTTTCCTATGTATATCTTGTAGTTTCTCGAACACGAGACCTCAAGAGTTTTCATTTTTCGACATTCCTTTCTTAGGCTTACCTATCTTCTTCGTCCTTACTCGGAAGGACCTCGTTTAATATAGCGGATATCCTGTTTCCGCGCTCTATGGAATTATCGAAGATGAAATTGAGCTGAGGCGTCTCTCTTAAATTGACCTCGGAAGCGAGGTACGAGCGAAGAAAGCCCGAAGCGCCTTTAAGCGCCGTTTTTATATCCTTTTCGGTGTATTTGACCGAAAAAAACGAGAAATACACATTAGCCGTCTTAAGATCCTTTGCACAATCGACGTCGGTCACGGACACGACGCTGTTCTGTATCCTCGGATCCTTAAGCTCGCGGAGAGCCTCCGAGAGCGCATGAGTAAGCTCCTCGTTTATTCTTGTTTGTCTGAATCCTGCCATATCGGCTACCCCCGTAATTATCCTTTGGTTGATATTTTTATCCGCGTCTGTCATCGACAAGCGAGCTTACCGAGTATTCCTTCGAAATTGACTCCGTATACATGCTCTCTCGGAGTATTCAGCATAGCGTCTCTCGTAAACGACGCCGCTTTTTTCGCCGCCTCGAATGCGTCAAGACCGCTGACGAGATATCCCGAGAACACGGAAGCGTAAACGTCGCCCGTACCGTGCACACTATACTTTAATCTATCCTCGGAACAGTAACGGGCGTTCTTTCCGTCATACACATAAACGCCTATCTTATCTTCCTCAAAGCAGACTCCCGTCAAGACCACGTTCTTTGCTCCGAGGCCGCAAAGACCGCGGCAAAGTCCCATGATATATTCTTCATCATATTTTTCCTTATATTCCGCGCCGGTAAGCATAGCGGCTTCGGTTATATTCGGAAGCAGATAGTCCGAACCGCCCGCAAGTCTCTTCATGCTTTCGGCAAATGAAGCGTCAAAGCCCGTATAGAGCACTCCGTTATCCGCCATTGCGGGATCGGTTATTATCGGAGCGCCGGGCATGAGAAGCTTCTTTCTCATATCAAGTATCATGTCTATCTGGCGCGCGTTGCCTATATATCCCGTATACATTGCGTCAAAACGTATATCGCTCTGCTCCCAATGGGAGGCTATCTTCGGTATATCATCGGTAAGATCTCTGAAGGTGAAGTTCTTCCAGCAACCCGTGTGCGTTGAGAGCACGGCGGAAGGAAGCATTACGGTCTCTATACCGAAGGCGGATATTATCGGAAGCGCCACCGTGAGCGAGCATTGTCCGACGCAGGATATATCCTGAACGGTCAAGAGCCTTTTTTGTGTTTTCAAAGTCGTGTTTTCCATTTTCACAAATTCCTTTTAACGATAATAGTAAGTAACGGTAATAATACGGTACGGATCATTCTCCGAAAAACGCTCTGTCGACCGAATATGCGCCGTTCTCTTCTTTTATACCCATACGGCAGGACTTTGCCATATCGAAAAGACGCGCGCCGTCTATCTGTGTCACGTTCGGAAGCGCGTTTATGACAGACGCGGCTTCTTTATGGAAGCGCGACGTGGTCATGAATATACCTCGCGTTCCCTTCTCTACATATAACGCTCCGACGAATTCCTTTACCTCCTTCGGGGTAACGTTCGAATTCGACTTTTGCTTACACTGAACAAGTACTATATCTCTGAATCCGAGCCTATCCGTCACATCTATCATGACGTCTATACCGCCGTCGTCCGAACCGCCTATGACGTTGCACGCCGACACTGTCATTCCGCATGAACGGTAATAGCTCTCAAGGAGCATTGCGGAAAAGCTTTCGAAAAACTCTCCGCCCTTGGAATTGAGCATGGCGAGAAATTCTTCAAGCACGGAGCCGGGCTTTTTTATGAGCACCGTATCCGAGCCTATCGAATACCGTCCGCCTACGCAGCGTAGCTTTCCTCGCCTCGTAAGCTCGCCGAGAAGCTTCAGGGTAAGGTCGGATATCGATTCGTCGTCCTCCTGCGTTTCGGTCTTATCCGCTCCGAAATACGCTATCGCCAGCTCCGTCATCTCGCGCCGCGTATACGCCCTCTCTTTTATGCGGTCCACTATGAACGGCGCAAGCTCCGCTTCCTTCACTATGGTCGCAACCGGTTTACAGAGCGATATATTTCCTTTTTCGTCGGAAACTATGTCTCCGTATTTCTGCATTTTGCCTATCGCCGTACCGACTATGCTTCTGTACATGGTAAGTACGCTTCCCGCGGAACGGTCCTTAAGCTCCGTTTCGCTCATACCCGAACGTTTCGCGACCGCGTCTATAAGTTGTCTGCGCGTAAGAGATCTGCCGTCAAGCGTCTCGCGTATATCGCTTTTTATCTTCGAAAGATATCTGCCGTAATCCTTCTTAAGCTCGGATACCGTCATATCCCCGCGCCCCTTCCTTATACTAAATATTTATACAGATTAATTATACAATGTGTTTCCCGTTTTGTCAAGAAAAATATTTTGAAATGTATCGACATTTATTCGATTTTTCCGTATCTCCGCCCACGGAAAACCAAAAGCAGCCGCCGCGCGAGCAAATTCGCGCGGCGGCTGCCGTAAATATACCGTTAAGCGGTCTTTACTTCCTCTTTTTGAGGTCTTTCTATCTCGCCCGCCTTTGTAAGCACGAGCTTCGTGAGCAACGGTCCGACAAGTTCGTACACGAGAGTGGCGCAAAGCACAACCGCACGTATGCTGGAGCCGTATTCGGAAGGAAGCTCGCTTACCACTATCTGGCTCATTCCTATTGCAACTCCCGCCTGAGGCAAAAGCGCTACGCCGAGATATTTTCTTATGTTCGCTTCCTCATGTACCACCGTAGAGCCTATACGCGCTCCGAAATATTTTCCGGCGGAACGGAGAAGAATGTAAAGAACTCCCAAAAGTCCGACCTTCGGAAGAATAGTAAGATCAAGCTCGGCTCCGGATATGACAAAGAACAAAAGGAACACAACGGGCGTCCAATGCTCGGTTATGTCAAGCATCTTTTCGCTCTCCGGATAGAAATTCGCCATAACCGCGCCTATCGACATACAAAGAAGGAGCGAAGAAAGTCCGAAAAGCGATGAGATCGAGGTTCCGAGGAATACCGCGCAGATGATAGAGGTCAATCTGTTTGAGCGCGAATGAAAGAATCCCATTCCGAATGTAAGCAAAGCGCCTATCGCAGCTCCTATCACAAGGGAGAGCACTATCTCCTTAAGCGGATCAAGCAGCATGCTGACTATATTCACCTGCTCCGTCGATACCGTAAGCTTCGCTATGGCAAGGGATATCGAGAACACCATAAGTCCCACGGCGTCGTCAAGCGCAACGACGGGCATAAGCATGTTCGTGACCGGGCCCTTGGCGTTGTACTGTCTTACCACCATGAGCGTCGCGGCGGGCGCGGTCGCGGTGGCTATCGCTCCGAGACATATCGCAACTGCCGGCTCAAAAAAGAGGAGCAGTCCTATATCGACGACGAGCGTAGTGGTGAGAGCCTGGAACATGGTTATTATGAGAACGCTCTTTCCTATGCTCCTTATCTTCGAAAGTCTGAATTCTCCGCCTATCGAAAAGGCTATGAATCCGAGCGCTACGTTGACGAGAAGCGTCAGCTCCTCAACCCAAACTGCCGGGATTATCTGAAGAAAGCACGGACCTATAAGAACGCCGCTCACGAGATATCCCGTAACGTTCGGAAGTCCGAGCTTTTTGACTATCCTGTTGAACACAAGTCCCACGGCTATCGCAACGCCGAGCGAAAGCAGGATATCCTTTGAGAAAAAAGCTCCTATCGAATTGAAAATACTCACAAAAAACAGATCCTTTCTTTGAAGCGCGCACCATACGCGCGTTTTCTTCGTTTTTCATAACTTTATAATTATACTACCTGTGCAATTTAAAATCAAGCGTATTTTTAAATAAAAATTCACATTCGACAGGATTTTTCTTTTGTCACTTTTTCCTTACACCCGAAAAACAGATGACTCGGTCGAAAAAAACGAACATTGATTTGTATAAATCGTCTAATTAACGAAATAGGTCTTGCGCCGAGCGAAATTTTGTGACATAATGAAGTGTGATATTTTAAGGAAACAAGGCGGTAAACTTAATGGTTGGACTTATTATCAAAAAAACGGTGCGAAACGCAAAAAAGACAGATGATCCGAACGTTCGCTCCGCATACGGAACGGTGTGCGGTATATTCGGAATATTTCTGAATATCGTTCTGTTTGCCGTAAAGCTCTTTGCGGGACTCATCTCCGGCTCTCTCGCGGTCACGGCGGACGCCTTCAACAACCTGTCGGACGCCGGCTCGTCGGTCATAACATTAGCGGGATTTAGGCTCGCGGCAAAAAAGCCCGATCCCGATCATCCGTTCGGACACGGACGGCTGGAATACGTTTCCGGACTGATAGTCGCGCTCCTTATAATCCTCGTCGGAACGGAGCTTGCCAAAAGCTCGATCGAAAAGCTCTTTTATCCGACCACGCCGGATTTCGGACTGCTTACCGCGGTCATACTTATCATTTCGATACTCGGAAAGCTCTACATGAGCTTCTACAATAAAAAATACGGAAAGCTGATAGATTCCTCCGCTATGCTTGCGACCGCGTCCGATAGCTTAAGCGACGCCATTTCGACATTCGCGGTGCTTGCCGCGGGTATCGTCTGCCGTGTAAGCGGTTTCGTTTACATCGACAGTATCTGCGGTCTACTCGTATCGGTATTCATAATAACGGCCGGTATACGCGCGGCAAAGGATACCGTTTCTCCGCTTCTTGGTCAAGCCCCGAGCGAGGAATTCGTAAACAAAGTATCCGAGCTTGCCCTTTCCGACAAAAAGATACTCGGCATACACGATATGGTGGTCCACGATTACGGTCCGGGACGCGTCATGGTCTCGCTCCATGCCGAGGTTTCGGGCGACGAGAACGTATACGAGCTGCACGAAACGATAGACCGTCTTGAGATGCTCATATCGGGAAAGCTCGGCTGCGAGACCGTGATACATCTTGATCCTACCGACGTAAACGACGTTCGGCTCACCGAGATACGCCAAATGATAGCGACGGCGGTAGCGAAGCTCGATACGAACGCCTCCTTCCACGACGTAAGGATAGTTCCGGGAGAGACGCGTTCCAATGTGATATTCGATCTCGTCCTGCCTTCGGACGCGAAATACTCGGAAAAAGAAGCGAAGGCTTTCATAAGCGAATTCGTCTCGTCATACGATCAAACCTGCCGTTGCGTCATAAAAACGGACAGAAATTACATAAAAACAACGCATATACCCGAAAGGACAAAAGCAGATGAATAAATTCGGACTTATCGGAAATCCGCTCGGACACAGTTTCTCCCCTCAGATACATTCGCTCCTCGGCGATTACTCGTATTCTCTCTTTCCCATGGAAGAGAGCGCGGTCGCGCCGTTCCTCAAAGAGCGCTCATTCGACGGCATAAACGTCACCATTCCTTACAAGCAGACCGTCATACCGCTATGCGACAGAATATCTCGCGAAGCCGAGAGGATCGGAAGCGTGAACACGATAGTAAAGGAAGCCGACGGCTCTCTTTCGGGATACAATACCGACTATTTCGGATTTACTCTCATGCTGAGACGCGCGGGGATAGATCCGAAGGGCAAAAAAGCGATAGTGCTCGGAAGCGGCGGTTCGTCAAAGACCGCGGTGTGCGCGCTCGGCGATATGGGCGCAGGCGAGGTAGTTGTAATCTCCAGAAGCGGCGAAAACAATTACGATAACCTTTATCTGCACAGGGACGCGTTTCTGATAGTCAATACGACTCCCCTCGGAATGTATCCGAAAAACGGCGTATCTCCCGTAGATCTTGACGATTTTCCGAGCTGCGGCGCGGTAGCGGATCTTATATACAATCCGGAAAAGACCGCGCTCATTCTCGAAGCGGAAAAACGCGGAATACGTCATACGGGCGGACTTTACATGCTCGTCGCACAAGGCGCAAAGGCATCGGAGCTTTTCACGAAGAGCACGTATACCGAAGCCGATATCGAAAGAGTGTTCCGCGGAGTGGAAGCCGACATGCGTAACATAATACTCGTAGGTATGCCGGGGTGCGGCAAGAGCACCGTCGGAGGTCATATAGCCGGTATGCTCGGACGAGAGCTTGCGGACAGTGACGAATTTATAACCCAAACCACGGGAATATCGCCGGCAGACCTGATAAACACCAAGGGCGAAGCCGAATTCAGAAAGATCGAAACGGAAGCTCTGCGCGAGCTTACCAAGCGTTCGGGGTTAATTATAGCCACGGGCGGAGGCGCGGTCACCGTTCCGGAAAATCACGCTCTGCTCCGTCAGAACGGACGCGTGTTCTTCATAAACCGTCCCGTTTCTCTGCTTGCGCGCGACGGCAGACCGTTGTCCTCGGGAGACCTCTCGTCTATGTACGAAAAACGCCTTCCCCTCTACCGCGCGGTCTGCGATCACGAGCTTGAAACCGACGCTTCTTCCGACGCCGTAAAGACCGCAGAAAAGATAATTTCGATATTTAGGGGTTAAGTTATCTATTCCTTCTCCCACGATCGTTCCGATGACGTGTAATAAAAGCCTCTCACTCCGGGAGAGGTGGCACGCGTATGCGTGACGGAGAGGGCTGATCGTTCTCCTGTCGATGAACGCTTTACTCGCTTCGCTC
>CAZFQJ010000081.1:0-7990 GCA_964520875.1 uncultured Lachnospiraceae bacterium
TCATACCGTTATCGAATGTCTTGGAATGGATTATGGAGTTTACCGCAAGAAGTATGTCGGCGGACTCGTCTATTATAGCGGGGGTATTACCGGGGCCGACTCCGAGAGCGGGCTTACCGCTGGAATAAGCCGCCTTTACCATTCCGGGACCTCCGGTCGCGAGAATGATATCGGCTTCCTTCATTACCGTATTCGTCATTTCAAGAGAAGGAATATCGATCCAATCGATGATGCCCTCGGGAGCTCCCGCCTCTACGGCAGCCTCAAGAACGAGCTTAGCCGCGGCGATCGTGGAAGCTTTCGCTCTCGGGTGAGGGCTTATTATGATAGCGTTACGCGTTTTGAGCGCAAGAAGACACTTAAATATCGCAGTAGACGTGGGGTTCGTGGTGGGTATTACCGCCGCAATGACGCCGATAGGCTCCGCTATCTTCTTCATACCGTAAGCCTTGTCCTCTTCGATCACGCCGCAGGTCTTGGTGTTCTTATACGCATTGTAGATATACTCCGCCGCGTAGTGGTTCTTTATGACCTTATCCTCTACGATTCCCATTCCGGTCTCCTCTACCGCGAGCTTTGCAAGAGGTATTCTCGCTTTGTCTGCGGCTGAAGAGGCTGCAAGGAATATCTTGTCCACCTGTTCCTGTGTGTAGGTCGCGAATATCTTCTGCGCCGCTCTTACACGGGCGAGCGCCTCATTCAGCTTTTCTACATTGTCGACTATTTCGTAAGTTTTGGGTTCCATTTAATGTGTCCTCCTAAAAATTATTTACTGATTTGGTTGTTGAGATATGCAAGCGATAACGCAAGATTCTCTTGCTTCAAAAGCACGTTCGGCGGTACCTTTAAGCGACACGGCGCGAAATTCCAGACGGCGTTGATACCGCTTTCCACGAGCCTGTCGCACACCTCTTGAGCCGAGCCTTGTCCCACCGTTATCACGCCGAGCTTAACGTCGTTTTCGCGGCAATAATCCTTAAGCTCTTTCATAGGCATGATCGCTTTTGAATTCTTGTCCATTCTGATGACCTTTTCATTGCAATCGAAGCCCGCGATGATCCTTACTCCGAATTCCTCGAAGCCGTCGTAATCAAGAAGCGCCCGTCCGAGCTTTCCCGCGCCTACCAAGACCGCGTTAGTCAAGCTCTCATATCCGAGATGGCTCTCAATGTCTTTTATTAATTCGCTTGTAACGTATCCGACCTTCGGTTTTCCCGCGCCGCTGACGGTCGCAAGGTCCTTACGCACCTGTACCTCGCCGAGAGACAAGCCCTTTGCGATCGCAGTAGCGGATATCGTACCGCCCGCGCTATCCGGTAAGCTCCTCAGATACTGAAGATACTGCGGAAGCCTTCCGAGCGTTGCTTTCGGAATATAATATTCGTTCATTCGCCACCTCCTTGATCTTACTCTTGATATTGTATCATATTTTTATCATTTTGGGAATTATTAAAATGTTATATCGGTATTACACATATCGATATAACTCCGATCGATAACCCTTTTATCGATTTAAATTCAAACTCAAACGCCGCTTTACGTTTACTTCGTTATATACTTACCTTTCGCCTCGTAAAGCAAAGATATGAACTGCTTATCGAGCTTTGAAAGCTTACAGTCGCGTTTGTATATCAAGACGTCTTTATATATCTTTTCGTTATCGGCGCATTTCTTTTGAACGAGACCGTATCTGTCAAGGAATTTTTGCGGCGTGGGCGACACCCACATGAAGGTCTCCTTATTTTCCGACAAAAGATCGAAGCGGCTCGCTCTTTCGAATATACATATGCGGCGATCGATATTATCCGGAAGCTCTTCCTTTACCACCTTCGATATCGGCATAGACGGAACATACGGGTCCGCGTGAGCGATCTCGATATACGGCGTAAGATCGTCAAAGCCTATATCCTCTTTATCCGCAAGAGGACTTTCCTTACTCATCAGCAAAAGGTAAGAAAATTCCGCGACGAGCTCGTAATGAAGTCCTTTTTCTTCAAGCATGGCTTTGAACGACGCGTCGTGATTTTCGGCATATCTGATTATACCGAGCTTGTAATCGTTATTCAAAACGTTGTTTATAGTCCGCTGAGAATTGGTCTCTTTATAAAATATCTCGCTCGGCTCAGAGCCTATGCGCTTTGAAAATTCGCAAAAGGCGTCCGAAATGTAGCTTGCGCGCGGAACGGATACGGAGAACCTCTGTTTTTTTGGCGTTCCCTTCTTATAGAGCTTTTCCACCTCGTCTATCTGCTTCAGTATGCTCTGCGCATAGCTTATGAACTCTTCGCCTTCCTGAGTCAGCTCCATGCCCTTTGCGCTTCGATTGAATATCGAGATCCCGAGATCGGCTTCAAGCTCCTTGATCGAACGGCTTATGTTCGGTTGCGCAATTATGAGCGTCTCTGCCGCTTTGTTAAGAGAACCGAGTCTTGCGACCTCTACCGCGTATTTCATGTGCAATATATTCATAAGGGATCTCCTCTTTAAAAACTTACTGAATATATTATATCACATTCGAAGCCGTTTTTCAAGTGATAATTACACTCCGTACTTAATTTTTATTCTTTCCAGCTTTTCTCCGAACGGTCTCGCAAGGAAAAACAGGAAAAGAAAATCGGACACGGAATACAGAACGGTATACGGAACGGCGCTCAAAAGCGCGGAAAGGTAGAGCTTAAAATCAAAACCGTTACTGTACCAAAGCACGGTCCAAACGTCCATAACGGCGGAAAACGCGATCCCCGAAATCACGCCGAAAAATAAAAGGAACGCTCTGCTCTTTTTCAGCGGTGCGGAAAGAAAGCCCGCCGCGTATCCTATAAGTCCCCATGCAAGCATCTGGAACGGAGTCCACGGACCTTGACCGAAATAAAAGTTCGAAAGAAACGCCGAGAATGCGCCCACCGCAAATCCCGATTCGCTTCCGAGGTACATGGCGGTTATAATAGTGAGCGCGGTCACGGGCTTAAAAAACGGTATAAATCTTCCTACTACCGACAAAGCGGTCATCACGGAAACTATCACCGCTCTTCTCGTCCCTATCTCCTTCTTTTCAAATCCCGCAATAAAAAGAAGTACCGAAAGGACGGCGACGAAAAGCGAAACGAACATATGCTTTTTTTCATCGAAAACGATAGTTCCGAGAATAGCCGCGAGCGGTATGAGCACGCTCGGAACGACGATCCCGAGAGCTTTTCTGAGTCCCTTGCTCTTAATTACCGTCATTCCTTTTCTCCTTCGGACCGTTTTTAATGCATAGCTCGGCTACGGCTTCCGCCGTGACCGTATCGTCAAAATACCCCTTTGTCATGCGAGAAGCCGCGGTAGTATAAAGGTTGTTTTCGGAAAAGAACTCCTCGGGAGTTCCGACGGAAGCTATTCTTCCGCGGAAGAACAACGCCGCGCGGTCCGCGCACATCGCCGCAAATTCGACGTCGTGAGTTACGATAAGCAGAGTCATTCCGCCGTCTCTTAATTTCTTTAAAAGCTTAGAAAATTCTATCTTCTTATGTGCGTCAAGTCCTTTTGTCGGTTCGTCCATAAGTAACAGACGAGGCTTTGTCGCCAAAACCTTGGCAAGCGCGACGAGCTGCTGCTCTCCTCCCGAAAGATCGTAAGGGTGCTTATCGGCAAGATAGGATATATCGAACGGAAGCTCGCTCATATCCGCGCCGACGTCGGAAAGCTCCTCTCTTACCGTATTTCTCAAAAACACGCTCTGCACGTCCTGCGGAAGCAAGGTAAGACAGTTTCGATACAGTTCCCGACCGCCGTACTCCTTCAGTTTTTTATCAAACACTCTGATCTGTCCGCTATATATCTTTTTAACGCCCGAGGCGCAGGCAAGCGCGGTGGATTTTCCCGAGCCGTTACCGCCCAGTATACAAAATATCTCTCTTTCGTATACCGTAAGATCAAGTCCGAAAATTACGTCCGGAAGCGCCCTCTCGTATCTGAAATAAACGTCCTTAAATTCCAGCGCCTTCTTTTCGCTATGCACGTAACTGGCGCGATCGGAAGCTGTGATATCGTTTCGGTAAGCGGAACGCAAGAAGCTTCTTCCCTCTCTTATTGTAAGCGGACAGACGCCTTCTCCGTTTAATATACGAAAAATTCTCGCCGATGTCGGAACGGAAGGAAACAGTTCGCTTTTTTCGTCTATATTACCGATAATGCTCCTCGGCTCTCCGTTCGCCGTTATCCTTCCGTTCTCCATAACGAGAAGCCTGTCGCACATCGGTATCAGTTCTTCAAGACGGTGCTCTGTGATAAGGACTGTAAGCGAAAAGTCGCGATTCAGCTTTTTGACTGTACCGAGAAAATCGGAAGCCGCGATCGGATCGAGCTGAGCGGTAGGCTCGTCAAGGATAAGTATATCGGGATCCATTACCATGACCGAGGCAAGATTCAACAGTTGCTTTTGTCCCCCGGACAATAGTGACACGTCTTTATCATACCAATCCTCTATACCGAAATACGAAGCCGTCTCGGCTACTCTGCGCGCAATGACGCTTTGGGAAAGTCCCATGTTTTCAAGCCCGAAAGCAAGCTCGGAATAGACCTTATCGGTAACTATCTGCTCATCCGGGCATTGCATTACAAAACCGATACGCTCGCTTTCCGCTCTCTCGGAATTTTCGCCGTTAAAAAATATCTTCCCTTTTACGCTCCCCTTCGGAGCGATCTCGCGCTTTAAAAGTTTCAGGAGCGTAGACTTTCCGCTCCCCGTAGCTCCGCAAAGAACGGCTATCTCGCCGTTTTCGATCCCAAACGAAACATCGTTAAGCGCCGGGCTTTCGCAAAGCGGATAGGTAAAGCTTAAATTTTTGACAGTAAGTATCTCCACCTGAGACTCTCCTCCGTTTCCGTAAATAGCGGCAAAAATGATAAAATACCGTAAGAGATATAAGACGCGATCCCGAGCGGCGTCAAAGCGGAAAGCTCTATACCCGGGTAAAACGTTGCACCGATCGCTCCGAAGCCAATACCGATGACAGTCGTAACGGAGCACAAAACGATAAGGATAAGGATAAATACGTCCGTCCTTTCGAGCTTAAAAACGGAATAATATGTTCTCTTCCGTATCCCGTATCCGCGAGCCGCCATACTGTCGGCGGTCATGATACCGTTTTCAAGCGCCCATGTAACAAGTATGGAAAACACACGAAGATCGCATTTTATCTTATCTATTATGTTATCTTCTTTATAGAACCCGAGCGCGCGTTGGCTTTCCGATATCCTTTTCGCACGTTCCGAGAAAAGCGGAACGTATCTAAGTCCCATGGAGAGCACGAGCGCGGCTTTCGGAGATAGCTTACCGAATACGTAAAGAAGCTTGTCCCTCGTCATTATATCGGTAAAAGACCTAAAAAGATACAGAACCGTCACCATGGTACCGGCGCTCACCGCTCCGTAAACTGTCGCTTCAAGCGTTACGGGAGAATCGTTTATTACGAAGAGGACCGTTTTTCCGTTATGAGAGAAAAGCGGATTTATGATCGTAAGCACGATAAATAAAAAGAGACAAAACAGGTGCAGTCTAACACCTTTCGCTCCTTTCTTCAGCAAAAAATAAGAAAGTGCGCCCGCAAGACCTATGATAAGGAGTACGGGATCGGCAGAAAACATCAAGATACCCGTAGCAGCTAAATAATACGCCGTTACTACTATCGGGTTATATTCACAAAACGCTCTCATACCCTCTCCCCTTTCAATTCATTTAGGATTCATTCAAGATCGTTTCCGAGATCAAGCGTATAACGCCATTCGATAACGTCTCCGTCCTTAAGCTTGTATGCTCCCGCGCCGACGGACGGTCTTTCTCCGTTGACGGTATACACCCAGCCCGAAAGATCGCCGTAGTCGAATTCATACAGGTAATTTATCCCGGATATATACACATAAGAAGCGTTACCGTCGTTTTCGAACTGTATCTTATATTTTCTTGCCGCCTCGGTAAGCACCGTATACACCGTATCGCCTTCCGAGATATCGATATCCGTAGCGTCAAGAATGATACCGTTCTTCGGAATGTTTTCATCAGCTCCCGCGACTGTATCGCAACGGATACTCATGACTACGCTTCCGACTATATGCTCCTTCGCTCCGCCCGAACCGTTATAATAATCGTCAGCCGTTTGAATATCCGTTACAAGTATGAAGGTCACACCCAACATAACGACGAATATAACGGCTATAAAATTTTTGATATTCTTCTTTTTAAAGATCACAAGAAGAACGCACGCGCAAATTCCGATCCCGACCACCGTAAGACTTGCCGGAAGCTTATATCCGCCCTTCGGGGCTTCATCGCCGTTTACGGATCCGCCGGTATCATTATCGTCCTTTGGCGGAGCAGGCTCGGCTTCGCTCGGCCTTGCATGGTCCAAAATATAGAGCGGTCCTTTTCCTTCAAGCATACGCATATAGGCGACGGACGCGTAGAACGCCTGCACCGTAGCTGCGTGATCATACCCGCCCCCTTCTGTATGACAAAAGCTGCCGTCGGGAAGCAGATACTTTTCCATAACGCCGAAAAGCGTATTTCCGTTTTTTACAAAACGTTCGTCTTTCTCACAATCGATCCCGAGCGCGGAGAGCGCCGTTACCACCTGCGCCGTGCTTTCGGGATTCGCTTTACCGTAGCTTGAATACTCTCCTCTGTCAAGCTGCTCTTCCGACAGAAAAGCCAGCGCTCTTTCTATTGCGGTCCTTACCTCGGAAACGTTATCGAAATAAGGCGCCAGAGCCTGCACGGTCATTGCGGTGGCGTCTACGTCTCCGCGCTTTCCCGTAACGGACCAGCCCCCGTCCTCGCATTGCATATCAAGCAGTTTTTTTATTACCTCAGAAGCCGTATATACGGAACTTTCGTAACCGTTATTTAAAAGATGCAGACCGAATACAAAGCTCATAAGTCCCTGCTCGCCCACGGAATTTTCAAGCGTTGCCGAGATATATCCGTTCGTACTTTTGACGGCGGCAAGGCAGAGCGCGTACTTAAGCCGCGACGAAGCGGAACGCACGGTATTATCTTCAAGGTACGCCAAAAGAGCGGATTCGTATTTTGAAAAATCGTAATCACCGTACTGAGAAAGCGCAAGGACGTACCATTCGGAGTTTATTCCCGCGTTCTCGGTAAGATATCCGTCTATCCACTCTTGCACCCCGTTTTCGCCGACCGTGCCGTTGAACGCAAGAATACCGTCGAAGAAGCTTTGCGCCTTAACGACGGTATCCGCGTCCTCAGCCGAAACGAACGTTGTGCCGATCGAAAATATCACGATCAGGCACAAAAGTACGGCTAAAGATCTTTTTTTCATCAGCTCTTTTTACGCTTTATAGCCACGAGAACTACCCCTGCGGCAACGACCGCGGCTAAAACGACCGCGATGATTATTATAGCCGCATAATTTACCGGCGCTTTCGCGACGGAGACCACACAAGCGGGCGGTACGAGAGTCTGCGTTTCGGACTTTGCGCTTATCACAAACGTGCCCGCTTTATCGAATTTAAGTGTAACCTTGCCCTCGCTATCCGTCTTGTACCCAGTAGCGCTTCCGTCAAGCATGACGATCGCGTCCTTTGCGGGAAGCGTAACGGTATTCCAAGCGTCGTCATAGCCGAGACAAGAAAGAGTGAGAGTTATCTCCTCACCTGCGGTAATGCTCTTGACGGTCTCGTTAAAGTAGCAATACGTATCGCTATATGCGGTAAGATCGGTATAGACGAAGGCGTTTATACGATCTCCGTTCTTGATCACGTCGGAGAGTGCAAACGCCGAAGCGTCGTTTACGTAATAACCGTAAGAACCGCCGTTCTCAACGCCCCAAAGCTTGGTAATCGAAAGTCCCCACTCGGAATTTGCGCTTGCGTAGCCTGCGGAAGCACCGCCGGTATACTTAGACTCATGCGCGCAGTAGAGCGCGTCGTTTATCGTAAGAACGCCGTCAGAATCGATATCCCTTACCGCTATCTTTTCACAGGATAT
>CAZFQJ010000082.1:0-7973 GCA_964520875.1 uncultured Lachnospiraceae bacterium
GGAGGAACCCGAATACTCGGTAGCGAATCCGGAAAGTGAGGAAAATGCGGTGGGATCGAGCATCTGAGCGTCTACCGCTATTACATCGAAATCGGCTCTCTCGGCGGTCAGCGTATGATTACTGCTCGTCGCCTTATCGTAATACTCAAGCTCTCCGTTGATTCCGTAAAGACTTTCAACTACTCCGTCTCTGTACTGCTTGAGCCATGAAGTCTTTTCGGCATACTGAGAAGCGTTGACGCATTCGATCTTGCACTTAAAGCCAAGCTCCTCCCACTTTTCCTTGACGAGCTTTGCGACCACGTAATCTACGGTATTATACACGTAATCGGGACTCTTGGAATTTACCGGGGAAAGCTCAAGGTCGCCGGTCGCGTCGTTAAGCTCGGAATCGGCATTTACGCGTACCGTAAGAGTAAACTCCGGAACGGTACTCGGTGTGATACCCGCCGCCGAGAGCAGGCTCTTTGCCTCGCTTATCGACATGGCGTCGCTCGTTATCTTGTTTGCATTGTTCGCGGCGAAATCGTCTTTATCGGTCTTATCGTTTACGCCGGAGGGAACAAATCCCGTTGAAGCCGAGGCATAAACTACCTCGTTTACTATCTCGCTGCGGCTTATAACGGCGCTGAGCACCTGACGTACTACCTTATTGTCAAAGGGAGCCTTGTTGGTATTGAAGTAATAAACGTGACTGCAAAGAGATTCGGTAAGCTTTACTCTGTCAAGATATTTCTCTCTTATCTCCTTGGATGCGGGGAGCTCGCTTATGTAGAAGAGCTCGCCTTCCTCGAACTGCTCCATTATTTCCTCTGCATTGAGCTGGAAATCGACTATGATCTTGTAAGGCTTTACGTACTTATTGGGGTTCGGCGTGGCGTCCTTATCGGAAACGTCGAAATGATAATAAGTGTTACGTCCGAGCTCAAGAGAGGTTCCGGGGTAGTAGGAAACGATCGTGAACTGACCGTTCGTTACTATCGTCGTGCTCGCACTTGACCAATGGTAATAGTGATCGACTACCGACTGCTTTACAGGCATGAGCGCAACGCTGGTGAGCTTGCGAAGGAAATCCTCGGGATCTATATCGTGTGTAAATTCAATGGTGAGGAGCTGCTGGTCCGCAACAAGTCCGATATCGTCGGGGCTATACGCACCCGTCTTTCTTTCCTTTGCGCCCTTTATGTCATAGAGAAGCTCCGCGCCCTCTCCGTCGAACTCCGGGTCAAGCAAACGCTTCCACGCGAACACGAAATCGTCCGCGGTCACCGCACTTCCGTCAGACCATGCGGATTTCTTTAAGGTTATCTCCATGGTGTATGTATCGTCCTCGGCGGAATCCTTGTCCGCTCCGCGGTCGACCTTGTAATCCCACTTTTTGCAGAGCGCCTTTACGACCTTACCGTTGTCGTCAAGCTTCATAAGTCCCTCGTAAAGGAGACCGCAAAGCTTGATCGCGCTGCTATCCAGGTGCGCGTAAGCGGGATCGAAATTATACACCTCCGACGTCAGATACATGTTTATCTGCGCGCCCGAGGTAGAATCTCCGCTCGAACAACCCGCAAATCCCAACGTGAGAGTCGCGAGACAGAGAACGAGACAGAGAACTCTTGTCACTGTTTTCATAGGGTATTCCTCCTAAAAAGTTTGCGTAATAAATAGACCTGTAAGGTATTATAACACTATTTCCTATAATAATCAATCGTTTTGCGATTTATTTTTCAAAAAATTTAATTTTTAGTCCTGTTGCACAATTACATTTTTACTTTTTTGGTGATTATTACAAACCTTTCCCGAGTTTTTTACTTATCGAAACGGGAATATTAATATTTGCAAATACAGTAAGCCCCGACAAAGCTTATAACACGGGGCAAAACAATAAAAATTTAACGGATACGCACCAAATGAAAAACACCTTTATACGCACGGATCTCGCCGCGGAATCGGATGACATATCCGACGGAAAAAGCTACGTAAAAGAATATACCGAAAACGGTATCTCGGTACACGAGATAACTCTGAGCGCCGACCGAAAAAGCGATTCGGGGCTTGCGCGCGGAACATATATAACGCTCGGCGTGGGTAAGATATGGTTCTTCGGAAAAAACGAGCTCGAATCCGTAACGCGGACCGTTTCCGAGCACATGATCTCATTATGCGAAAAAAATCTGCTCGGTTCGGCAAAAAGCGTTCTTACGGTATGTCTCGGCAACAGAAGGATAACCTCGGATTCGCTCGGTCCGATATGCGCGGACGGAATAACCGTCACACGTCACCTAAGGAGCGAAAAGCCCGAGCTTTACAAAGCGTTCGGGAGCCGTTCCGTTTCTCTTCTGTCGCCCGGCGTGACGGGAGAAACCGGGATAGAGACCTTTGAATCGATACGCTCCGCCGTAAAGACAGTAGACGCGGACATCGTAATATGCGTAGACGCGCTCGCCGCGAGAAGCTCCGAACGGCTCATGACGTCGATACAGATGACAGACGCCGGGATAGCTCCCGGCTCGGGAGTAGGAAACGCAAGAAAAGAGATAAGCCGAGCAACCCTCGGCGTACCGGTCATATCGATAGGCGTTCCGACCGTAGTCCAATCGTCTACGCTCGTATACGACGTGCTCGCACGCGCGGGGATAACCGAACCCTCAAAATCGGTAACGGATATCCTCGAAAACGAACGCTCGTTTTTCGTAACGCCGAAAAATTCGGATATCGCGGTATCTGCTCAGGCAAAGCTGATCGCGGGTGCGATAAACCTCGCCTTTCTCGGTTTTACCGAGCTTTGAACACATTTTCACAGCGGAGAAGAATATGCTGAAAAGATCATCACGTATCGTACTCGGGATACTTATCGTTTTATCGGCGGTGCTGCTCGTATACTGCGCGTTCTGCGGCATAAAGCCGATAAGCTGCGATATCGGAGAGGACGGAGCGAGCATAAGCATCGCCGGAAACGAGATATCGATAGACGGAAGCGAGATAATAGACGCGTACAGCGAAGCCGAGGAACGCGCCGAAACGCTCGTACCGAAAAAGCTCCGAGAAGCGCTTAAACGCATCTCGGAGCTTCTGAAGCTCGCCCCTTAAGGGTCATTTACTTTACTTTTACGCTCCAACCGAAGGGATCGGCGACCTTACCGGTCTGGATTCCCGTTACGGTATCGTATATACGCTGACTGAGCTTACCTATACCGCCGTCGGCTATCTTCATAACGTCGTCCTTGTAACGAAGCTTTCCGACGGGAGATATGACCGCCGCGGTACCCGTACCGAAGCACTCCGTCATTCTTCCGTCCTTTGCGGAGGACACGACCTCGTCTACGGAGATCCTGCGCTCCTCTACGGGAACGCCCCAGCTCTTGCAAAGATTTATGACGGAATCACGGGTTATACCGGGAAGTATGCTTCCGTTAAGCTCGGGAGTAACGACCTTTCCGTCTATGACGAAGAAGATGTTCATCGCGCCGACCTCTTCTATGTACTTTCTTTCGACTCCGTCAAGCCAAAGCACCTGAGAATATCCGTCGTCGTGAGCCTTTACCTGGGCAGCCAAAGACGCCGCGTAATTTCCGCCCGTCTTTGTATATCCCATTCCTCCGCGAACGGCTCTTACGTAATCGTCCTCTATCCATATTCCGACGGGAGCAAGTCCGCTTGCGTAATATGCTCCGGAAGGAGAAAGAATGACCATAAAGAGATAGGTCTTTGAGGGAGCGACGCCGAGGAATTCGTCGGTCGCTATTATGAACGGACGGATATAGAGCGAGGTACCGGGATCGGTGGGAATCCAATCCTGCTCCACTTTTACGAGATCGTTTATCGCCTGAACGAAATCCTCCTCCGGGATCTCGGGGATACACAGACGCTTATTGGAATTATTGGCGCGCTTTGCGTTCATGTCGGGACGGAAGAGTCTGGGATTACCGTCGGGGTCTCTGTACGCCTTAAGTCCCTCGAACATGGTCTGTCCGTAGTGGAATACCATGGCGGTAGGCGCAAGAGAAACGTTCTGATAAGGAACGATCCTCGGATCATGCCAGCCCTTGCCCTCGGTATAGTTCATTATGAACATATGGTCGGTGATCACTCTGCCGAAGCCGAGGGGAGTTCCCGCGGCGGGCTTTGTTTTAAGCTCTTTTGCAAGCTCGTATCTGATATTAAGCATTTTTATGCCCCCATTCGGTTATATTTTATTTTTTGTTTTTTCGTTCATTATGTTATATTTTGTCCGATCTCAAACGTCAGATAAACAGCTTCCTCTTCAGCGTCTCTCTTATCGGCGGACATATAGCGGCAACTATTATCCCCATTCCGAGCACAAAGCAGGCAATAAGCGGATAAAGAGACCACACAAAGCCCTTACCGTTACCGAAAGTCAGCTCAAGAAGAAATTCTATCAGCATGCAGTACCCGCCGGAAGCGATTATCATACCTCCGAAGATATACATGAATCCTTTTCTCAGATAACGCACGAGCGTTATCACCGCCGTGACTATCAGAGCCGCCGCTCCGACCGCGGGAAAGGCGAAGGTCAAAAACCAACGTCCGCCGCTCACGAGATCGATATAAAGAAGGTACAGAGCCACCGCGGCAAAATCGCACGGAACGAATATCACGGGATTGGGGTGCGAAAACCACATCGGAAGCACCGCGACGATATAGAACAGTGCCAGCCCGCAAACGGAATATCCCGACCACGTTATCGCGTGCGACATTTTTACGTCTATCAGCACGGTAAGCACCGCGGCAAGCGTTATAAGGCATGTGAGTATCAATATTACGCCCATGGGCTTCAGCTTTTCATGCTCGTCGACAAATTTCGGATAGGGCGTCTCGCCTCTTCCGTTCGGAAGGAACGCTTCCGTTCCGCAAAGCGGACAACATTTTTCGCTCTCCGCCAGCTCCACTCCGCATTTTACACAGTACATGTATGATGTCACTTCCCTTCCGTCATACGTCTCGCGAATTGCTCTCCGCTCTCATTCTTATACCGAGCGATCGCATGATCTTATAAAATTCATATTCAAGCTCTGGCTCCTTGATATTGCGTATGAAGTTCATTCTGAGCTCTCCGCCGTAAGATAACGCGCCGCAGTTGCAATGCAGCGTTGCGGCGGTACCGAGAACGAAATCGAACCTCGTTACGTACCTCTTCATCTCTTCCGGAGTTTTTATCGCGCCGAGATTGGAAAACGTAAGGCAGGATTTCTTTTCTCCGACGGCGTTATATACCGCTTTCATGACCATATTCTTAAGCCCGAGCGGAATGAGCCTTATAAAGAGCGATTGCTCCTGACCCACGTTCTTCGTTATGCGCGAGCGCATCTCCTTCTCGGTCACGTCTAACGCCATTTGATGGTGAACGGCTCCGCATAGCTCGTCAAAGCTCCATTCTCCCAGCCGAGGATCGACCCCCGGCGTAACGTAAAGAACAAAATTACGCAACGACTTGCTTCCGAACATCTTACGAAGATTTACCGGAACGAGCACTTTTACGTGCTTGTAATGCTTTTTCGACTTGACGTGACGCTCCTGTATGTTCATAATGGCGCGCATGAGCGCCGCGGTAATGAATACCGTGAGCGTAACTCCGCGTTCCTTTGCCGCCTTCAAGACCTCGTCCGTATCCGCGGAAAGGGTCACAAGATCGCAAAATCCGTCTGTTTCCGGAGTTCCGTCAAGCTTATAGGCGTTAGATTCGGCTCGGCTCTTCGGAACCGTTCCCGAATGATCGGGAAAGCTATCGCGAAGCTCCTCCTCGGACGGCTTTTCGTCTATGTCAAGAACTCCGTCCGTGCTCGGTATCTTTTCGCCGTATCTTATACGTATATATTCGGAAACGAGCGTCTTAAGAAATACCAGACCGCCGTTTCCGTCGGTCACGGCATGGAAGAACTCTACCGCTATCCTCTTTTTGTAAACGAGCACACGAAAAGCGCATTTGCGTATATCGTCGAACGGCATTCTCGAAAGAGGGTAGGATTTATCGTCCATTACCTTCGGGGCTTCCTTTAGCTCCTCAAGATAGTACCAAAAGAGACCTCTGCGTATCCTGACGGCTACCGAAGGAAATCTTTTTACGACCGAATCCAGAGCCGTTTGCAATATATCTCTGTCTACATCTTCGGTAAGCTCTGCCGAAAGACGGAAAACATTGCTCCAAGAGCGCCTTTTTGCGGCGGGATATATCTTCGCGGCGTTATCCAGCTTCATCCAGCGAAGCTTGCGCTTGACCGTCTTTTCTTTATTATCATCTTTACGCATATCTATACCTTAAACCGTTTTCAGCGTAGATCGCGATCACTTCGCCATAAGCCCGTTACCGTTTATATAACGTTCCCTGTACTCGCGAACATCCTCTTCGCACACGCATATGCCCGTAACGAGCGCCGTTTTGAATATGACTCCGGGTATATTGTCAAGCTTTCTTTCGCAGATCACGTAGTTTATCCTTCTGTCCATTTCCGAAACAAGAAACTCCGTATCGAAAACAGGCTCTATCGCTTCCTTAAAAAGTCCCGTAAGTATGCCCGACGCATGCTCTCTGAAAGCCGAGGTTATGCGGCTGACCGTTTCCGTAAGACTTAAGGAACCGTTCTTCGGAGCGCAAAAATCGAAGAACGCCTCGGGATCCGCCATTGAAGCAAGAAAGGTGCCGTTTGCGCCTATTTTTATGCACATACCGTCAAGAAAATCGTACTTTATCGGAAGATTCCCTATACCCCAAGACATAGTGGTAAGAGGTCTCTTATTTATATACAGGACGCTTATCTGTCTGCCTACCTTGTCTGAGCCGACGATCCTTTTTAACTTTTTTCTCGCACAGGGCTTAAGCTTTTTGACCGGGACTCCGTCAAGATAAACGGTCGCGGTGTAGTTATCCGGAACGTTGATACAAAGATCGTTCGACATCGGTCTCGGATCCGTTTTTTCCATTATACGCGAAACGTTGATCTCTTTCGCGTCAACGGCTATGGTCTCGTACACTCTCGCCATCTTAAGACCTCCTTTCGTGCAGTACACTTTATATTATCACTTTTTTCGCTCACAGTCAAGTAGATTTTATGAATTCGCTTATTCAACTTGTTTATGCCGAGCATAAATCAAAAATAAGCTTGCCTAAGCAAGCTTATTTTTGATCTGTCGTTTTTTCAGACAGGCGCTCCGTCGGATGCGCTTCCGAGCGTCTCGGCGCTTTCGCCGCACGGACCGAGATCGCGCGAAGCGGCTCTTATAATACCGGCGACCTTCTCGGCGCAGACCTTGATAGCTTCGTATGTAAGGTGTATATTATCGTCTTTTCTTATGTATCTGTCGACATCGTTTATGAGGATCCCGTAAAGATCGTTTATTAATACTCCCTTTTTCTCCAAGACCGGCACGATCATGTCATTGTATCTTTTGATAGCGGAATTGGTACTGTGCCTGTTACGGTCGGTAACGGGCGTGGTCGTTGAAAATATGACCTTATCGTATCTTGAAAGCAGTATGTCGGCTATCCTCGACATGTTATCGGTATATTCGGCTTCCGGCGTGAACGGTCCGTCGCCGTAAAGATCGCAGATATCCCACAGTCCGTTATTCCAATGTACTATCCTGCTTCCGCGCATATCCTTTTCCCATTCGAACAAGCCTCTTAAAGTATATTTGGCGAATCTGCAATTGTCGTTCGGTTGAAATACCTCAAATTCATTTCCCAAAAGAGCCGGAACCGCCGTACCGTAACCGATCATACGAATGGAATCGCCGAGCAATGTTACCTTTATCATATGCATACCTCGCTTTCTTTACGATGATTATAACACGAATTTGTTAATAAATCAACTTAAAAATGCGAGGCGGAAGGGTTTTACCGCTTCGCGAGAAGTGAAAATTTAAGAATGAAGAGTGAAAAGTAAAAATCCAAGCCCCTCGGACTTGGATTTTTGGTGGGAGAAGGTGGATTCGAACCACCGAAGGCAATGCCAGCAGATTTA
>CAZFQJ010000083.1:0-7887 GCA_964520875.1 uncultured Lachnospiraceae bacterium
CACTTTCGTTATGAACACTCGATATGGTCGGAGTGACAGGATTCGAACCTGCGGCCTCTTGGTCCCGAACCAAGCGCACTACCAAACTGTGCCACACCCCGTTTCATACCTGAGTATTATACCATGATTTTCGGTGTTTGTCAAGGGCTTTGGCGCAAAAAACAAAATAAATTTATTTTGCCCGTTTTTATCGTAAAGTAGGTGTAAATAAGGTTGACAAATCTGTGCTTTTATGATATGATATAAAAAATAAAATAAAACGGAGGCTATGTATATGGCTAATATGAACTCTCTCCCCAATATTCCCGAGATACAGGATAAGGGCAGATATTCCGATTTTACTATATCAAGAGAAAAGCTTGAATACGCTCTTGCCGAGGCGGTCAAAAAGATCGATTTCGCTATCCCGACATTTACCGATAAGTTCCCTTCGCATGCAAGCGTTGATAACGTTTATCTTCCCGTTGAGAATAACGAAGGCTGGAACACGGGCTTCTGGACCGGTATACTCTGGCATGCTTATGAGATGACCGGCGACGAAAAGTACAAGAAGGTCGCTTCCTCTCAGATACCTTCGTTCTACAAAAGAATAGTGGAGAAGCTCGGCGTAGATCATCACGATATGGGCTTCCTTTACACTCCCTCCTGCGTTGCGGCTTATAAACTTACGGGCGATAAGACCGCGCGTGAAGCGGCTATCAAGGCGGCAGATCAGCTCATCTCGCGTTATAAAGAAAAAGGCGAATTTATACAGGCGTGGGGAAGAGTTGACGACCCGAAGAGCTACCGTCTCATAGTTGACTGTCTGCTCAATATACCGCTTCTTTACTGGGCGGCAAAGGAAACAGGCGACCAAAAGTACAGAGATATCGCATATAAGCATTTCAAAACTACCATAAACGTTGCATTCCGCGCTGACGGAAGCACGTTCCATACCTTCTATTTCGATCCCGAAACAGGCGCTCCTGTAAAGGGCGTTACCGCTCAGGGCGCGTCCGACGATTCCGCATGGGCTCGCGGACAGACATGGGGCATGTACGGTCCTATGCTTACGTACATATACGAAAAGGACGAGGACGCGCTCAAGGCGTTCAAGGCTACCGCGAACTATTACCTTAACCACCTCCCGAATGACTATATAGCGTTCTGGGATCTTTCGTTTACCGACGGCGACGATGAGCCGCGCGATTCTTCTTCCAACGCCATTGCGCTCTGCGCTATGCTTGAGGCTATCAAGTATATGGACGAAGGCAACGAGCTTCGCAAGATATATGTAAACGCCTGCAACCGTATAATGGATTCTCTCATAGATAACTATCTTACAAAGGATATTCCCGAGTCGAACGGACTTCTTCTTCATGCTACCTACGGTAAGCCTCAAAAGAGCGGAGTCGACGAGATGAATATCTGGGGAGATTACTTCTATATGGAGGCTCTCCACAGAATGCTCGATCCCGATTGGAAGCTCTACTGGTAATAAATATTTCATAAAACAAAAATGCCGACTAAAGATCGGCGTTTTTGTTTTTAGCATCGAAAATCGAATATTCCAAATCGTTGTATTAATTTTTTGTTAATAAAACGTTTTGGGTATTGAAATATTCGATGAATTGAATTATAATAAAAAGGATTTTACTATTAATAACAGGAAAGGAAAAAACAATGGAGATACTTATTGAAAGTTTTGTCAAAACGCCGCCTCTCGATCTTTTGAAAATGGTCGTGATGTGGATTATAGGAGGTATACTTATATACCTCGCGATAAAGAAGGAAATGGAGCCTACGCTACTTCTTCCGATGGGATTCGGCGCGATACTCGTAAACCTTCCGTTTTCGGGCGCCATAACTCAGGGAGACGAGATAGGAGTTTTGGATTACCTTTTTGATAACGGTATAGCAAACGAGCTTTTCCCGCTCCTGCTCTTTATCGGTATAGGAGCTATGATAGACTTCGGACCGATACTTTCCAACCCCAAGCTCATGATATTCGGAGCTGCGGCTCAGTTCGGAATATTCTTTACGCTCAGTATGGCGCGTCTTTTCGGCTTTGATATATACGAAGCGGCTTCTATCGCGATAATCGGAGCTGCCGACGGTCCTACGTCGATAGTCATTGCAAACGCACTCCTTCCCGAGGGAAGCAAGCTGCTCGGCGCTATAATCGTCGCGGCTTATTCGTACATGGCGCTCGTGCCGATAGTCCAGCCCCCCGTTATAAAGCTTCTTACCACCAAAAAGGAACGCCTTATAAGAATGAAGTACACGCAGGGATCCGTTTCAAAGACCACGCGTATACTTTTCCCGATAGTGGTCACGATAGTCGCCGGACTTGTTGCGCCGAAGGCAATATCTCTTGTCGGATTCCTTATGTTCGGTAACCTTATTCGCGAATGCGGAGTTCTCGGTTCTCTTTCGGAGACCGCTCAGAAGGTGCTTGCCAATCTTATAACCCTTCTTTTGGGTATAACGGTAGCCGCGAGCATGAAGGCTGAGCTCTTCCTTGATTGGCAGACGCTCATAGTACTTCTTCTCGGACTCGTAGCGTTCGTATTCGATACCGCGGGCGGAGTACTCTTTGCAAAGTTCCTTAATCTTTTCCTTAAGGAAAAGGTCAATCCGATGATAGGCGCGGCGGGAATATCCGCGTTTCCTATGTCCGCAAGGATAGTAAACAAGATGGGTCTTGACGAGGATAACCAGAACTTCCTTCTCATGCATTCAATCGGCGCTAACGTTTCGGGTCAGATAGCGTCCGTTATAGCGGGCGGTCTGATACTCAGCTTCTTCGGCTGATATATTACAGAGTGGAGGATAAGATCAATGAAAATAGATTTCGCTGCATTTGTTGACAGTCTTAAATATATGGGACAGGGACTTCTCTGTATATTCATCGTTACGTTCGTTATAATAGGAGCTATATATATTCTTAATAAGCTTACCGCGGAAAAGAAAAGCTCGGACGACAAGGAAGATAAATAAATCTTAAAACAAAACGCTCGCAACGATTATGTTGCGAGCGTTTTGTTTAGCCTAAGTTCGATTTTATTACGTCTGCGACTTTTTCGGCGCAGTTTGATATAAGCTCTTTGTCGCTGCCTTCGGTCATGACTCTTATAAGAGGCTCGGTTCCCGAGGGGCGGACGACTATCCTTCCGTTTTCTCCGAGAAGCTCTTCGGCTTCTGTTATGGCGCTCTGAATGTCGTTATCCGTATAGAAGCGGAGCTTGCTCTCCGCGTCTACTGCGATGTTTATGAGGACCTGAGGAGAACGCTCCATTACCGAAGCAAGAGAGGAAAGGGACTTCGAGGTGCGCTTCATAAGAGAGAGCACCTGTACTGCGGTAAGCTGCCCGTCTCCCGTTGTCGCAAAATCACGAAAGATTATGTGACCGGATTGTTCTCCGCCGAGCTTGTAGTCTCCGAGAAGCATCTCTTCGAGGACGTATCTGTCTCCGACCTTCGTCGGGATAAAGTTTATTTCGTTTTCACGGCAGAATTTCGTAAATCCGAAATTCGTCATTATAGTACCGACAACGGTATTGTTCTTAAGAAGTCCGCGCTCCTTTAGGTCGAGCGCGCATATGGCAAGCACGAAGTCACCGTCTACGATGTTTCCGTTTTCATCTACGCAAAGACAACGGTCTGCGTCTCCGTCGAAGGCAAAGCCGGCGTCGAGACGATGTTCGATAACGTATTTTTGAAGCGCTTCTATATGAGTTGAGCCGCAGTTCTTGTTTATATTATATCCGTCCGGCTCCGCGGAAAGGACGCTTACCTCGGCGCCGAGCTCCCCGAATATCTGCGGTGCGGTACGGCTTGCGCTTCCGTTCGAGCAATCGACGGCGATCCTCAGTCCGGAAAGCTTCGTGCCCGCGGCCGAGATTATATGCTGAGAATAATCGTTTAACGCACTTGAAGAATAAATTATCCTTCCGGTATCCTTTACCGTGTGACCGAGATATTTTTCCGGCATAAGTATCATGGTTTCTATTTGATCTTCGAGTGCGTCCGGAAGCTTGAAGCCATCGGAGGAGAATATCTTTATTCCGTTATATTCGGACGGATTGTGAGACGCCGAGATCATTATCCCCGCGTCGGCGTTGTTCTTTTTGACAAGATGCGCAACTGCGGGCGTTGCGGTAACGCCGAGATAAAGGGTGTTCGCTCCCATAGAGCAAAGTCCCGCCATTATAGCCGACGCCAGCATGTCGGACGATATACGCGTGTCGCAGCCGACGATGACGCTCGGGCGCTTTCCGTCCTTTCCTCTGAGTATTACGGCAGCCGCGCGTCCTATTGAAAGAGCAAGCTCGCAGGTAAGCTCATCATTTGCAATACCTCTCACTCCGTCTGTTCCGAAAAGTCTTCCCAATTCTTGATACCTTTCCTTTCAGTTCTGTTTTTTGTGTGAGATCAATGTCTTTTTTCGACCGTTTCTCCGGCTTTTTTGTATATTGAATCGTGCGGTACGTATCCCCGAACCGACGAAAGCGGATATACGGTAGCGTTTTTACCTATAACGCTGCCGGGATTAAGGACCGAACCGCAACCGATCTCGGCATGATCTCCGAGTATCGCTCCGAGCTTTTTCATTCCCGTAGGAAAACGCTCTTCGCCGTATGATACAGATATCGGAGTCTTGTCGCTTTTTACGTTCGACGTAATAGCGCCGGCTCCGAGATGAGCCTTGTGACCGAGAACGGAGTCTCCAACGTAGTTGTAGTGGGGAACTTGAACGCAATCGAAAAGAATGACGTTCTTAAGCTCCGTACTGTTGCCGACTACGGCGTTTTTTCCGACTATTGCCGAACCGCGAATAAAGGCGCAATGCCTGACTTCGGCGTTTTCGTCTATTATGCACGGTGCGCCTATATAGGCGGTGGGGGCTATATTTGCGCTTTTTGCGATCCATACACCTTCGCTCGGATTATCGAATATCTCGGGGTCGAGCGACGGTCCGAGCTTAAGTATGAATTCGGAAATGTGCGGTATGGCCTCGTGAGGATAAGCCGTTCCTTCAAATATACCGTATGCTATACTGTGTTCAGGTGAAAAAAGTGTTGAAATACTGTCTTCCATACGTTTTCTCCGTTCAAATTAATTGCAGACATTAAATTATATTTACCGATATGCGTTTTTGCCATTCATAATTATAGCGTTTTTCAATAACGAAGTCAACAATAACGGACGCATATAATTCATATTTGAATATTTTGAGCGGAGCGGCGAAAAATATTCGATTTCGGACAATTAAAAATGTGATATTACCGCGAGCGAAAAAAATCCGAGAGTAGGAGACAATATCCCGGCTTTCGGATCTTTTAAACATTTATTTTCTTGAGTCGTCTAAGTAAATGTAAGAAATAAGCTCTTTGCTTGTTACGGGTGCGTTCTTGAAAAGCACGCGCGCCGGACGCGGACCGCTTATCTCGCAATATGTAAGCTTTCCGTTTTCCGTGCTGAAGCTTACCGTTCTTCCGCCCTTTGCACGAAGCCCGCGGACGGAGATATCGTTCCATTCATCGGGACAGGCGGGGAGAAGCGATACCGTATCGGCGTCGGATCTGAGAAGCATTTCGCATATTCCGGATGTAGCTCCGAAATTTCCGTCTATTTGGAACGGGGGGTGCGCGCAGAGAAGATTGGGGTAAGTTCCGCCTTCCTGAGAATTCTTGACTCCCACGCTTTTCGAAAGGTGCAGTTGAAGCTTAAGTATCGATAACGCATGATTTCCGTCGTTAAGACGAGCGTAGAAGTTTGTTTTCCACGCAAGGCTCCAGCCGGTGCTCTCGTCGCCGCGCGCTTCAAGAGATCTTTTGCAGGCGTTTGCGATATCGGGCGTTTTTTCCGGAGAAAATTCGTTTCCCGGGTATAGTCCGTAGAGGTGGGAGGTATGTCTGTGATGTATCTCCGTCTCCTTTTTCTCTCCGTACCACTCTAAAAGTCTGCCGTCGCTTCCTATCTTTGCCGTGTAGAGCTTCGGAAGCTCGCAGGCGATCTTGTCTACCGTGTCGTTCTTTATTCCGAGCAGCTTTGCCGAGCTTATTATATTTTTGAAAAGCTCACGCACGATAGCCATGGTCATTTCCGCGGTCTCGGAAACCGACGTTTCTCCTTCGTCCGTCAAATAACTGTTTTCGGGTGAGGTCGAAGGGAATACAGCGCGGCTTCCGTCGGGTAACGTTTCAAGCTGAGAAAGATAGAACAAAGCGGCTTCCGTCATTATCGGAAACGCGGTATCGCGAAGAAAATCGACGTCGAGCGTGTATTCGTAATATTCGTAGAGCGCATGGCAGAACCAGCCTCCGGAAGCGTTCCAGAACGAATATACCGCCATTCCCGCCACGGGCTGAGTCGTTCTCCAGATATCGGTATTGTGGTGGCATACCCAACCGGGAGCGCCGTAAAGCTTCCATGCCGTAAGACGTCCGTTCTCGGCAACCTCTTTTATCAGGTCTATGAACGGCAGATACATCTCGGCGAGATCCGTCGCAAGAGTCGGGAAGTAATTCATTTCCGTATTTATGTTTACGGTATAGTTAGAATGCCACGGCGGCATAAGATACGGATTCCAGATCCCTTGGAGCGTCATGGCTTGGCTTCCCGGGCGGGATCCGGATATGGTCAGATAACGTCCGTAGTTGAAAAGGAGCGCTATAAGCGCGGGGTCGTTTCCTTTTTCATCTGTAAAACGCTTCATTCTGTCTACGGTGGGAAGCTTTGAAAGACCTTCGCTTCCGAGATCTATTCCGACGCGGTCGAAATATTCCTTATAGTCTTTTACGTGATCGCGCAGTATATCGTCGAATTTTTTTGAAAATACGGAATCCATGAGCTTTCGGGAAGCGTTCTTGTATTCCTTACCGTTAAGGAACGGGTGCTTATCGAACCCGTTGAATGATGTTTCGCATGTAAGATAAAGTTCGATATACGTTGCATGGCTTACGGTAAGATATGAGCCGTGCGGAACGGATGTTCCGTCGGTCTTTAACGAGAGCACGGTCATAAAACGCATGCAACGATCCTTCGGATCATCGCTATATAGCTTCGTTCTGTCCGTGCGCTCCATATTTTGTTCGGAGTTCAGCGGACATTCTCCTTCGAGTATCAGAAAGGTCTTTTCGGAATAAACTCTTGAATAAAGCACCGACGAAAGAGATATCTCGCAGGAAAAATCAGATCCCTTGCAGCTTGCGCGGTATAAAAACGCGCGATCGGGGTGCGATACAAAGGATATTATATCCATTTTTGAATTTCCGTTAAGATAACTGACGGAATTCAGCGCTTGGCTGAGGTCGAGCGTTCTTGAATAATCTTTTACCTTTTCGTTTTTCGTATCGGTGTAGCTTATGTCAAGTTCGCCCATGGGAACGTACATTTCCGAGCCGTAGCTTGAAAATCCGTCGCTTAAAACCTTGTCGCTTTCGGCGTATCTGCCGAGCTTAGCGAGCTCTCTTGCTTTTTGGTAAGCCTCTTTCTTTCCTATGAACTGTTCTTTTCTCGGATATCCCGACCAGAGCGTATCGTGATTTAAACAAATACGGTCTTTTTCCGTGCCGCCGAATACCATGGCGCCGATCGTTCCGTTACCGAGCGGATATGCCTGTTCCCAAACGGCGGCGGGAGCGTCCGAGTAAAGTAGAAGAGAATCTGCGGGAATATCGAAATTTTTCATATTTTTTGATCATTCCTTTCGTTTTTGACTCTGCTGACTTCATTATATAAATTAAAACCGTTCATTTCTATAAAAATAAGGCTGATTTTTATTACGATATTCGCTTTTTCTTTCGAAACAAAAAATAAAAGCGACAAGATCCGTGATCTTGCCGCTTTGGAGCGGGTGATGGGAATCGAACCCACGCGACCAGCTTGGAAGGCTGGGATTCT
>CAZFQJ010000084.1:0-7678 GCA_964520875.1 uncultured Lachnospiraceae bacterium
CTTAAAGAAATGGTGAACAACTTCTTAAAGCCCGGACTTCAGGATCTTTGCGTGACGAGAAGCTCGTTTACTTGGGGCGTTCCGGTCCCCGGAGACGAAAAGCACGTTATATACGTTTGGATAGACGCGCTCTCCAACTATATAACCGCGCTTGGCTACGACATAGACGAGCAGGGCGAGCTTTTTAAGAAATATTGGCCCTGCGACGTCCATATAATAGGTAAAGATATAGTTCGTTTTCATACTATATATTGGCCCATAATGCTGCTTGCGCTCGGCGTACCGCTCCCGAAAAAGATATACGGTCACGGTTGGCTCAATTTCGGCACGGATAAAATGTCGAAGTCTAAGGGCAACGTGATGTATGCGGACGAGCTTGCCGAAATGTTCGGAGTGGACGGAGTGCGTTATTATACGCTTTCCGCTATGCCGTATTCCTCGGACGGAAGCATAACTTACGACAGTATGATAACGGCATACAACAACGACCTTGCGAATAATCTCGGAAATCTCGTCAATCGTACCGTTGCGATGAATAAAAAGTATTTCGCAAAGAAGGTACAGGCGAGAGGAGCGTGCGAGGGTACGGACGCCGAGCTTATACAGACCGTTGAGGATACTGTAAAGAAGGTACAGGCGTGTATGGATTCTTATCACGTTTCCGACGCGCTTTCGGCTATATTCGATATGCTTCGCCGTGCGAACAAATATATAGACGAGACCACGCCTTGGACGCTTGCAAAGACGGAGGATACGAAGGAACGCTTGGGCACGGTCCTGTATAACCTGCTCGAAACGATCAGGATAGGCGCGTCGCTCCTCTCTCCCTTCATACCGACAACGTCCGAAAAGATACTTAAAGAGCTCGGTACTTCTGATGAGAGCACAGAGTTCGGACATCTCGAAGCCGGAACGGAAACGGGAGAGCCCGAGGTCTTGTTTGCAAGGATAGACGAAAAGGAATTTTACGAAAAATACGGTCTTAACAAAGTAGATGAAGCCGCGGATGAGACCGAAACGAAAGAGGATAAAAAAATGGAAGAAGTAAAAAGCGAAATAGCGGAAGAGGTATGCGAGTACGAGCCTCTTGCGCCTACGATAGAATTTGACGATTTTCTTAAGCCCGACCTCAGAATAGCCAAGGTCCTTGAATGTGAGCCCATGCCGAAGTCGAAGAAGCTCCTTAAGTTTAAGCTCGATCTCGGATTTGAGACGAGACAGGTGCTTTCCGGAATAGCTAAGTACTATAAGCCCGAGGATCTCATAGGTAAGAAGATAGTAATGGTAGCCAATCTTAAGCCCAGAGTCATGTGCGGCGAGGAGAGCAACGGTATGATAATAGCGTCCGGTCACGACGACGTGAAGGTGGTCTTTGCTCATGAGGACGCAAAGGTCGGAGACAGGCTCGGCTAATGGATAATATCTATCCTCTGTTCGATTCGCACGCGCATTACGACGACGCGCGTTTCGACGAAGACAGAAATGAGCTGATAGAGGAGATGCATGAAAACGGAGTAGTCGGTATAGTTGACGTCGGTTGCTCGTTTGACACTCTTCCGAAAGCCGTAGACCTTGCGGAAAGATACGACTTCGTTTACGCGAGCGCAGGGCTTCACCCGAATGACGCGCTCATGGCGGAAAACGAGCCTAAAACGCTTGATATACTTCGTCTCTATCTCGGTCACGAGAAGAACGTTGCTTTGGGAGAGATAGGACTTGATTATCATTTCGACGATGTTCCGAGAGATATCCAGAAAAAATGGTTTGATATCCAGCTCTCTCTTGCAAAGGAGCTGAAAAAGCCGGTCATTATACATGACAGAGAAGCGCACGGAGACGTTATGGATATCCTTCGCGCTCACAGAGACGTTACCGGAATATTTCATAGCTTCAGCGGAAGTTCGGAAATGGCAAGGGAGCTGCTGAAGAACGGCTGGTATATCTCTTTTTCCGGAGTTCTTACCTTCAAGAACGCCGCAAAGCTTCCCGAGGTCGCAAAGGAGGTTCCGCTCGATCGCATGCTCATAGAGACGGACGCTCCGTACCTCGCTCCGCACCCGCACAGGGGAGAACGTAACTGCTCGCTCCTTATGCGTTATGTAGCGGAAAGGCTCGCGGAGATAAAGGGTACGGATATTCTCGATATCTGCCGTATAACGGCGGAAAACGCAAGGACCGTGTTCAGACTTGCGTAAACAAAAATCACACTTCTTGGTAAACTGATATGGATATAACATTAAAAGAAGCGGCAAAGAAGCTCGGAGAGGCGGGAAGGATACTCATTCTTACCCATTCGCGCCCCGACGCCGATACGATAGGATCTGCGTTCGGACTTGCCTCGGCGCTCACTTGTGACGGTATACGCACGGTGAAGATAGCTTGCGCCGACGCGATCCCGAAGCGTCTCGGCTTTCTTTCCGAGGAGAAGGATCTCAGACTTGCAAGGTATAAGGACTTTGAGCCGGATATCGTCTGCGCTCTTGACGCGGCGGAAACTTGGCTTATAAAAGATCTTCCGAACGGAAGGGATATCGATATAAAGATAGATCATCACCCGAGCGGAAGCGAGTATGCAAGGTACAATCATATAGACGGTACGGCGGCGGCGACCGGAGAGCTTGTTTTTGAAGTGGTAAAGCACCTTGAAGAGATGCAGCTCGGTTGCCTTACAAAAGAGGCGGCGACGGCTCTCTATGCCGCGATATCCTCGGATACGGGCTGCTTTAAGTATACGAATGTAACCCCGAAAACGCTCCGTATAGCCGCAGAGCTTATGGAAGCGGGTGCGGATCAGCCTACCGTAAGCCTTTGCCTTTTCGGTACGAGGACCAAAAAGGAGATACTTGCCGAAAAACTCATGCTCGAAGGTATGAAGGAGTACGAGGGCGGACGTATCAGGTTCTTGATGCTCACAAATGAATCTAAGAGCGAAAACGGACTTATCGACGAGGATCTCGGAGAGATAGTATCGGCTATGCGCGAGATAGAGGGTACGGAGCTTTCGATATTCGTTCGTCAGGAGACGGGCGAGCCGAAAAAATATAAGATATCCATGCGCTCTTCAGAGAGCGTTAACGCAAGCGACCTTTGCGCTGTTTTCGGCGGCGGAGGACACGCAAGAGCCGCGGGAGCTTCGATAGACGCAGTCTCTCCGAGCGAGGCGGAGGAGACGATAATGCGAGGCGTATCGTCAGTCCTAAAATCCCGATAAAGGAGGACGTCCCGTTATGGCAGATATCAAGGGCGGCGTATTGTGCTTCAATAAGCCGAAGGGGTGTACCTCTCACGATATTGTTTACCGTGTAAGAAAACTGTACGGAACGAAGCAGGTGGGACATACGGGCACGCTCGATCCGCTTGCGTCGGGAGTGCTTGTGGTAATGATCGGCAGAGCCGTAAAGGCATCGGAGTTCTTAAGCTCCGATGTAAAGGAGTACGTTTCCGAGATAAAGCTCGGACTCACCACGGATACCGAAGACGTGACCGGAAAGGTACTTACCGAGTATGACGGCAAAATGCCGGATTTTGACGAGGTGCGGCGCGTTTGCGAAGGCTTTGTCGGAGATATAATGCAGGTACCGCCGATGTACAGCGCCTTGAAGGTGGACGGAAGGAAGCTTGTCGACATAGCGAGAAGCGGAAAAGAGATAGAACGACAGGCAAGAGCGGTGAGGGTAGACAGGCTTGAGGTATACGAAACGGAGGATCCCTCGGTATACAGGCTTCTTGCCCGCGTTTCGAAAGGAACGTATATACGCACGCTCTGTGCGGATATAGGCAGAGCGCTCGGAACGGGCGCGGTCATGAAGGAGCTTACGAGAACGTCTGCCGGTTCTTTCGGTATAGAGGACGCTATGACGGAGGAAGCGCTGCTTGCAATGACCGAGGAAGAAAGATATTCCGTGCTTTGTCCGGTAGAGACGCTTTTTGATGATAGTGAGAGCGTCGTTTTATCGGATTTTTTCGCAAAGCTCGCCTCTTGCGGCTGCGAGATATATCAAAGAAAGATAAAGACCGAGATACCGAACGGTTCTCTTGTAAGAATGTATGATAAGAACGGCTTTTTCGCTCTCGGAAGAACGGAAGAATTTCCCGACGGAAGCGCGATAAAGCCCGTAAAACAATTCAGAATTTAAAATAATTTTCACTTTGAAAGGAATAAATAATATGAAACTCAGAGCACCCTCAGTACCGCTTATCACGGTAGATCCGTATTTTTCCGTATGGTCGCCCGCAGACAGACTTACGGATAAGCCTACCTGCCATTGGACCGACAGAAGCAGTCCGATCTCAAGAACAGATTGGCCCGACGGTCATCGTCCCAATTCCATGCTCGGACTCGTGACGATCGACGGAGAAACGTACCGTTTCATGGGCGTTTCCGATCATAAAGCCATAAAGCAGACCGATCTTGATATCGACGCGCTCTCTACCGTATATACGTTCGAAACGGACAAGGTGGCGATAAAGGCTTCCTTCCTCGCTCCCGTTATCCCTACCGATCTTGAGCTTATAAGCCGTCCGGTAAACTACTTAAAGCTTACTTACAAGTCAAGAGACGGAAAGAAGCACGACGTAAGCTTCGGAATTTCTGTCTCGGAGGAGATATGTCTTGATAAGGCTGGTCAGTCGCCCGTGGTTTGCGAGAACGTCGATTTTGTCGTACCGTGTATGAGAATGGGTAACAGCGTTCAGAACGTGCTCAACCGCTCTGGAGACGATGTTCGTATAGATTGGGGATATTTCTATCTTGCGGTAAAGGGCGATAACGCTTCCGTAAAGAAGGAGACCGTTGATTACTACCGCGCGGCAAAGCCCAAGACTCAGCCGGAAAAGGCTTCGCTTACTTCGCTCACGGCTAACGCCGACGGCGAGGCTCTCGTTCTTTTCGCTTACGACGATATAAAGAGCCTTCGTTATTTCGGAAGCGACCTTACTTCCTATTGGAATAAGGACGGAATGACGATCGAAATGGCTATGGAAAAGGCGCTCGGCTCTTACGCAAAGCTCGTAAAGCAGTGCAAGGAATTTTCCGACAAGCTGTATCTTGACGCGGTCAAAGCCGGCGGAGAAAAATACGCGGATATACTTTCTCTTGCATATCGTCAGGTATTTGCGGCTCATAAGCTCGCAGTCGATACCGAGGGCGAGATAATCTGGGTATCTAAGGAATGCTTCAGTAACGGCTGCGCCGTCACAGTAGACGTAAGCTATCCTTCGATACCGATATTCCTTCACTATAATCCCGAGCTTGTAAAGGGCATGATGCGCCCGATATTCAAGTATTCCGCTATGCCCGAGTGGGAGTATGACTTTGCTCCTCACGACGTAGGTCAGTATCCGATAATAGAGGGTCAGGTGTACGGTAAGGACCGTGAGACCGGTAAGCAGAGATATGAGATGCAGATGCCGGTCGAAGAATGCGGAAACATGCTCGTAATGGCGGCGGCTACCGCTATCGCTCAGGGAAATACCTCGTTCGTTCGCGATCATGTGGAGATCCTTGAACAATGGGCAAAGTATCTTATAAAGTTCGGTCAGGATCCCGAAAACCAGCTCTGTACCGACGACTTTGCGGGACATCTCGCGCATAACTGCAACCTCTCTCTTAAGGCTATCATGGGACTTGCCGGTCTTTCGATAATCTTCACCATGCTCGGCGCTAAGAGAAAGGCAAAGGAGTATATGAAGCTCGCCGAGGATATGGCGGACGTGTGGAGCGTTACCGCGGATAACGGCGACGGAAGCTATAAGCTTGCGTTCGACCGCGAGGGAAGCTACTCAATGAAGTATAACGCCGTTTGGGATAAGCTCTTCGGAACGAAGCTCTTCGCGCCCGAGATGATAAGAAGCGAGGTCCTTTCGAACTTCAGTCATTTCGGTACATACGGTATGCCTCTTGACAACCGTGCGCTTTATACCAAGTCCGATTGGCTCGTATGGACCGCTACCATGTGCGAGACGGACGACGAGTTCCGTGCGTATATAGCGCCGCTTTGGAACGCGTATAACAATTCTCCCACAAGAGTACCGCTTACCGATTGGTACGATACCGCTACCGGACTTATGGTGGGATTCCAGCACAGAACCGTTCAGGGCGGTCTGTTCATAAAGCTCATGGAAAAGGATTTCAGAGAAAAGAGCAGAGCGATACTTTCAAAGTAAAATAAAAAATGTGTTCTCCGTCAGGAGAACACATTTTTTGTTTGTAGATTCAGAATGACACGGATGAAAGGCTCCCTTGTGTAAAGGGAGCTGTCAGCGTAGCTGACTGAGGGATTGAATACATTGTGTCTCTGTATTACAATCCTTCCGGCACGCTTTGCGTGCCACCTCCCTTTACACAAGGGAGGCTTGATCCTTCCTCCGCAAGGAGGAAGTCTGACCGCTTCTCCTATCGGAGAAGCGCTTACTCTTTTCCTACGGAAAAGGCTTCTAAATCACCATTATTCTCTGATAATGCCTCTGTGAACAGATCACTATCCGTCTTAACCTTTACCATATCTCTGTGATCAGACCATAGCATAATCAATTTCTTTCTTTTTCTTTGCTTCGTTTCTTTTTCTTTCTTTTTAAAGAAGGAAAAAGAAATGAAGTTATCTTATCCTATATTTCGGGAAAGTCAACCAAAAACTGCGCGTATAACGCCTTCGCCCCGAGCGGCGTCGGGTGTACCATGTCCGCGTCTAACATTCCGTCATACCAAGCGCTTCCGAGTGCGTTTCCGCCGACGGCACGTGAAAAATCGATAAAACGGAAGCCAGATGACTTTACCCAAGCGTTTTTATATCCGTTTATCCTTTGCGGTACGTTCGGTATGGTCGAAAATACGGGGACTATTCCGTTTTCCGCACAGAGCTTCAAGAACTCCTCGCAGGACGCAAGATAATCCTCGTTTATTGACTCCTCGTTATCCGGATCGTTCATTCCCATGCACCATACGGCGTATTTCGGAACGGCGTGCGAGAGCGCAAGCTTAAAATCGCGTATCGCAGTCCGCGAACCCATTCCCGGGAATCCGACCATAAGATGCTCGGTGTGCCCGTCCTTTATGAGATACGAGGTCCAACGTGCCTCCGAGCAAGCGTTAAAATACGAGTCCCCGAAAAGCCACACGTCTTTTTTGTAGTCGCCGCAGTACCAATTCAGAGTTACATTTTCAAGTTTTTCGGAGGTGCCGAACGCGAATATCATTCCGTTCCTTCCGAGCCAAGGGAATTTAGGGCTTTTGTACGTTCCCGTTGAAGTCCCGACGGTCAGAAAGGCGTCTCCGAATCCGGTGTCAAGGCTTACGTTTATGTATTCCTCGATCCTTAGCCCGTGCTCGTACTCAGCGCGCTTAGACGTTTCCGCGGTATGCTCGAACACGCGCACGTGCGTAGCGTCTATCTCTATATACGACGCGGCGTACTCCGTTTCTCCGTGTCCGAAAACTATCTTTTCGCCTTCGTTCAGGCTCTTTATGTCGCAGGAGAACGTAAGGTGTTTGTTGTTCATTACAGTGTTTTCCTCAAGGACGATATGTTCGCCCTTGAGGAGAAGCTCGGCTCTTGCCGTAAGTATCTGTGGTGTCATATATACTACGCTCCGCTATGCTTTATAAGCGCCATATCACTTCTTGTACATCGGACCGTAGGCGGCGCAGGCTCTGTAATCCTGTCCTTCCTTATCCATGCCG
>CAZFQJ010000085.1:0-7339 GCA_964520875.1 uncultured Lachnospiraceae bacterium
TGCTCGTAACGGATATGATCGCTTTACGCCGCAGAAAAAACTCGGCGGTCTCAGATAATAGCGGAGAGGCGAAAGAAGATGAAGAAGCGGAAAAATAGGAGGAACGGCGGCGCAAAATGCGCAATAGGCTTTTCCGAATCCATAAATTGTACTGCCGCGAATATGTGGACGGAAAAATTTTGCCATTTATATTCTGAATCGGGAGATATCTTGTATTCTGCCGAATCCGCTAAGAATTATGTTATCAGCCAAAAAGGAAAGAATACCGGAATAGAATCAATGTGTATTCTTTCGCAAGGAGATGTGGTATGATCAAAAGAATTTTGGCGATCGTTAATGCGATAAGCGTAGTAGTGTTGATCAATCTTAATGTTTTCGTGTGGAAACAACTTGAACCGTATGAATCATATTCAATAGTAGAACATAAAAATTTTTTCGGTATGTTGATACCTTACGATTATACATGCGACTGCGATTACGGGGTTTTGGAATATGAATACGGTAGTAATGAACTGATATATAAAAAAAGAATAGATTTTGACAGAGTGCATAGGGAGATTGCAGAATTACCTGCCGGAACATATATAAGCGACGAGCCGGTGACAGATAAAGAAAAAATTAAAGCTTCACTTGACGGTATCTTGGGTCAATACTATGATCTGTCGAAATTGGAATTCAAATGCAGTATTAAAGTCAGGGATAACGACTATAAAATTTTTTATTTAGATGATCTGATCGAAGCGAGTTCATATGATAGGGTTGTTATAACTGCGTCTTATGGGGAATATATAAACGGATTTTCGACTGGAGAATTTTTGAGAGTTATATTAAACCAAAACGGTAAAGTAGAGTCAGCCGAGCTATACGAGACCGATATTTACGAAAAATATAGCGGTTATAATATCGATACGGAGCGTTATAAAACGCAGATAGAGAAAAAAGTGAAAAATATGTGCGTGAATTCCGAATATCCGTATCTGTATTGTGATGTTGGTTCGGAATATCTTATTGAACATAACGGTAGGCTTTGTATCTATACCGTAGCTGACGGCGTTTTTGACGCTCCGCATGATTATAATGAAAGAACTGTCGGAGTCTCTTTTTTGACGCCGCTCAGCGGAGTTCAAAGACAATATAAGGTGATGACCACTGTGATAAGTTTAGTTTTCTTTACGGGAGTGGTCTTGCTGAGCGTATATATTTTGCGCAAAAGAAACCGAGCGGTAACCGTTACGGAAGATAACGAAAGAGGAGAAAATGAAGGGTTGTAAAAATAATTTGAACGCCCACAAATATAAATCTGAAAATGCATACCCTTCATCGGAGTCCGGAAATTATAAGTTCGGCGATTGTTGGGTAATCGGAGTCAATTGAGAGGTGAACCTAAATGAAACGCATATCAATAATATTATTAGCATGTCTATTCCTTTTAAGCTCATGCGATCGTTCCGAATCCCCAAATCCGGATAACGTCCCGCCGATAGACCAGACTCCTCCGACAGATACAAGTATCTATACCGCCGAAAACCCTTATGTTTTAGAAAATATTCGTTTGACAGATGAGGAAAGTTTGGCAGCGATAAATGAACATTTCGGATTGGGGTTAGCGGCTACCTCGATTGAAAGGTTTATCACACTCATTTCTAAGGATGATTATTCTGCGATAGTTATAAGAAAGACATCTTCCAAAAGTTATTATTGGGAAGAGGGCGAAAGACACATAATATATACGGATAGCGTTGTGGAAATAAAGGACAAAATCTCCGGTAAAGGAGAAAACTACGATAAAATGGAGATCGGAAACGATCTCCACCTTATAGAATTTTTCTCAAAATCTCCGACAGGAGAAATTTGGGGTTCATATGCCGACAATCGTCGTGATAATGGTGTTGTATTTCTTCATAAGACGACCGAGCATTATGCGGGAGTAAGAGCGGAAGGGATAAATGTACTGAGTTCTGCGGGTGTTATAAAGACCGAAAGTGGCACGGTAATAGATTATTATACTGAAATGTCTCCGATTCTTAAATTCGATACTGATTATTTAGTAATATTATCAGACGCCTACTACTATTTTTCCGGTGATGACAAATTGGTTGTTGATTATGTTGAATTAGAATCGTCGCAGTTTCTCGGAAGTTATGTTAAATTTCGGGCATATGAATTTAGCAAAGAAGCACACGATATAGCAAGCGATTATTTGCAAAATCTAAAAAATACTCTAACCGAAGAAAGATATAAATTATATCTTTCTAATGATGGACTGGCGCATTATAATCAAATAGTATACGACGCGTGGGAAACATATGGAGACCGTGTAACGGAATAAAGCCATGACCACCGGCTTAGCCGGTGGTCATGGCTTTATTAATCTCTTACTTATCTTGCCTTAAAAACGAGCATTTTTTTGATGACCTCTTTTTTGATCTCTTCGACCTTTCTGTTCCTTATATCGAGGTAAGAAAGACCGTCGCGAAGTCCGCTTTCAACACCGCGGTTTCCGGCAAGACAGAGGTCGGTGAATATGTTTATCTTGCTTATTCCGTTTGCTATAGAGCTTCGAAAATCGTCATCGGTAAGTCCGGAGCCGCCGTGGAGCACGAGCGGAGTGGGAAGCGCCGCGTGTATCTCGGCAAGACGACCGAGATCAAGCTTCGGCTTGCTCTTATAAGCTCCGTGAGCGGTGCCGATCGCGACCGCAAGAGCGTCAACGCCCGTAGCGCCTACATAGTCGAGCGCCTCTTCCACTCTCGTGTACATATCCGATGTCGCGTTGTCCTCGGTATCCGCCTGACCTACGTGACCTATCTCGCCCTCCACGCTTGCACCGAAGCTATGAGCGATACGCACTACCTCGGCGGTGTCCCTTTTGTTTTGTTCGTAATCCCCGGCAGAACCGTCGAACATTATGCTTGAAAATCCGAGCTTCAGCGCCTGCATGCAACGTTCGAAGGTAAGTCCGTGATCGTAGTGCACGACTACCGGGACCTTTGCGCGCTTGGCGGCTTCTATCATCGAAGGAGCGATAAGATCCAGCTCTCCGAACGGTAAGAGTACCTCCGCCGTTCCGATTATTACGGGGTAGTCAAGCTCTTCGGCGGCTGATATGACCGCTTCGAGCATATCCGTGTCGGTCGTGTTGAAGAGGCCCACGCCGTAGTTGTTCTTTTGTGCGTCCTTTAAGACTTCATTAAGTGTTACGAGCATTTTTGTTTTCCTTTCTTAACTTGTTTTATCAAAGCTCAAGTCGTTCGCAGTTATTCATAAGCTCCAAGATATGATTTTTCGATTTCATACCGCTTACGGAATCCTCGGCAGACAGATTGCAGCTTGCCGCCGCGGACGCAAATTCGAGGATTTTTTTATCGTCATAGCCGCTATATATACCGTAGAGACAACCGGCGCAGAAGGCGTCGCCCGCTCCGACAGTTCCCTTTATGTATCCGGGCTTATGACGTATCGACGGGACTGCGGTAAATACGCCATCCTTATCGTATATAAAGCCGGCTTCCGGGCAATGTACTATCACTCTTTCGCAGACTCCGTGGTTCATCATGATCTCCATAGTTCTTCGTATGTTTTCGATGATCAGCTCTCCGCTTTCGGTTCGCGAAGAAAGTCCCGATACGGCACATGCCTCTATTTCGTTCATTATTGCGTTGTCGGTGTATCTGAGTGCCGGTATCACCTTTTTCGCGAGATCTCCGCTTGCGTCGCTTACGACGTCTATCGATGTGCGTATTCCGGCTTCGCGCACCTCTTTCAAAAAGCGCGCCATGACCGTTCCGTATTCGCCGTCCTCGGCGTCAAATGCGTCCAGAAGGTAGATATAACCTATGTGCAGCATGCGGCAATCAAGAGAAGCCGTATTTATATGCTCGGGAGAAAATTCGGCGTTTGCTCCGCGATGATGAAAGAATGTCCGCTCACCTGTGGAGCGCACACTCATAACGTCGCTAAAGCCCGTAGAAAGCGCGCTTGATACAGAGATACCGCTTACGTCTATTCCGTTTTTCTGAAGCTCCATTATGACGTATTTTCCGCTTTCGTCGTCGCCTGTGCGCCCGAAGGCGCTTATCTTCAGCGAAGGGTCTATCTTCGCAAGATCTATGCCCACGTTCGGAACGCAGCCGCCGACGGCTCGGGAAATAGACGATATGTTTGATAACATTCCTTTTTTAGGATATGTGTCGATGATCTTTACGAGGTCCGTTAAAAGGTTTCCGACGATCGTTATTCCGTGACGTTCGCCCATTATGAGGTTTTCAACCGTGACTCCGAATACCTTCGAAAGTCTTATCAGCTGAGTTATCTCCGGATATCCCGCGCCTCTTTCCCATTTGCTTACCGTTTTGTTGCTTACGAAGAGCTTTTCCGCAAGCTCCTTCTGAGTAAGTCCGGCTTTCGCTCTGAGTCTTGCTATGTTTTTATCGAGGTTTATCTTGTTTTCGGACATTTTTATTACTCGCTTTCGTCAGTATTTATCCGTTCATTCCAATTATACCCCTAAAAAAACGATATGTCAACCTACTTATGGTTTACCTGTTTCGGGGTATTGAAAATAAAAGGTCTACTGTCGGTGGAATTTTCGCGAATGCGGTTACCAAAGAAACGTAAATTATCCTTGACTTTTTGTGCAAAGTATATTATAATAGGGGTGATAGAGTAAGGACGGAGGGGCTTATGATGAGCGAAAGGTTCACTTTCGGTATAGCCGGGCTTAATATCGAGGTCGAATGCAGATACGATTACCTTGTAAGACAATGTAGCGGCTATATGACGGAGATCGGTAAGGCGATAGATATGAGCGTATGCGCGGACGACGAAGCGCTTGAAGCCGAGCATGCCCTTACTCCCGATATGTCGCGCGGATATATAGAGTCTATATGCGTTTACAGAGAGATAGCGGAACGGCTTCCGATGCACGGCGCGGTCGTATTTCACGGCGCGGCGATCTCTTACAGAGATAAGGCGTATATATTTACCGCGCCGAGCGGAACGGGAAAATCAACTCACATAGGTCTGTGGAAAAAATATCTCGGCGATTCGGTTAAGATAGTAAACGGAGACAAGCCCGTAATAAAACGCTCGGAAAGCGGTATGCTCGTGTGCTCTACTCCGTGGGCGGGCAAGGAGAATTGGCATAATAACACGATAGTTCCGATAGGAGCTATCTGTATAATGAAACGCGGAAGCATCAATCGCATAAGACAGGCGGAGCCGAGCGAAGTGCTTAACGTTCTTTTGGGACAAATGTATATCCCGAAAAACGGAGAGGGAGCGGTACTTTCGCTTGACATACTTGACGCGCTTTGCGAGACCGTGCCGATATACGTCCTTGAATGTGATATATCCGAGACGGCGGTCAAGACCTCATTTACGGCGATGACGGGAGAAGATTACCCCGAAAACGATAAAAACAATATGTAAAAATCGAAACTTGAAAGGCAGGATCTATCATGAAGATAAAAAAAGGCTTTGTTATGCGTAAGGTGGCGGGAAGCGCGGTCGTTATCGCTACCGGAGAGGCAAGTAAGGATTTCCACGGAATGGTGAAGCTCAACGCTACGGGCGCCGATATATGGCAGGGAATAGCCGACGGGCTTGACGAAAAAGCGATAGCCGAGCGTATTGTTTGCGATTACGAGATCGATGAGGAGACGGCTTACGAGGACGTTAAAGCGACTGTAAACAAAATGAAGGAAGCCGGATTTATCGAGGAATGAACACAAGCGAAGAATTACTGCGTATAGAGGACGTGCTTGAAAGAGACGGCGTATTCGTGAGTACTACGGTAGGAAAGAGCATGTATCCGCTCTTAAAGAACCGCAGAGATACCGTTATAATAACCGCGATCGACGGAAAGCGTCTGAAAAAATACGATATACCTTTATATAAGCGCGGAGAGGATTATGTGCTGCACCGTATAGTTAAGGTAAAAGACGATTCGTATGTTATCCTCGGGGATAACTGCGAGCGTAGGGAATACGGAATAACCGACGATCGGATAATAGGTTACGTTACCGGAATATACAGGCGCGAAAAATACGTTAGCCCCGATAACAAATTGTACCGCGCGTATGCCGCGTTTTGGTATTTTATATATCCGATAAGGCGTTTGTTCATGATAGCCAAAAGGAAGGCTGCGGGGCTTTTCCGCAGGGTCTTTCCCAAAAAACAAAAATAAGAAGAAAAAGATCGGCGCTAAGACCGACACATTATTTAAACAAGGAGAAGAACCAATGAAGAAGCTGAATTACAGACAGGTACATCTTGATTTTCACACATCTCCCGCAATTCCCGATATAGGTAAGCGCTTTTCAAGCGAACAGTTTGCAAAGGCTCTTAAGCTCGGACATGTTGATTCGATAACCCTCTTTTCAAAATGCCACCACGGATATGCTTATCATCCGTCGAAAGCGAATATCATGCACCCAGGGCTTGATTTTGACCTTTTGGGAGAGCAACTTAAGGTGTGTAAAGAACTGGGCGTGAACGCGCCGGTCTACCTTTCCGCAGGTCATGACGAAAAGGAAGCTATCGTACATCCCGAATGGCTCAGCGTTCAAAATATCGGCGAAGGGCCCGATTTTGTAAACAGAGCCTACTATAAGCTTTTCTGCTACAATACGCCGTATCTTGATAAGCTTGCGGATCAGGTGGAAGAGGTAATGATACGTTATAATCCGAGCGGTATCTTTCTTGATATCTCCTCCGAGCATGCGTGCTACTGTGCAAGTTGTCTTAGGTCTATGCGCGAGAAGGGACTTGATCCGAAAAATCATGACGACGTAATGAAGCACGCCAAGGACGTGTACGCAAATTACTGCCGCAGAATGGAAGAAGCGGTACATAAACATAACCCCGAAACGACGATATTCCATAACGCCGGAAATATTGAACGCGGAAGACGCGATATAGCGGGCTTCGATACACATTTGGAGCTTGAATCGCTTCCTACCGGCGGTTGGGGGTACGATCATTTCCCGATGAGCGCGGCTTACGTAAGAAATCTCGGTAAGGAATATCTCGGAATGACGGGTAAATTCCATACCACCTGGGGAGAGTTCGGCGGCTTTAAGCACCCGAACGCCTTGCGCTATGAAGCGGCTCTCAGCATAGCTCTCGGCGCGAAATGCTCGATAGGAGATCAGCTCCACCCGTCGGGCGAGATGAACCTTTCAACCTACGAGCTTATCGGAAAAGCCTATTCCGAGGTAGAAAAGAAGGAAGAATGGTGCCGTGACGCGAAAGCCGTATCGGATATCGCGATACTTTCCGCCGTTGCGGTCAACGGTAAGACGCCGCAGGCGGAGCTTTCTGATAAGGGCGCGAGCCG
>CAZFQJ010000086.1:0-7218 GCA_964520875.1 uncultured Lachnospiraceae bacterium
ACATCACTCTGCGTTTTATCTCCGCTTCGTCAAGTCCCATATTGCGAGGACCGAAGGCTATATCCTTTTCGCACGTCTCGTCAAAGAGCTGATATTCCGGATATTGGAACACAAGTCCTACCCGAAAGCACACCTCTCGTATCTTTTTCGGCTCGTCCCAAATATTCTTTCCGAACAAAAGCACCTCGCCCGAGTCCGGCTTTATAAGTCCGTTCATCATCTGTACGAGCGTCGATTTTCCGCTGCCCGTATGACCGATCAGACCGTTTATCCTACCGCTCTCAAACGAGACCGAGACGTTTTCGAGCGCGGTCGTTTCGAACGGCGTTTTTTTGCCGTATGTATATACTATGTTTTTTAGTTCTATCGCGTTCATTTTTATGCCTTTTCAATATTTGACGCCGTTTTTTTGATCATATCCGCAAGCAGAGCGGCGCACTTCTCTTCGTCAAGACCGTCGCTTTCGATATCTATGCCCAAGGCTCCGAGATCGTACACAAGCTCCGTCACCTGCGGAACGTCAAGCCCCACCTTCCGAAGCTTCTCCACCTGCGAAAACACCTTCGAAGGCGCGCCGTCCATGAATATTTCGCCGTCGTTTATGACTATCACTCTGTCCGCCTTCATCGCTTCGTCCATATTATGCGTTATATGAAGGATCGTGATACCTTTTTCGCTATTGAGTCTTTCTATGGTATCCATTACCTCCGCACGTCCGCCCGGATCCAGCATTGCGGTGGATTCGTCGAATATTATACATTCGGGAAGCATGGCTATGACTCCGGCTATGGCGATCCTTTGCTTCTGACCGCCCGAAAGCATCTGCGGCGAATGTTTTTTATAATCCGACATTCCCACCGTTTCAAGCGCTTCGTCGACTCTGCGTCTTATCTCCGTCGGCTCCACTCCGAGATTTTCCGGTCCGAAAGCGACGTCCTCTTCGATCACCGTCGCCACGAGCTGGTTATCGGGATTCTGGAATACCATTCCGACGCGTCCTCTGAGCGCATATATATCGTCCTCGGTAAGAGAGGGATCGGTTATGTCTCTGCCGTCTATATATATCCTGCCTTCCGTCGGTACGAGTATCAAGTTTATCAGCTTTGCAAGGGTTGATTTACCGCTTCCGTTATGTCCGAGCACGGCAACGAACGAGCCTTTTTCTATTTCGAGATCGACGTTCTTCAGCACGGGAGGAAGAAGCACTCCCTCCTCGTCGCCCTCGTAAGAGAAGGATACGTTTTCTATCTTTATGAACGGAATATTGTTCTCCATTCCGTATGCCCCTTTCTTTAGGTAACGCGTTTTTATCTTTCCGCCGTCCAACGCGCCGAGCTTCCGCAGGGAAGTATACCGCCGCTCTCGGAAACGTAAAGTCCCAGCTCTCCCGTCTCGGTATTACCGCCGAAGGCAGAGCGCAGCTCAAGATCGAGCATATATCCGACAGTCGCCGGAGAAAGCCCCGTTGTGTATGAATTAAGCAGGAAAAAGAGCGGTTTTTCGCTCAAAAGCCCAACCGTAAGCTTTATAAGATCGCTTATACATTCTTCAAGCTTCCAGACCTCTCCGTTCGGACCTCTTCCGTATGACGGAGGATCCATTATAATAGCGTCGTATCTGTTGCCTCTTCGCATCTCGCGCTCGCAGAACTTACGGCAATCGTCAACTATGTAACGCACGGGCGCGTCGGCAAGCCCCGAGAGCGCCATATTCTGCTTTGCCTGAGCGACCATTCCCTTCGAAGCGTCGACGTGACAGACCTCCGCGCCCGCCTTTGCCGCCGCGACCGTGGCTCCGCCCGTATACGCAAAAAGGTTGAGCACCTTTATCTTACGTCCGGAATTCTTTATAAGGCGGTAGAACCAGTTCCAATTTGCCGCCTGCTCGGGAAAGAGTCCCGTATGCTTAAAGCCCGTGGGCTTTATAATAAATCTCAGCTCGTCCTCACCGTCGGCTATCGGAAAGGATATCTTCCATTCCGAAGGAAGTCTGCTCTGCGACCAGCTTCCGCCGCCCGCCTTCGAACGCGAATACACGGCGTCCGCTTTATTCCAAGCCGGATGTCTTTTGACGTTCTTCCAAATGACCTGGGGATCCGGTCTTATAAGCGTATATTTTCCCCACCTTTCAAGACGCTCTCCGTCGGATGCGTCGAGAAGCTCGTATTCCCGCCAGCTCTTATCAGCCCACATGGATATCTGTCCTTTCGTCGTCAACAGATCATTCATCGAACAGTCCGAGCTGACCTTCGATGCTCTTTTTCTGTTTGTTTATCATCGGTATTCCCAAATGCTCGTATGCGAGACGCGTCACGCATCTTCCTCTCGGCGTTCTGCTGAGAAATCCTATCTGCATAAGATAAGGCTCGTAAACGTCCTCAAGCGTCACCGCTTCCTCGCCGACGGTCGCCGCAAGAGTATCAAGTCCTACCGGACCGCCGTCGTAAAATTTTATTATCGTCTCAAGCATGCGTCTGTCGATATTATCAAGCCCGAGATGATCTATCTCAAGCTTTCCGAGCGCATAATCCGCTATCTCTCTGTTTATCCTTCCGTCGCCCTTTACCTGAGCGAAATCGCGAACGCGCTTTAAGAGCCTGTTCGCTATACGCGGAGTTCCTCTTGAACGCGACGCTATCTCTCTCGCTCCGTCCTCGTCTATTTCGACACCAAGCAGTCCGGCAGAGCGCGAAACTATCTTCGCAAGCTCCTCGGTAGTGTAAAGCTCAAGCTTCAAAACCACTCCGAAACGGTCGCGAAGAGGCGTGGAGAGCTGACCGGCTCTCGTCGTCGCTCCTATGAGCGTGAATTTGTTCAGCGGCAGACGGATACTGCGCGCCGAGGGTCCCTTGCCTATTATTATGTCAAGAGAATAATCCTCCATTGCGGGGTAGAGCACTTCCTCCACCGAACGCTGCAAACGGTGTATCTCGTCGATAAAAAGTATATCGTTCTCCGCCAGATTGGTAAGCAGAGCGGCAAGATCCCCCTGCTTTTCTATCGCGGGACCCGATGTCACTCTGATATTTACGCCCATTTCGTTTGCTATTATCGCGGCAAGCGTCGTTTTACCGAGTCCGGGAGGTCCGTAAAGGAGCACGTGATCGAGCACCTCTCCGCGCTTCTTCGCCGCGTCTATATACACTTTAAGATTTTCCTTTGCCTTTTCCTGACCGACGTACTCCGAAAGAGTCTTCGGACGGAGCGAAAGCTCCGTTTCTGCGTCGTCTCCCGAATACGATGAGCTTACTATGCGGCTTTCAAAATCGTATTCGCCGTCCGTATCCATATTGATATCCAATCCCGCACGCTCCTTTCCCGAAACGATAGTTTATTCTTTATGCTCTCTTCAGCGCTTCTCTTATTATGTCCTCAACGCTGAGCTCCGCGCAGTTTATCTTACGCATCATTCCTTCCGCCTCCGCTCTCGTATAACCGAGCGCCATGAGCGCGGTACAGGCTTCGGTAAGCTTGTTTCCCTTCGGAAGCGGCGTATTTCCTTCCGACGCCGTATCCGAAAAAGGCATGTCTCCGCCGAATTCCTTTGCCATTTTGTCTTTAAGCTCCAAAATAATCCTTGCTGCTATCTTCGGACCGACTCCCGGCGCCCGTATGGCTTTAACGTCGCCTACCGAGACCGCATACGCTATTTTTTCCGGCGATACCGCACCGAGTATACCGAGTGCGGTACGCGCTCCGACTCCGGATACGGATATTAGCAGCTTAAAGGTGGAAAGCTCTTCCTTGTCGGCAAAGCCGAAAAGCTCCATGGCGTCCTCTCTTACGGAAAGATACGTAAAAAGCTTAGCCGTTTTTCCGATATTTCCCGAAAGCTTCTGCTCCGTCCTTGCGCTTACGCAACACATATATCCAACTCCGCCGCAATCAATGACGGCGTTTCCCGCCTCGATCAGCGCAAGCGTTCCGTTAAGGTAATAATACATATCTTTTCCCTCTCAAAGCGTATTCAGGTTCGTCTACCTGAGATTGTAATAGCCGCGAAGCGCGGACGTACCGGTGTTTCCGTGACATATAGCTATCGCGAGCGCGTCCGCCGCGTCGTCGGGCTTCGGGACTTCCTTTAACCCCAAAAGCGATGTGGTCATCGCTATCACCTGCTTTTTTTCCGCCCGTCCGTAACCGACCACCGCCTGCTTTACCTGGAGCGGAGTATATTCGCAGACCGGAACTCCGTTCTGCTTTGCACACAAAAGTATAACGCCCCTCGCCTCGGCGACCGGGATAGCTGTCGTATGGTTGGCATTGAAGAAAAGCTCCTCGACCGCCATACATTGAGGCGCGTAACGCTTTATAAGCTCGTCAAGCTTATCGTATATCATTTCAAGTCTGTTCTCTATCGGTATCTTAGCGGGCGTCGTTATGACTCCGTAATCCACCGTCCGAAACCTTGACGAAACGCAGTCAACCACGCCGTAACCCACTATTGCGTATCCGGGGTCTATTCCAAGTATCCTCATATCAATTTCGCTCACGCAGCCATGCGGCAGGCGCGCGATCTCCGCTTATTATATAATATTACCTATACAGTATACCACATATTTTTTCAAATGTCAATAAATTTAGTCTTTAAGCGCGGGATATCGGAAAAATTTTAAAATATTTACAGATATATGTGGAAATCGGAATAAAAAAGCGTTAAAATGTAATCAACTCGGTAAGCGAAAGGAATGAACAACAATGGATCTACGCGAATGCAGAAGCGAGATAGATAAAATAAACAAGGACATGCTCCGACTTTTCTTACGCAGAATGGAGATATCCGACAACGTTGCAAAATACAAGGCGGAAAACGGACTTCCGATACTGAACCGCGCAAGAGAGCGCGAGATACTTGCGGAAATGACCGAGCTTGCGGGAGAGGAGCTTGAAAACTACGTCAAGGTATTCTATTCCGTCATAATGGACCTGAGCCGTTCCAGGCAATCGGCGCTGATAAAGCCTAATACCGCCATATCCGACAAGGTACGCTCGGCGCTCAAAACAAGTCCCATGCTCTTTCCGAAAAGAGCGACGGTAGCGTGTCAGGGCACGGAGGGCGCGTATTCTCAGATAGCCGCGGACAAGCTTTTCGGACTTGAAAAGATACGTTATTTTCGAAGCTTCGAAGAGGTGTTCACCGCGGTAAGAGACGGAGCTTGCGAATACGGCGTACTCCCGATAGAAAACAGTACCTACGGAACGGTGGTAGAGGTCTACGACCTTATGAAAAAGTTCGATTTCAACATAGTGCGTTCCGCAAAGATCAAGGTACGCCATGCTCTTCTCGCCAAAAAAGGAACAAGCTTCGATAAGATAGATACCGTATATTCCCACCCGCAGGCAATAGGTCAATGCAGCGACTTTTTCCGCGCTAATCCCAACATAAAAGCCGTTCCATGCGAAAACACCGCCGTTGCCGCAAGGCTTGTCGCCGATTCCGAAAACGGAAGCGCGGCGGCGCTCGCCTCTCTTTCATGCGCCGAGCTGTACGGTCTCGACGTACTGCGCGAGCAGGTACAAAACAATTCAAACAACGCCACGCGCTTTATATGCATATCGCACGGCTCGGTAATATTCCCCGGCGCAAGCAAGATAAGTCTCATGCTTACTCTTCCTCACGTTCCGGGATCGCTCTACAATACGCTCGCGAAGATCTCTGCGGAAGGTCTCAACCTTACAAAGCTTGAGAGCCGCCCGATAGAGGGAAGCGATTTCGACGCGCAGTTCTATTTCGATCTCGACGCTTCTCCTTACGACGAAAAGGTCCTCACGCTTCTCGACTCTTTGGCAAGCGAATGCGAGAGCTTCGGATTTCTCGGAGCTTACAGCGAGGTCTGAATCATTTCCGACGGTCAAGCATAAAAAACATCGGCAGCCCGTAACCGACTGCCGATGTTTTTATTTATATTCCACGAAATCTATCCTGTATGTATCGCTCATTCGTTCGTCGTTATAAACGCTGTCTATGACCCTTTCGAATTCATTTTCGGAAACGGCTCCGTCCGCTCTTTCGCGCCACCGTCCGAGAGCTATGAAGGTCATCACAAGGTTCAAGGTCATGAATACCAGCATACAGACGGTAATTATATATCCCGCTTTTCCGTTGAGCTTTTTAAGCGCATTGCTTAAAGGCACGTACACGAACCTCGCGAACCCCAACCCGAGCACTCCCCACAAAAGAGCCATACCGAGACTTATACGTCCGCCGATATTGAACGGCATCTCACTGTAATCCCACGACACCGATCCGAGTATCTTCTCTTGAAAGAGTCCGCAGAGAAATTCGACCGCAGTCCCTCCGACAAGGTACACTAAAAATTGAAAAACGATATGCTTATCCTTTACAAAACGATAGATCACGCATATACATACCGCGCCGAGTCCGTATATAACGGTAAAATATCCCCAAACGGTTGAGGAATAAAAATGCGTGTCGCCTCTGACGACGGCTCCCCAAACGAACTCAAAAATAGCTCCGACCGCACTTCCCAGCACGAATATCCAAAACAGTTCGAAAAAATTACCGCTTTTCAAATAGACATATTCTTTGTCAGAACCTTGTTTTTTCAATCTTTCACCTCATTTTTCAAAAAAATAAGCAAGGAGACAGTAACGTATTACTGCCTCCTTGCCGTACTTGTTTAAGCTTACCGAGGCAAAAACGTCAGATCAAAATTATTTATCCGTCTTATCCTCGTATCCGGGGTCATAGTAGGTCTGCTCTCCGCCCTGACCGGAATCGCCGTTCTGTCCCTGTCCGGGGTCTCCGCCCTGACTGCCCTGCTGAGCGTAGAGCTTTTCGCTGAGCTTATAGAATGCTTGTTCAAGAGCCTCCGTGTCCGCCTTTATGGCGTCTGTGTTGTCGCCCTTTGCGGTCTCCTTGAGCTTTTCAAGCGCCGCCTTAACATCGGCAAGATCGCTTTCGGGAAGCTTATCGCCTACCTCGCCGAGCGTCTTTTCCGTCTGGAATATAAGGTTATCGGCGCGGTTCTTGATATCGACCGCTTCCTTCTGCTTCTTGTCCTCTTCCGCGAACTTCTCCGCGTCCTTGACCGCCTTGTCTATATCCTCCTGGCTCATATTCGTGGAGGAGGTTATGGTTATATGCTGCTCCTTGCCGGTTCCCTTGTCCTTCGCCGTAACATTGACTATACCGTTAGCGTCTATATCGAAGGTTACCTCTATCTGAGGAACTCCTCTGGGTGCCCGAGGTATACCG
>CAZFQJ010000087.1:0-7085 GCA_964520875.1 uncultured Lachnospiraceae bacterium
GACGATCCCTACATAGAAGAAAACGCTATGATAATCGAGGAGATACTCAACCAGAGGCTCCAGGGTATAAAGAACGAGCAGGGCGTATACATAACCCCCGCGTTCCCGAAGCTCGTATACGTGCTTGACGAGCATAACTGCCTTAAGGGCGGCAAGTACGATTATATAACCGAGCTTGCCGTAAAGTGCTCGGCTAAGAGAATGTACCCCGACTACATCTCCGCAAAGAAGATGCGTGAGAATTACGACGGAAACGTTTTCAGCCCCATGGGCTGCCGCTCCTTCCTTTCTCCTTGGAAGGACGAGAACGGAAACTTCAAATTCGAAGGACGCTTCAATCAGGGCGTAGTCTCCATAAACCTTCCCCAGATCGGCATAATAGCCAAGGGCGACGAGAAGATATTCTGGGAGCTTATGGACGAAAGGCTCGGACTTTGCTACGAGGCTCTTATGTGCAGACACAGAGCGCTTCAGGGCGTTAAGTCGGACGTAAGCCCGGTGCATTGGCAGTACGGAGCTATTGCGCGTCTTGGAAAGGGCGAGAAGATAGATAAGTATCTTTACGGCGGTTATTCTACGCTTTCGCTCGGATATATCGGACTATACGAGGTTACCAAGGTAATGACCGGCGAATCTCATACTACCGAGAGGGGTAAGGATTTCGCTCTCAGAGTCATGAAGCGTTTGAGAGCCGCCACGGACAAGTGGAAAGAGGATACGGGTCTCGGATTTGCGCTCTACGGAACGCCAGCGGAATCGCTCTGCTACCGCTTCGCAAGGATAGACAAGCAGAGATTCGGTACCATAACCGATATTACCGACAAGGGCTATTATACCAACTCATACCATGTTGACGTAAGAGAAAAGATAGGCGCGTTCGACAAGTTCGAGTTCGAAAGCCAGTTCCAGGTGATCTCTTCGGGCGGAGCGATATCCTATGTCGAGATACCTAACATGAGGCATAACCTCAAGGCTCTTTCGGAGATAGTTAAGTTCATATACGACAATATACAGTATGCCGAATTTAACACCAAGAGCGATTACTGCCACGTTTGCGGATACGACGGAGAGATAATAATAAACAAGGACGGCGAATGGGAGTGCCCCGCTTGTCATAACAAGGATCATTCAAAGATGAATGTTACGCGCCGTACCTGCGGTTATCTGGGAGAAAATTTCTGGAATGTGGGAAAGACCAAAGAGATCGCCGCGAGAGTTCTCCACATCTAACCTACTTTTCTTGACCGTACTTTTCTTGAAAGAAAAGTAGGCAAAAGAACTTCTTCTACAATGGGTATTGTGTAAGATTTGATATTATATCATGGAGATATTGGTATCTTATTTGATCGAGAGGGAAATAAAATGAATTATGCGACAATAAAAGAGCTTGACGTTGCGAACGGTGTAGGCGTAAGAGTATCGCTCTTCGTCTCGGGTTGTACTCATCATTGTCCCGAGTGCTTTAACAGAGAAGCATGGGATTTCGATTACGGCTCTGAGTATACCGAGGAGACCGAAAGTAAGATACTTAAGCTCCTTGAACGCGGTTACATAGAAGGCTTTTCGCTTCTCGGCGGAGAGCCGTTCGAGCCGTGTAACCAGAGAGTCCTTGTCGGACTTCTGGAAAAGATAAAGGAAAAATATCCCGAAAAGACGATATGGTGTTATACGGGTTACCTCTACGACGAGGAGCTCAAAAAAGAGAGCCGTGCGAGATGCGAGGTAACGGATCGTATGCTCGGAATGATAGATATTTTGGTCGACGGCAGGTTCGTCGCGGCGAAAAAGAACCTTAAGCTTAAGTTCAGGGGCTCGTCCAATCAGCGTATAATAGATCTTAAAAAGACGCGCGAGAGCGGAGAGCTGACCCTTTGGGAGGGTCTTAAGGACGAAGTGTTATAAAACATCGAAAAAGGAGATACGGAAGTGATACTCAGATTTAAAAAGCTTGACCCGAAGGCGGTAGCGCCGTCCTACGGCTCGGAGTATGCGGCGGGCGCGGATCTTTACGCTCTTGCCGAAAACGATATAACGATAGAGCCGGGACAGACCGTGCTCGTACATACCGGAATAGCCATGGAGATACCCGAAGGAATGGGTGGATTCATATATGCAAGAAGCGGACTTGCGTCCAAAAAGGGACTTGCTCCGGCAAATAAAGTCGGGGTGGTCGACAGCGACTACCGCGGAGAGGTCATGGTCGCGTTACATAATCACGGAAGCGTCGCGCAGACGGTATCCGGCGGCGAAAGGATAGCTCAAATGGTGATAGCTCCGTTTATCAAGGCAGAGTATACCGAATGTGACGAGCTTTCCGACACGGTACGCGGCGAGGGCGGCTTCGGCTCTACGGGAACCAAATGACATGATAAAGCTTATAACGTCCGACGTTGACGGTACGCTTACCGAGAGCGGATCGGAAATTCTCGGCGAAGGGGTCGTCCGTCATATAAATTCCGTTATGTCGTCGGGGATCGCATTTGCGGTAGTTACGGGCAGAGATCAGCTCAGCTTAAAGAGACTTTTTTCGCGCGTTTCCGACGGAGCGTACTTCGTTTCCTGTAACGGCGCTCTGTGCGTTAAGGACGGTAGGACGCTTTACAGTCGTCCGATAGCGAGAGAGGACGTCCTTTGGGCGCTAAGCTATGCGAAAAGCTCCGGCTACGGCGCGGTCTTTTGCTCGGAACAGAAGGTGTTCTTGTACGGAGACGACGAATTTTGCAACAGGATAGCGGTAAGCTACGGACACGGAGTGCAGAGGATAATGTGCAATGTGGGGATAACCGATAACGTTTACAAGATATCCTTTTACAGAGGAAGTCTTACCGGTACGTATATCGCTTCCGTTCCGTTCGGTCTTAAGATGTTCTACGACCGAAACGGTTGGACGGAATTTGTTAATCGTTTCGTCGGTAAGGGCGGAGCGGTGTTCGATCTTCAGAGTAGGCTCGGCGTTATATCCGCCGAGACGGCGGCGTTCGGGGATTCGCTTTCCGACGCCGAGATGCTCGCAAGGGCGGCATATCGTTATTCGGCGACGGTCGAGCTTGCCGAGTCGGCAAACGCGGTCAAGGTAAGCCGTCCCGAGGAATTTTTCGAGCTTATACGCGGTATTTGAATTACCGAAAAATATACGTTTCCCTCCCGTTTTCGGCTGAACCGAAAACGGGAGGGATTTTTTTATTGCAAGAATGTATTTACAAATTGCATATCATGTGGTATAATAAGGATAGAAGAACACAAAAAACATATCATGTCGGGAGGTAAAGTACTATGTTAAAGCGCGTTTCCTTACTGCTTATGTGTATTTTGACGGTGATCTTATCGATCGGTCTTTTTACGATGTGCTCCGACCGAGCGTCCGACGAGATACAATTTGTATACGATTATGATTCTACCGAGGGTTGCTATGCGATCACGGGAACGAGCGCTTGTAACGGTAAAGCGCTGATAATACCGAGCGAGTACAATGACAAGCCGGTAAAGGTTATAATGGGCAGTGCGTTTAAAGACTGCAAGGGACTTACGAGCGTAGTTATACCGGACAGTATAGAAGTGATAGGAAACAATGCGTTCGCAAATTGTTCCGGGCTTAAGAGCGTTACGATAGGAAGCGGCGTGACGTACATAGGCGAACGCGCCTTTGCGTCTTGCGAAGGTCTTACGCGTGTAAGCTTACCGGATAGTGTGGAGCACCTCGGAAGTTCGGCTTTTTTGTGGTGCAGAAATCTTAAGAGCATTACGATAGGAAAAGGTTTAACGGACATAGATACCTCTGTGTTTGGCGGTTGCGAATCTCTTGCGGAGATCCGCGTGTCGAATGAAAACGGGGTCTATAAGTCGATAGACGGAAGTCTTTACTCAAAAGACGGAAAAACGCTCATAAGGTACGTACCGGGTAAGACCGAAACGCGAATCGTTATACCCGACGGAGTGACGGAGATATCCCGCAGCGCGTTTTCGAATTGCGGCGGATATACCGAGATAAAGTTACCCAACAGTTTAACGAGAATAGGAGAATATGGTTTTTACGGTTGTACGGGACTTACCGAGATAAAGCTACCCGACAGTTTAACGGGAATAGGAGAATGTGGGTTTTACGGTTGTACCGGACTTACCGAGATAACTATCCCGAACAGCGTTGAATATATAGATAAATCGGCGTTTAAGGGTTGCACGGAGCTGAAAAGTGTTAATTTCGGAAACGGCGTGACCCATATAGGAGACTATGCGTTTGCGGACTGCGCGGAGCTTACCGAAATAACCTTGCCGGATAGCTTGACGAGCATAAAAACAACGGCGTTTTACGATTGTACCAAGCTTGCCGATATCAAAGTATCGAGCGGAAATGCCGCATATATGTCGATAGACGGAAATCTTTACTCAAAGGACGGAAAAACGTTCGTAATATATGCCTGCGGTAAAACCGACGAAGGATTCGTTCTTCCGGATAGCGTGACCGAAATAAACCTCGGAGTGTTTTACGGCGCTTACAATCTTAAGAGCCTGACCCTGCCGTTTGTCGGAGCGAAAAAGAACGGTGAGGGCGATACGTATTTCGGATATATTTTCGGAGCGTATGGGTATTCGGATAACGCCGAATATGTGCCGTCCGGGCTTCAAACGGTCGTTGTGACCGGCGGAAACGCTATTGACGCGAAGGCGTTTTACGGGTGTACGGGACTTACGAGTGTTACGATCTCGGATAGCGTAACGAGTATAGGTCTCGGTGCATTTGAAGGTTGCGAAGGACTTACAAGTCTGACCCTGCCGTTTGTCGGAGCGGAAAAGGACGGCGAAAGCAATACGCATTTCGGATATATTTTCGGAACGCAGAAATACGAAAATAACGCCAAATACGTGCCGTCGTCTCTTCAAACGGTTGTATTGACCGGCGGAAGCACTATTGCTTCCGAAGCGTTTTCGAATTGCACGGGACTTACGAGCATAACTATACCGGATAGCGTAACGAGTATAGGAAACAGTGCATTCTACGGTTGCGCGGATCTTGCGAGTATAACGATACCGAATAGCGTGACGAGCATGGGGAATAGTGTATTCTGTGGTTGTACGGGACTTACGAGCGTAACGCTATCGAATAACGTAACGAGTATAGGCTATAAAGCGTTTTACCATTGCACGGGACTTACGAGCATAACGATACCGAATGGCGTAACGAGTATGGGAGATAGTGTATTTTATGGTTGTACGGGTCTTGCGAGCATAACTATACCGAATGGCGTAACGAGTATAGGCTATAGAGCATTTTACTATTGCACGGGGATTACGAGCATAACTATACCGAATAGTGTAACGAGTATAGATAGCTTGGCGTTTTCGAATTGCACGGGACTTACAAGCTTTACGATAGGAGATGGTTTGACCGATTTGTATCTGAGTATATTTTCGGATTGCGGAGTTAATAGGATAACGATACCGAAGAACGTGGAAAATATTTATATACCTTATGACGGTGCTTCTATTGAATATATTGAGGTGTCGAGCGAAAACGTTAATTATAGCTCAATAGACGGAAATCTGTACGACAAGGAAGGGAAAAAGCTGATATGGTGCGCCGGAGGTACGGACTTTACAATTCCGGAAGGCGTGACGAAAATAAACAATACCGCGTTCTACGGTTGCGGAAATCTTAAGAGCGTAACGTTGCCGAGCAGTGTTACGGAGTTTGATATCTCGGTATTTTTCGATTGCGACTCTCTTAAAGAGATAAAAGTATCCGAGGAGAACGAAGTATATAAGTCGCTGGATAAAGGACTCTATACCAAGGACGGAAAAACGCTCCTGATGTATACCGAGAGATTCTGCGGAACGAGCTTTGAAATCTCCGAGGGAGTTACGAGCATAGGAGAGCGTGCATTTTACGGTTGTACGGCTCTTACGAGCGTGAGCATACCGGAGGGCGTGGAAAGTATAGGCAAGAGAGCGTTTTACAATTGTATAGGGCTAACGAGCGTGACATTGCCGAATAGCTTAAAGAGCATAGGAGACTCCGCTTTCTACGCGTGTACGAGCATTACGAAAACTTACCGAACGGTATAACGAGTATCGGAGAATATGCATTTTATGAATGTAGCATTACGAGCATAACTATACCGAATACCCTGAGGACCATAAGCTCATCGGCCTTCAGACGTTGCAAGAGGCTTTCGAACCTGACCATATCCGACGGTGTTAAAAACATAGGAAGCTCGGCTTTTTACGATTGCACGGCGCTTACGAGCGTAGATATTCCGAACAGCGTAACGGGTATAGGCAAGTATGCCTTCAAGGGTTGCGGACTCACGAGCGTAACGCTCTCCGATAATGTAAGAAACTTGGGAGAGTCAGCTTTCAGCGAATGTAAAGAGCTTACAACCGTTACGATAGGAAACGGACTGAGCGCGATAGAAGAGAACATGTTTTACGAGTGTAGGAAGCTGACCGGTATTACGATAGGAAAAAAGGTAAAGAGTATAGGCAGTTATGCATTCTGCAATTGCGAATCGCTTATGACTATCAAATACCGCGGTACAAGCGAAGAATGGGGAAAGATACTTAAAAACGCTTGGTGGAGCCAAGGTGTGGGTAAATACAGTATCATCTACGGTTACAACGGAAAGTAAAGCAGCATAAAGCGTGATGTTCTGAATAAAATTAACCCCAACAGATTTTTCGGTAAATCTGTTGGGGTTCGTTTTTTATTTAAAAACTTACTTGGAAGCCTCTTCGATAGCAACGGCAACCGCAACGGTCATACCGACCATGGGGTTGTTGCCCGCGCCTATAAGTCCCATCATCTCAACGTGAGCGGGAACGGAAGAGGAACCGGCAAACTGAGCGTCGGAGTGCATACGTCCCATGGTATCCGTCATACCGTAGGAAGCGGGACCCGCCGCCATATTATCGGGATGGAGCGTACGTCCCGTGCCGCCGCCGGAGGCAACGGAGAAATACTTTCTGCCGTTCTCGTTGCACCATTTCTTGTAGGTTCCCGCAACGGGATGCTGGAAGCGCGTGGGGTTGGTGGAGTTACCGGTGATGGAAACACCGACGTTTTCAAGTCTCATTATCGCAACACCCTCCGG
>CAZFQJ010000088.1:0-7034 GCA_964520875.1 uncultured Lachnospiraceae bacterium
TCCGAGCTTGCGCCCCGCCCTTTCGTATATGGTGGCAAGATCGGTGTAGAGATACCCGGGATAACCTCTTCTTCCGGGCACCTCCTTTCTTGCCGCCGAGACCTCGCGGAGAGCCTCCGCATAATTTGTCATATCGGTCATTATGACAAGCACATGCATATCCTTTTCGAACGCAAGATATTCGGCGGCGGTGAGCGCCATACGCGGAACGCATATACGTTCTATTACCGGATCTCCCGCAAGATTTATAAACAACACGGTCCTGTCTATCGCGCCGGTCTTTTTAAAGTCCGAGATAAAGAAGTCCGCTTCCTCAAAGGTTATGCCGATAGCCGCAAAGACCACCGCGAATTTATCGTTTGCCGTCCTTACCTTAGCCTGACGCGCTATCTGCGCGGCAAGCTCGGCATGCGGCAGTCCGGAAGCGGAGAATATGGGAAGCTTCTGACCTCTTACGAGAGTATTAAGTCCGTCTATCGCGGATATTCCCGTCTGTATGAATTCCGAAGGATAGTTCCTCGCCGCCGGATTTATCGGAGTACCGTTTATATCCGACATTTTTTCCGGTATTATATTCGGACCGCCGTCTATCGGCTCGCCCATACCGCCGAAAACTCTGCCGAGCATATCATCCGATACACCGAGACGCACGCCGTGCCCCGAAAAGCGGACCTTGCTCGATGAGAGATTAAGCCCCGCCGCGCTTTCAAAAAGCTGGACGAGCACATTCGTTCCGTCTATCTCCAGCACCCGACAACGCCTTACGCTCCCGTCCTCAAGCTCTATCTCCCCAAGCTCCTCGTATTTTGCTCCGTCCACTCCGCGCACAAGCATGAGCGGTCCGGCTACCTCCTCTATCGTCCTGTATTCTCTGACCATTCTAAGCCCCTTCCGTTTTCGGGTTCGCCGCTTTCAAGCGAGCAAAGTGACGATGTAAGTTCGTTTTCTATCTCGGAATATACCCTTTTATACACATTATACGGAACGCTCTTTGCCCTTCCTATCCGTTCCCTTACGGGAAGAGCAAGGATATCTTCGATATCCGCGCCGTTTTTCAACGCCTTAAGCCCGTTACGGTAAAAAGACAGTACGAGCGAAAGAAGCTCCGCCTGCTTATCCGGCGGACAAAAACTGTCTTCGCCGTCCATTGCGTTCTGTTGCAAAAAATCCTCTCTTATCGACCTTGCGCTCTCCATTATAAGTCTGTCGGAGGGCGACAGAGCGTCCGCGCCGACAAGACGCACTATCTCTTCGAATTCAGTTTCAAGACCGAGAAGTCTCATCGCCTCCGAGCGATCATTCGGTAAGTCCTTTGATATATTCGATTCATACCACGGCATGAGCCTGTTTTCGTAGAGAGAGTAAGAGGAGAGCCAATTTATCGCGGGAAAATGACGTTTATGAGCAAGAGATGCGTCAAGTCCCCAGAATACCTTGACTATACGAAGCGTAGCCTGAGTTACAGGCTCGGAAAGATCTCCGCCCGGAGGAGACACCGCGCCTATTGCCGATACGGACCCTATTCTTCCGTCGCTTCCCGTACATTTTACCGTTCCCGCTCTTTCATAGAACCGCGCAAGCCTCGAAGCAAGGTATGCCGGATACCCTTCCTCTCCCGGCATCTCCTCAAGACGTCCCGACATTTCGCGAAGAGCTTCCGCCCACCTTGACGAGGAATCCGCTATGACGGCGACCGAAAGTCCCATATCTCTGAAATATTCCGCTATCGTCATTCCCGTATATATAGACGCTTCTCTTGCGGCGACGGGCATATCCGACGTATTCGCTATAAGGACCGTCCTTTCCATAACGCTTTTCCCCGATCTTTTGTCGATAAGCTCCGGAAATTCACGCAGAACGTCCGTCATCTCGTTACCGCGTTCTCCGCACCCTACGTAGACCACTATATCGACGTCGGAATACTTCGCTATCTGGTGCTGGATAACGGTCTTTCCCGAACCGAAAGGACCGGGAACGCACGCAGTACCGCCCTTTGCCAGCGGAAACATCGTATCCATTATCCTCTGCCCAGTGATCATGGGGATCTTCGGAGGAAGCTTTTCGGCATACGGACGAGGAATACGGACCGGCCATTTCTGCATGAGAGTAAGCTCGGAGATCTCTCCTTTATCGTTTTTAAGTCTTGCGACGCACTCCTCTACCGTATAGCTTCCGGAGCTTATCTCGGTTATCTCGCCGCTTGTTTTCGGCGGTACCGTTATCTTATGCGTCACCGCTCCCGTTTCATTTACCGTTCCGATAACGTCGCCCTCCGACACTCTGTCTCCGACCTTTGCCGTCGCTTCGAAGCTCCATTTAACGCTCCTGTCGAGCGCAGGCTCCTCCATGCCCCTTACAAGATCCGCGCCGAACTTCGTCCTCAGCTTTTCGAGCGGTCTTTGTATACCGTCGTAGATATTTTTTATAAGCCCCGGGCCAAGCTCTACCGAAAGGGGCGCTCCGCTTGATACCACCTCGTCTCCTCTGCCTATCCCCGCGGTATCCTCGTACACCTGCACGGACGCCCTGTCTCCGTGCATTTCTATTATTTCTCCGATAAGCCTGTTCTTTCCGACTCTCACAACGTCGAACAAGTTAGCCGACTTCATTCCCTCGGCTACGACCAACGGTCCCGAGACCTTCACTATCCTGCCGACTGCCGCACGGTAATCCATACCCAAAAAGCTCCCTTCGTAAAAACTTTTCTTTTTGTCTTATCTTAAGATATCCGTACCGACGGCTATCCTGCACGCGTTTTTCAGCGCCGCTTTGCCGTACCCCGTGTTTTCCGAGACCGACGGTATCGTTATGATCGCGGGAATAGCCTCATTTTCATACATTTCCGTTTCCTTTACAAGCCCCCGAGCGAGATCGTCGGTGATAAATACGATCGCATGACCGTTTTTTATCATTCTTTTCAGACATTCGGCAGCTTCCGAAGCGTCGGATACCGCTTCCGCCTCAAATCCGCTCGTCATAAAGCACATTACGCTCTCGCGTTTTCCTATGACTCCTATTTTATACATAACATTCGTATAGCCTTTCGATAATGCTCTCGGGTTTGGCGCCCGCCTTTTTCCCCGCTACCAGCACGCGAAGATTTTTAACCTCATATTCGGCAAGAGTAAGATACCTTACCGCCGTTTCATATCCCGAAACGACGTTTTTCGATCGCATAACGCTTGCTATGAAGATATCCTCTAAAATCTTTCCCGTTTTTCCCATGTCGCCTTTTTCCGACTTAATAGCGTAAGCTATATCAGAACGTTTCGTATGCATAAGAGCGTAGACAAAAGCCTCCTCGCTTCCGTCCCTATTAAATATCCCGTAAAAAAAGCTCGCGTCGATATCTCCGCCCGGCAGAAACACATACTCGGGCGGAAGCCTTCTTTTTCCGCAGCCTCTGCGTAAAAGCCTTAACGCGGTATATATGTTCGCTATATCCGTTTTTAATCGAAAAAGCTCGTCCATAAAGCCCGCGTTCTTTCTTCTAAGCGCAAGACCGATATCCTCAAAGCAGGCGTGATCGAGCATAAGATCTATTATCTGCGGATCCCGTCTTTTTACGTATTCGCTCCTTGCCTTTTTTACCGCATGCGCCATATTACTCGGAAATTCGGATTTTTCTCCTCCCATGACCGCCTTCTCAGCGCTCTCTGCAAAAGCGCTTCCGAGCGGTATCATGTATCTAATGCCGTTTTCTCCCTTTATCGCGTATTTCAGAGCCGTTTTCAGATTATGACAGTCATACGGATAAGTAAACATCGCAAAAAGACTTTTATCGGGTATATCCGAAAAAACAAACGAATAAGCGTCGAAAAGCACGGAAGAAAAAGCCTGAGCGTAGTCACTTCCGCTTTTCGGGTCGTCTTTTACGGATATCCCCTTATCCTTAAGCATACGGCAAAGCTCCTCTCCGTTTGAAGCGAAAGCCATTTCCGATATCTCGGCTTTTCCGATGATACGCTTTTCCGACGCGCGCAGCTTTGCGGATAAAAACAGATGATCCTCGTAATTGTTATTCAACGCCGTTTCCTCCGATATCGTCGAAAAGTGCTCCGCACACCTTGTCCGTCATGCTTTTTTTCAGGTTTCCGAGCAAGCTTTCAAACGAAGCGTTAATTTCCGTCTTACCGCGCTTTAGGATAAGACCGCCCGTCATTTCCACCCCGCTCTCCGAAAAGCGGAGCTTTCGTTTTTTTGCCGCCGCGATCGGAGAAAGCTCCTCCTCCAGCCGTCCCTTATACTTCTTAAGGTCCTTATCGCAAAGCGCCACGATATACGGATCGTCATGGTTTTCTTCGATCTCCGACATATCCGCCGCTTCCTTTAATTTTCTTATAAGAAACTCGGCGTAAAGCTCGGGCTTAAGCTCTGTCAGCGCCTCTAACGCGCGTTCGAACGCTTTTTCCGCAAGTTTTATCTTAGCGTCAAGCAGTATATTCCTTTCCAAAATATACGCGGACGACACGGCGCGATTTTTAATATCGGCACATTCGGCAGCACTTTTTAAGATCGCCTCGTTATAGGCTTCATTTGCGCGCGCTCTTGCATCGTTTATCATTCGTTCGGCATGCGCCTCTGCGTTTTTCCTTACCTCATCGGAATATGCTTCCGCGTCGGAAATTATCTTGTCCGTTATCTTCTCTATACCATTCATAACGCTCAATAATTTATTATAAGGAGCATGGATATCAGAAGCGCAAGTATGGCGTATGTCTCTACGAGAGCCGCGTTGGTTATGGCGTTACCGAGACGCTCCTTTTGCTTTGCGACGAGACTTATACCGGCTACCGCCGCGCGCGACTGATACTGCGCGGATATAAGCCCCACCAAAGCTATCGGAAGAGACGATATCAGCAGATAGCTCCCCTCGGCTACCGTTACCGAGGACATATCTCCCCCTATCGCTCCGATCTTCAGCATTATCATGAACGCCACGACGAATCCGTATATGCCTTGCGTTGCCGGAAGCGCTTCAAGCACGAACACCTTACCGAACATCGACGGCTCCTCCGCCAAAAGTCCGTTTGCGGCGCATGCGGCGTTTCCCACGCCCTTCGCCGATCCCCAACCGGTAAATCCGACGGCAAGGAATGCTCCGATCAGCGCGATATTGGCACCCGTAAATATCGAAAAGAAGTTATCCATAAAGTTTTATCCCCCTGTGTTTTATACATCGTATCATGCGCTTTTACCGTCGATCACCGTAAAATGAGTTATATGCGGTCTTAACGGACGAAACGGTCTGCCGCCGGCTTCGAAGAACCGCCCGAAGAATTCAACGTACTGAAGCCTGCTCGTATGAACAAACGCTCCGAGAAGATTTATCGCAAGATTCAAAGCATGTCCGAGCGTCAGTACCGCGATAAAGACAACTATACCGAATATTCCGCCGCCTCCCATGACGGCAAGTATATTGAATACGCTCGCGACCACCGCCGACGAAAGCCCGAGCGCCATTATCCTCGAATACGAAAGAAGATCGGACGCGTATCCGACAAAGCCGTAAAGGCTCCCGAGCCCCTTTATAAATTTCATTATAAACCGTTTTTCTCCGATACCGCCGGAAATCACGGTCATAATTACACCGCACGCGATAATAGCGACCCCGAGCGTTTTTAACATAAAGCAAAGCCCGATCCCGATAAAAACGACAAGCTTTCCGCCTTCTCCGAGCATAGCCGAAGGTATCTGTCCGCGCCGAATAAGAACGACAAAACGTATCGCCGTTCCCGTAAGCATATGAATAGCGCCCACGGCAAGCGACAGAACGAGAAAGACTATCGCGTTTTTCATAATATCGATCAGTGCCGGAACCTTTATATCCGCTCCGAATATCTCATTTGTATATCTTACCGGCAGATCTCCGAGGTAGCTTCCGAATATAATTCCCCATATCACACACGATATTCCGCACAGGGAAAACATGGAGCACATATTCTTTACGCTTTCGGAAGCATTGGCTTTTTTGGCAATGAACGCGCCCCCGAGCGCTATTATCAGCCCGTAGACCACGTCCGCGAGCATCATTCCGAAGATGATGAAGAAAAACACGGCGGTCACCCTCGTCGGGTCGAACGTACCGTACCTCGGAGAAGAATACATCGTAATAACGGGCTCAAAACGATCCGCGGGACTTTTGTTCACGAGACGAACGGGAACGTCGTCGCCGCTTTCAGGGTCGCAAAGCTCGTAATACACATCGTATTCCGAAAGAGCGTCATTAAGATCGTTCTCGTATTCGGCAGGTACCCAGCCGCTTATGACCGCCGCGCGTTCCGTTATCGTCATATTCTGCTTTGCCTCGGCTATCTCAGCCTTTGTAAAAGCCATATCGAGCGCTATGCAAAGCCCGTCGTATCTTTCTTTAAAAGAGTCTATACTTAAAAGCGTATCCGACATCTCTTTTTTTATGTCCGCTATCCTTTCGGAAAGTTCCGATATCTCTTCCGCGGGCTTCATACGCGCCAGCGGAAATCTTATCTCCGAAATACCGAGAGACGAGAGCATACGGAGCGTTTTTTCCTTATCTTCCTTTAAAAGCACAGCGCTTACGTAGCTTGCGCCCTTTTCCCTTTTGACCGTCTCTATCACCGCTGTCGTACCGTTTGCTTCAAGCTCGTTTTCGGATTTTTCGGCGTCAAGCGACGGCGGCGCGACCCCGAGTATGGTTTCTGTATACCTTGTCGAAAGCCCGTCAAGTCTCATATCGCATTCTACCCAAGGAGTGAGCGCTTCGATACGTTCCGTAAGCGCCATACATTCCTTTTCATGCTCTTCGCGCTTTCTGTCAAGCTCCCTGATCTTGCACGCCGTCTCGCATAACGCCGAATATTCTTCACTGCCGACGACATCGTTTTCAAAATCGCGTTTACTGACCGTCGGTCGTTCGGAAAATAAGCCGCTTTTTACTCTTCCGCTGCGCGCAAGCAGCTTCAAAGCCGCCGATATGCCGTCCGCATCGCTTAGCGCATCCTGACGCTCGGAAACGTATAATGTATCGTTCTTTATGCCGAACACAGAGCTTTTTT
>CAZFQJ010000089.1:0-6942 GCA_964520875.1 uncultured Lachnospiraceae bacterium
GTTGCACTTGACTTGACAATTTGCCGTCCCCCTTCTCCCACAGGAGAAGGCGAAAACTTCACTCTATGATACGACCTTAAGATTTACACAATAGTCAATGTAGAAGAAGTTCTTTTGCCAATCGCCCGCAGGACGATCACTTTTTATTTCAAGAAAAGTAAGTCTATAATATAATATCAAAATCTACACAATATTCATTGTAGAAGAAGTTCTTTGCCTACTTTCTTTCAAGAAAGTAGGTTATTTGCCGACGCAGAAATTTTTGAATATCTCGGAAGTAACTTCTTCCGAAACGGAACGTCCGTCGACCTCACCGAGAGAGGATAGCGCTCTTTCGAGATCCATTCCGCACACATCGGAACCGACTCCGCTCTCAAAAGCGTCGATCGCGTTGCGAACGGCGTCACGCGCCCCACAGACCGCCGAAAATTGCCGTGCGTTCGCGATGACCGCGGTCTTAGAGTAATCGGTATACCCCGAAGCAAAGAGCCGTTCGGCGGCTTTTTTAAGCCCCGCAAGACCCTCGCTGTTCTTCGCGCTTATCCTGCATATACCGACACCCTTCGGGATCATCGCCCCGAAAGCGCGTTCTCTCTCCGAAAAAACACCGTCTCCAACGTCAAGATCGCATTTGTTAAAGACCGCAATGATCGGCACCCCGTTCTCGGAATACCGCGCAAGCCGTTCGCATATCAGCCCGTCCTCGCCGTCGGGGTCGCGCGAAAGATCGAACATGGCTATTATCAGCTCCGCCTCGTCGGCGCTACGTAACGCCTTTTCTATACCTATGCTCTCGACCGCGTCCGTACTGTTCCTTATCCCGGCGGTATCGAAAAGCCGAAGGGTTATCCTTCCGGCGGACACTCTTTCCTCTATTACGTCGCGCGTAGTCCCTTCGATGTCGGTAACTATCGCGCGATCCTCCCCGAGCCAAGCGTTAAGAAGAGAGGATTTTCCGGTGTTCGGTCTGCCGAGCAGAACGGTCTTTACTCCCTCGGATACCGCCCTTCCCTCGCGGTACGTGTCCGCGGTCTCGCAAAGACGGGAATGTATATCCTTAAGCGACGACAAGAATTCCTCGCCGCTCACCTCTTCAAGATCCTCCTCGGGATAATCAAGTCCGACATATACGGAGCTTAAAAGCTTTAACACAGAGGCGTATATTTCGTCGGTACGGCGTTTGAGCACGCCCGAGGCATGAGAAGCACAGAGCGCGAGCTTCTCCTCGCTCTCGGCGTTTATCAGCCCTATGACCGCCTCCGCTTCCGTAAGCGATATTTTTCCGTTAAGGAACGCCCTTTCGGTAAACTCTCCCGCTCCCGCCGGAGACGCTCCGCAGGCAAATGCGGTCTTAAGCACTCTTTCGGTAAGAAGCACCCCTCCGTGACAGCTTATCTCAACGGTATCCTCGCCGGTAAACGACCTCGGCGCGCGGAAAAGGACCGCAACTCCGTCGTCTATAACTGTACCGTCGGAAGCTATCCTTCCGTAAACGGCGGTATTCGGCGCATAATCCGAAAGCTTTTTTCCCGAAACGGGGAAAAACATCTTTTCGGCAACGCATGCCGCCTTCTCACCCGATATCCTTATGACCGCTATACCGCCCCTGCCGAAGGGTGTGGATACCGCGGCAATCGTCTGATCTTTCATCTTTATCTCCAAATACGGTTATTTTACATGTGAAAAAGGGAACGGCACGCCGTTCCCTTTCTTATCAGGCGTTTTCCTTATCGCCTTCGCTCTGATCTGAGGTCTTAGTTTTTTTGCCGACGTAATGTATCACGACCTTACGGTTCTCGTCCGAGCCTACGGACGCGGTCATGACCATACTGTCGTTCTGAAGAGCCGAGTGTACTATCCTGCGCTCGTAAGGCGTCATCGGATCAAGCGCTATGTTTCTGCGGTACTTCTTCACCTTCTCGGCGGTACGCTTCGCAAGATTGCGGAGCGTCTCCTCGCGGCGCGCGCGGTAGCCTTCTATGTCCACCGTGACCTTCGGGCAGTCGTTATCCTCGCCGAGCGCGTTGTTGAGCGCAAGGTTCGAAAGATACTGCAAAGCGTCAAGAGTCTCGCCGTGACGGCCTATCAGCATACCGGCTTCATCTCCGGATATCTTTATTATCTTTCCGCCCTCGGAGCTTAATTCTCTCGATATCTCCGCGTGAGCGTTCTTCATTCCGAACGCGTTTATAACTGTATTTACGTAATTAAGCGCGTTCTGCTCCGGACCGATCTCAACAAATACCTTGACCTTTGCCGGCGCTTCTCCGAAGCCGAGAAAGCCTTTTTTGGGAGCTTCTATTATTTCGTACTGTATTCTGGACGCCTCAACTCCGAGCTGCGCCGCTCCGTCGGCTATCGCCGCTTCTACCGTGCGTCCGGTTCCTATCGTTTCCTTTATCATGAACAAAAAGTCCGTACCTTTCGTATAAGTTTATTTGCTTTTTTTGTTATCGTCCCTTGCATCCTTCATGGGCATGGGCGAAAGGAGTCCGCTTTCCGACGTCTTTTCCTTCTTCTTTTCGCTTTCCGACGTATCTACGACCTTTGCGTTATACTCATCGTCGTCTATATGGTGAAGAGAACGTACTCTCGGACGGTCGGGGTCTTTTTCTACGGTCTCCGACTTCTTCTTTCTCTTTACGCTCTTACCGGCAATGAGACGCTCGGCTTCCTTGTAATCCTCGGCGGTAAATACGGGATAAGGTCTTAATTTTACCATTATTATCTGCTGGAGCACACCGAGAAGGTTATTGTATATCCAGTAGATACCTATGACCGCGGGGACCTTGAAGGTAATGTAAGTCGAAAGGAGGGGCATGGTGAAATCCATTATCGTCATGGAGATCTTGGCGTCGGGCGAGGTCTGCTGCATCTGAGGAGACTGATAAGAGAACTTTCTTATTATCTTAGACGAGAAGAAGGTCGCGACGAACGTCAGTATCGGAATGAGGATAAGTATATTCAGTCCTATCTGAGGAGTCTTCGAAAGATCTATACCGAACGTATAGAAATCGGGAAGCTTGCCTTCAAGCGCCGCTATCGACTCGTGAAGTCCCGCATATTCGGAGAAATTATCTCTCATGATATTGAGGGCGGCTATCTGGTCGGTGGTTCCCGCCTTATCGGTTATGAGCTTGACGACCGAGGAGGGCAGACCGCATATATAACGAAGGGGTCCTTTTACGACGCCGTATATGCACATTACTATCGGGATCTGTATGAGCATGGGGAGACAACCGGCGAACTGACTGTAATTTTCGGACTGATAGAGCCTCTGTATCTCTTCCTGCTTCTTTTGTTGACTTACTCTGTCGCTTCTGCCCGCGTATTTTTTGACTATCGCGGCTTCCTTCGGGCGCATGCGCGCCTGCTTTAAAGAATTACTGTGTTGCTTTATGCCGAACGGAAGAAGTATCAATTTTACCACTATCGCGAAGAATAGCAGCGCGAGCACATAGTCCTTCGTAAACGAATAAAAAAGATTTATCAGCCAACCGAGGGGCACGTTCAGTATATCAGAAAATTTTTCCATTATTTGTTTTCCTTTTTTTCCTTGATGTTTTGCGTTTCTTTTTCGCTCGGCTCGTAAAACCGCCAAAACGATACGACCGGGTCAAAGCCCGCCCTTACCGAATAAAGAGAGTCGATCGCCGTAAAGCCGAAGGTCTTCGGAACGGTCTTGCGTTTTTTTCTCGGAACGGGATCAAAGCCCTTTCCCCCGAATGGATTACACCGAAGTATCCGCCATACCGCAAGAAACGATCCGGCAAAAGCTCCCCATTCGTCTATCGCTTTTACCGCGTAAGCCGAGCAGGTGGGATAGAACCTGCATGTAGGGTGAGGCTTTGCAGAGGAAAGATACCTTCTGTAAAAACGGATCGGCGCGATAAGTAAACGCTTCATTCTTCTTTCGGCGCTTCGTTACGGGCGACTTCCGCCGAGACCGCGGCTCCGCCCGCGACCTTGACTTCCGCCGCCCGGGCATTGCTCTCGGATATCATACCAAGCTTTAAGAACTGTTCCTTCATCTCCGCTCTTATCTGATCGGAGGAGGCGCGGGAAGCGGCTTCTCTTGACGAGATAACGATAAGAAAACCTTTTTTCAGACGGTATTCCTTTTCGACTGCGCGGAAAGCGGCTCTCAAAACTCTTTTTATCCTATTTCTTACGACCGATCCGCCCATTTTTTTGGTAACGGTCAGACCGACGCGGTTTACATATGTCTTTTTTGGATTTTCCTTACGAAGCTTATAAGCCTTAAGGTCCTTAAGCACGTAGATCACGGAATACCTGCCCACGGCTTTTTTACCGCCCGTGTAGGTCTTTTTATAGAGATGATTTTCTCTTATTGCGATCTCTTTCATATCGACCTTTCATTACGTCCGTGCGTTTTAAGAAAAAAGCAGATGAATACGGACTCAAAATACACATGTTCATCTGCTTTCGTATTGACTTTTGATAAACGTGAAGATCACACGCAAGTGAAAGCACGCAGAATGTTCCACTTGCGTGATCGTGCCGGAAAATATGACCGGAACGCTTATTCACAGATGCCGAAAAACTCAGTATGTGAGTCTTTCTCTGCCCTTTGCGCGTCTTCTCTTGAGAACCTTTCTTCCGTTTGCGGTTTTCATACGCTTACGAAAGCCGTGCTCCTTTTTTCTCTGGCGCTTCTTCGGCTGGTATGTTCTAAGCATATCAAACACCTCCGTTTCCTTTTCTTTAGTATCTGCTTTTTGTCTCCGCTCACAGGCGTTACATAGCGACTGTAAAACGAAGCCAACGCATAAGTCTGCATCGTATTCTCTATTATATACTATCAAAGTACCGCTTGTCAAGACCTTTTTCGAAAAAATCCGCATATGTCGGGGCATAATTTTAAGTAAATTTTTTGTTAATAATACTTTTTCGGCTTGTATTAATTATATATATATGTTATAATTATATTAATTTGTTATAGATAAGATAATTAAATATTATCAGTATAGTATTACGGAGAAGAAAAAAATGCAGGAATTTGACGAAATATGGCTTCTTGTTTTGGGAGAGCTGAGAAAAAAACATTCCGAGGCGTTCGTTTCTCTGTGGATAAGCGATCTTAAGCTTATATCCCTAAGCGAAACGACCGCGGTGTTCTACACGCCGAACGCGTTCAAACGCGGAATACTCGAAAAGATGCATTCCGAAAAGATGAAGCAGGCTCTGGAGAGCGTTATCGGTTACGAGGTAAACGTCGTATTCACTCTGAGCGAAACGCCGCCGGCAGAGACGGTATACGCCGAGAAGCCGGACGACCACGCGGAAACTATTCAGGTATCCGTTAAGAACGAGATACCGGATATCGGCGAGACCAAGGCTATCGAAGAGGAAGAGCCTACATACTACGCGACGAACGAAAACAGGATAATGCCGAAGGATCCGAGCGAATCGTTCCATTCGTCGGAATATACGTTCGACAACTTCATAGTCGGATCCTCCAACAAGTTCGCCTACGCCGCGTGTACGGCGGTCGCGCAGAGACCGGCTCACGCGTATAACCCTCTCTTCATATACGGTCCGAGCGGTCTCGGAAAGACCCACCTTCTTTACGCGATAACGAACGAGGTCCAAAAAAACAATCCGGATTACAATATAGTATACGTCAAGGGTGAAGAATTCGCAAACCAAATGATAGAGAGCATAGGACGCGGAGTTACGGCTCAGTTCAGAGAAAAGTACAGAAAAGCCGACGTTCTTCTGATAGACGATATACATTTTATAGCGGGTAAGGAATCGACGCAGGAAGAATTCTTCCATACGTTCAACGATCTTTACGAGCATAAAAAACAGATAATCCTTACCTCCGACCGTCCGGCAAAGGATATACAGAAGCTTGAGGAAAGACTCAAGACGAGATTCGAATGGGGTCTTACCGCGGATATACAACCTCCGGACTTTGAGCTTCGCATAGCGATAATGAAGAAAAAGGCGGAGATGCTCGGTAAGCCGTTCCCGAACGACGTCCTCTCATTCCTTGCCGAAAAGCTTACGAACAACATAAGGCAGATCGAAGGAGCCATAAAGAAGATAAGCGCGTACAGTTACCTCAGCGGCGAAGAGATAACGATACCGCTCGCAACGTCCTGCATATCCGATCTTATCTCCGGAAGCGGAACGGTAAAGGTAACGCCGGACAAGATAATATCAAGCGTAGCGGCAAAGTACGGCGTGGATTCCGGCGACATACTCAGTAAGAAAAAAACAGGCGAGATAACGAAGGCGAGACACATATGCGTATACCTTATGAGAAAGATACTTGACATGTCTTACCCGAACATAGGAAAGAAGCTGAACCGCGACCACACGACCATAATGTCATCTTATAAATTCATAGAGAGAGAAATAAAAAACAATTCCATATTTGAGCTGGAAATAAACGAATTCATCAAGGAGATCAACAGCTGACCGAACAGATATTCGGGAGTTTTCAACAGGAAAAAGCGCGGTTTTACACAATTTTACAACATGGTTATTAACTGTTTTACGAAAATTTTCCACACCGAAAAAGCAAGGCGGTGCAAAGTAAAAAGGCGGTTTTACACAAATTCCGCAGCCTCTATTACTACTACTACCGCTACTACTACTAAATCTTTTAAATTTTAAATTTATTTTCCAAGAAGAGATTCTTGAAAATTTATTTTCTTCGAATTTACAGGCGTTATTTCGGGAAGTGGAACGAGTCGAACTTTTTCGTCCGAGATTCCAAACGATACTGCGTACCGTTTGATCCTCACTACGTTCGGATTTCGACTACGCTCAGAATGACACGGACGAAAAAGCACCGAGCGAAAGCGAAGGTGGGATCTCTTTAGCCTTCTCCAGCGGGAGAAGGTGTCGTGCGTTCGAAGAGCGCTTGCGATCAAAGAACGCATGACGGATGAGGTGTTCTTTGTTTATCGT
>CAZFQJ010000090.1:0-6808 GCA_964520875.1 uncultured Lachnospiraceae bacterium
ACGGCACATATCTTGAAGATCAGGATATGTGGAGAATGAGCGGAATATTCAGAGAGGTATACCTTCTTTTCCGCGCAAAGACGAGAATAAAAGACATATACGTAAAGCCCGTGCTTGACGATAAGCTGAAGGACGGCGTTCTTACGGCGGAGATCTCTCTTAACGGAAAGGCATACGTTTCGGCAAAGCTTGTGGATCCCGACGGTAACGTGATCTCCGAGAGCAAGAAGAACTCGGCTTCCGCCGTGTTTAAGTTCGAGGTAAAGGACGTTTCTCTCTGGAACGACGAAACGCCGCTGCTCTATACCCTCTTTCTTAAATGCGGAAACGAGCATATAGCCGTTCCGGTAGGATTTAAGAGGTTAGAAATAATCGATAAGGTCATATACATAAACGGCAAGAAGGTCAAAGCCAAGGGCGTGAACCGTCACGACAGTCACCCCGTCCTCGGTCATGCGACGCCTTATGCTCACATGTTAGAGGATCTTATGATAATGAAGCGTCATAACGTCAATACCATAAGAACCTCGCACTATCCGAACGATCCGAGATTTACCGCTCTTTGCGATAAATACGGCTTCTACGTCGTGGACGAGACGGATATAGAAACGCACGGTATGTCGCATGTCGGAGATTGGAAGCGCGTTTCGGACGATCCCGCATGGGAAGAGGCTTACGTCGACAGAGCGAGACGTATGTTCGAGCGCGACAAGAACCATGTATGCGTAATCATGTGGTCTCTCGGAAACGAATCCGGCTACGGCTGCAATCACAGAGCAATGGCGGCGTTCTTACGCTCGCGCGATACGTCGCGCCTCGTTCATTACGAGGGAGCCGCAAGACACTATACGGACGGCAAAGCCAATCCAGAGGCGACGGACGTGGAAAGCACGATGTATACGCACGTAGATGAGCTTAAAAAGAAGATAGAGGATAAGGAGCTTACCATGCCGGTGTTCCTTTGCGAATACTGCCACGCTATGGGTAACGGCCCCGGAGATCTTGCGAAATATTGGGAGACCATATACGCTTACGACGTATTCTTCGGCGGCTGCGTTTGGGAATTTACCGATCATTCGGTAGGTATAAAGCAAAATGACGGCAGTTATCATTATACCTACGGCGGCGACTTCGGAGATACTCCGCACGACGGTAATTTCTGCGTTGACGGTCTTGTTTATCCCGACAGAACTCCGCATACGGGATTTCTTGAGGTAAAGCAGGCATACGCTCAGGTGATCGCCGAGCCTATTGACCTTGCGGCAGGCGCGTTCAGACTTACGAGCAGAAGAAATTTCACCGCTCTTGACGATATCGATCTCGTTTGGACGCTTGAAAACGAAGGCGTCACCGTTCAAAACGGAAGTATAAAGGAGATCGGAACGAAGGCTGGCGAGAGCACGGATATCGTTATTCCTTACGATCTTTCCGAGCTTTCCGGAAATGTTTATCTCACCCTTTCCTTCCGCACGAATACCGCTTACGCCTGGGCTGAAGCCGGTCATGAAACGAGCTTTGCACAGTTTAAGCTTCCCGTTCCCGAAAAGGAAAAGAAGGAAAGATATTCGGCTTACAGCGTTTCTCTTTCGGAGACCGACGGCGCTTACGTGATGACCGCGGGAGATACGGAATATACCGTATGCAAGAAATGCGGTTGCCTTGCCCGCATAAACGATAACGGCAAGGACATGCTCGCAAGCCCCATGCTCCCCACTATCTGGAGAGCGCCGACCGATAACGATATGTACGCAAAGCGCAAGTGGATCGATAACGGATACGATCGCGCCGACGTGAAATGCTACGGCATAGAAGCTTCGGTAAATAAGGACGGAAGCGTTACGGTCGCATCTGACGTAAGTCTCGGAGCAAAGTCAAGGCTTCCCATAGTAAGAGCGAAGATATCTTATACGCTTATGGGAGACGGAAGCCTCGCCGTAAAGACGGAAGCAAAGAACATCTCCGACTTCTTGCCGAAGTTCGGATTTGAGATAGTCATGCCGGAAAACACCGAGCATTATTCGTATTTCGGACTCGGACCGAACGAGAGCTATACGGATAAGCGCCTTGCGGCGAAAATGGGACTCTACAAGGGCAATGTTTCCGCGTCCGACGAGCATTACGTCTATCCTCAGGAAAACGGTTCGCATAGCGACACCCTTTATGCCGAGGTAACGAGCATAGCCGGTCACGGTCTGCGCTTCGAAGCCGAGGATAAGTTCGTTTTCAGGGCGAGCCATTACAGTACAGCGGAGCTTACGAGAGCCGCGCATGATTACGAGCTTGTGCGCTCCGAGAACACTTACGTCTATATAGACTACAAGCAGAGCGGTATAGGTTCTAATTCATGCGGTCCGGAGCTTGATAAAGCGCTTCGTCTGTCGGATAAGGAATTTACGTTCGGCTTCGTTATAGAGCCCGTAAGAAGATAAGAGATGAGACTTGATAAATTTTTGTCGGTGACCAAGACCGCCACGAGGACCGAGGCGGTCAAGGCGGCAAGAGCGGGCAGGGTGACCGTAAACGGCAAGGTAGCCTGCGATTGCTCGGCTCGTATAGACGAAAAAAACGACGTTGTGTGCTTTGACGGCGTAAACGTCGTATACCGCGAATTTACGTGGATAATGATGAATAAGCCCGCGGGCGTGCTCAGCGCGTCCGACGATAAAAAGCAAAAGACTGTGGTCGATCTTCTTCCGCCTCCGCTTAACGGTATGGGACTTTTTCCGTGCGGACGTCTGGACAAGGATACCGTAGGACTCATAATGCTCACGAACGACGGAGAGCTTGCACATAAGCTCCTGTCGCCAAAGCGGCATGCCGAAAAAGAATATTATTTCAGGCTTTCCGTACCATATGATAAGAGCGTTGGCATAGAGGACGGAATAATGATGGACGGCAAGATGACAAAGCCCGCGACCGTTGTATGCGATAGCGCGACGAGCGGAGTCATAACGCTGACCGAGGGCAAATATCATCAGATAAAGCGAATGTTCGAAAGAGCCGGCAGTAAGGTCAAGTATCTTAAGCGTATCAAGTTCGGAGGGATAGCGCTCGACCCGGAACTGAAAGAGGGGGAATGGCGATACCTTACCGAGGAGGAAGAAAAGACGCTCCGTGGGAACACGTAGCGCGCAAAGCAAGGACGATAGGAACGAAAGGATATCAATTACGGATCAATGGATATAATAGCAAAGCTTACCGAGGAATTTAAACTCAGATACGAGCAGGTCGAAAAGACCGTCGCTCTGATAGATGAAGGAAATACCATACCGTTCATCGCGCGTTACCGTAAGGAGGTCACGGGCTCGCTTGACGACACCGTGCTTCGCGATCTTAACGACAGGCTCGCGTATCTCCGCAGTCTCGACAAGAGACGCGAGGAGGTCAGAGCCGCGATAACCGAGCAGGGCAAGATGACGGACGAGATAAACGAGGCAATAGACAAGGCGGAGATACTTACCGAGCTTGAGGATATATACCGCCCGTTCAAGCCTCACAGAAAAACAAGAGCTTCCGTAGCGAGAGAAAAGGGACTTGAAGGTCTCGCTTCCCTCATAGCGGAGCAAAAGAACGTTTACGATCCTTCGATAGAAGCGGAGGCGGAAACGTATGTAAACGAAGAAAAGGGCGTGGCGAGCGCCGAGGAAGCGCTTCAGGGCGCAATGGATATAATTGCCGAAGATATATCGGATAACGCGGAGTTCAGAAAAGAGATACGCGCGATAACCTTCGAATACGGAACGATAGTTACCAAAAAAGCAAAGGACGAGGATTCTCCGTACAGTATGTACTACGAATTTTCCGAGAAGGTCAAGACCATACCCGGACACAGAGTTCTCGCGATCAACCGCGGAGAAAAGGAAGAATTTCTTAAGGTATCTCTTGAAATATCCGAGGATCTTGTTCTTAATTATCTCTTCGGAGAGGTGATAAAGAGCGCGAAAAGTCCGGCGTATAAGTATGTCTCCGCCGCAACCGTCGACAGTTACGAGCGTCTTATCGCTCCTTCGATAGAGAGGGAGATACGTTCTCAGCTCTTCGACGACGCAAGCGAAGGCGCCATAAAGGTGTTTTCGAAGAACTTAAAGCAGCTCCTTCTCCAGCCGCCCGTAAAAGGTAAGGTGGCGCTCGGGCTTGATCCGGGATTCCGCACGGGTTGTAAGCTCGCGGTAGTCGATCCGACGGGTAAGGTGCTTGACACGGGAGTCATATTCCCGACGATAAAATCCGACCGCAAATACGACGAGGCAAAGGTCATCGTAAAGAAGCTGCTTGCAAAATACAAGGTGGAGATAATCGCTATCGGTAACGGAACGGCTTCCAGAGAGAGCGAGCAGTTTATGGTAGAGGTACTTAAAGAGACCGATACGGGCGCAAAATATACGATAGTCAGCGAAGCCGGCGCGTCGGTGTATTCGGCTTCCAAGCTCGGCGCCGAGGAATTTCCGGATTTCGACGTTACTCAGAGGAGCGCGGTGTCGATTGCAAGACGTTTGCAGGATCCGCTTGCCGAGCTTGTCAAAATAGAGCCGAAGGCGATAGGCGTAGGTCAGTATCAGCACGATATGAAGCCGGCAAGGCTCGACGAGGCGCTGACCGGAGTCGTAGAGGACTGCGTAAACAGCGTCGGAGTAGACGTAAATACGGCTTCTTATTCGCTTCTTTCCTATGTTTCGGGAATAAACGCCGCAAGCGCGAAGAACATAGTCAAATACAGAGAAGAGAACGGAGAGTTCACCTCCAGAGCGCAGATCAAGAAGGTACCGAGGATAGGAGACAAGGCTTTTGAGCAATGCGCGGGCTTCCTTCGTATACCCGGAGCAAAGGAAGTGCTTGACGGTACGGGAGTCCACCCGGAGTCTTACGCCGCCGCCAAAAAGCTCCTTAAGACCTTCGGCTGCACCGAGAAGGATATAGGGACCGGCAAGCTTACAGAGCTTCGAGCGAAGATCAAGGAGTACGGACAGAAAAAGCTCTGCGCGGAGCTGGAGATAGGCGAGCCGACGTTGAACGACATACTTTCCGAGCTTGAAAAGCCTGGACGCGATATACGCGACGGACTTCCCGCACCTCTTCTTCGCGAGGACGTTCTGTCGCTTGAGGACCTTAAGCCGGATATGATACTTAAGGGTACGGTCAGAAACGTTATAGACTTCGGAGCGTTCGTCGATATAGGAGTGCATCAGGACGGACTCGTACACGTTTCGCAGATAAGCGACAGGTTCATAAAGCACCCGGGCGAGGTGCTTTCCGTCGGCGACGTGGTCGAAGTTAAGGTGCTTTCCGTCGACGTAGCCAAAAAACGCATAGGTCTTACCATGAAGCTCAAAAGCTAAATCTAATTTATTAGAAAATCAAGTGTATCGAAAAAGACCGAAAAGGACGTCGCGTAGTGAAAATTGTACATAATGCACAATTTGAAAAATAAAAGTTTGGATAAATAACACCTTTCTTTTTTCGGAAAAATTTGATACAATAATATACAAGTTAAAATATGCCGTCGGGAAGCGTTGCCGTTTGAGGGACGCCGACGAGCGAAAGCCATACAGGAGGTTATTAAAAAATGGCAAGTCTTTCTTTTAAGCACATTTACAAAAAATATCCGGGCGGAGTTACCGCGGTCTCGGATTTTAACCTTGAAGTTAAGGACAAAGAATTCATAATACTCGTCGGACCTTCCGGATGCGGAAAGACCACGACTCTTCGTATGATAGCGGGACTTGAGGAGATCACCGAGGGCGAGCTTCATATAGGCGATACTCTCGTAAACGATATCGCTCCTAAGGACAGAGATATAGCGATGGTTTTCCAGAACTACGCTCTTTATCCGCATATGACGGTATTCGATAACATGGCGTTCGGACTTAAGCTCCGTAAGACTCCTAAGGAGGAGATCAAGAGACGTGTTGAGGAAGCCGCCCGTATACTTGATATAACCCACCTTCTCGAAAGAAGACCTAAGGCTCTTTCGGGAGGACAGAAGCAGCGTGTTGCGCTCGGACGCGCGATAGTTCGTGAGCCTAAGGTCTTCCTTCTTGACGAGCCGCTCTCAAACCTTGACGCTAAGCTCCGTGCACAGATGAGAACCGAGCTTACCAAGCTTCACCAGAAGCTCGGAACCACCTTCGTATACGTTACCCACGACCAGGTCGAGGCTATGACCATGGCTACGAGAATAGTCGTTATGAAGGACGGACTTATCCAGCAGGTCGCAACTCCTCAGAACCTTTACGATCTCCCTGTAAACGTATTCGTTGCGGGATTCATCGGAACTCCTCAGATGAACTTCATAAGAAGTACGCTTGAGAAGAAGGGCGAGGATCTTTACTTCATCTTCGGTGAGAACAGTCTGAAGCTTCCTAAGGAGAAGGCGGACAATCCCGCGCTCAAGGATTACATCGGCAAAGAGGTCATTCTCGGAGTACGTCCCGAGTGTCTCCATGACGAGGCTCGTTATCTTGAGTCTATGCCCGACTCTGTTATTACTGCGGACGTTGAGGTTACGGAGCTTATGGGTGCCGAGATATATCTCTACCTCAACACTTCCGGTGCAGACGACGAGGTCCAGAACCTTATCGCTCGTGTTTCTCCTCGTTCCGAGGCAAGAGCCGGCGACAAGATCAAGATCGCGGTCGAGCTTGGCAGAGTACACGTATTCGATAAGGATACCGAGCGTTGCATTTGCCACTAATATAGTAGAAATTAACGCAAAGACCGACAGTAGTTTTACTGTCGGTCTTTTACGTTTAAGATCGAACTTTTCGTCTGTGTCATTCTGAGCGAGTGAAGCGAGTCGAACTTTTTCGTC
>CAZFQJ010000091.1:0-6755 GCA_964520875.1 uncultured Lachnospiraceae bacterium
TCTTACGACGTCTGCAAGGACGGTATCTCGAATACCTTCTGCATAGTCCCCTCGGCTCTCGGCAAGGATAACGAAACGAGATACGAGAATCTCTGCGGAATAATCGACGGATATTTCGCTCAGAAGGCTCAGCACCTGAACGTCAACGTGTTCGACCGCGCGATGCTCATAGACGCATCCGAGCACCCCGAAAAATACCCCAATCTCACCATAAGAGTTTCGGGCTACGCAGTAAACTTCCATAAGCTCTCAAAGGAACAACAGAAAGAAGTCATAGCGCGTACCTTCCACGAGAATATGTAAGCGCATGGCAAGATCCGAAACCGAAATCAAAAAAGGAAGGATCCATTCCTTTCAAAGCCTCGGAGCGGTGGACGGACCGGGAATAAGATTCGTTGTATTCACGCAAGGCTGCCCGTACCGTTGCCCGTACTGCCATAATCCCGACACAAGGAGCTTTTCCGGCGGAGACGAATACACCGCGCACGAGCTGGTGGAAAAGATAAAACGGTATAAGAGCTACTTCGGCGAAAAGGGCGGAGTCACGGTATCGGGCGGAGAACCGCTCATGCAGAGCGAATTTGTAACCGAACTGTTCGAAGAGCTGCACGAAAACGGAATAAATACGGCGCTTGATACGGCGGGAGCCGCCCCGAGCGCCGCCGTAAGAAAGCTGCTCTCTCATACCGATACGGTGCTTTGCGATATAAAATTCCCGAGCGACGAGCTATACCGAAAATACCTCGGTATAAGTCTTAACGACGTCCTTGAGTTTTTGAAAGCTTGCGAAAGCTCCGGTTGTAACGTGATAATAAGACACGTCATAGTACCGGGACTTACGGACAGCGAAGAAGGCGTTACAAGGGTTTACGAGCATGCAAAGAGTGTACTTTCGAGCTTTGAAACTGAACTGCTTCCGTTCCGTAAGCTCTGTACCGCAAAATACGAAAAGCTCGGTATACCTTTCCCGCTTGAAAAAACACCGGAATGTTCGGAAGAAACTCTGACAAAGCTTAAAAACGTGATATCGAAATTATCAGGCAAATAATAAAAAAACTCCGTAGCCGTTATAAGCGGCTACGGAGTTTTTACTTTGCTTATATTTTGGGGTCGAATACGGGCATGAGCTGAAGCTTGAACAGATTCATCTTATGAAGGCGGTCTATACGCTCCTTCTTTTGAAGATCCTCTATCTCTCCCGTCCTTATATACCTGTCAAGCTCGGCATAAGTAAATCCGAGATTGTCCTCGTCGGTCTTTCCGCAAAGACCGTCGGAAGGAACCTTGTCGACAAGCTCCGCCGGCAGACCGAGCACACGGCCTATCGCCTTCACCTCCTGTACGGTAAGACGCGACAACGGACTGAAATCTCCCGCGGCGTCGCCGTATCTGGTCGAATATCCCACCCAGTCCTCGCTCAGGTTGCAGGTGTTTACCACACGTCCGTTGCAGCATTGCGAGACCGCATATACCGCCGCCATACGTATACGAGGCGGCAGATTCGTCTTGCTCTGAGCCGTAAGCTCCATAGGTATCGCCGATACAAGCCCTTCAAATGCGTTACGAATGTTTATTTCGTAATGCTTTATCTTAAGATGCTCGACAAGCTTATACGACATATCTATATCGGCTTGAGCGCCGTTCGGCATAAGTACCCCGATAACCCTGTCGCGTCCGAGCGCCTCCGCACAGAGCGCCGCCGCAACGGAACTGTCCTTTCCTCCCGAGATACCGAGCACCGCGTTACACGTGGGACCGTTTTCGGCAAAGAACGACCTTATCCATTCCACACATTCGTTTTTTACTTTTACCGCGTCAAACATTATCTTTCCTCCTAAAGTTAAATATACATTATCATTTTTATTTGATCCCCAAAAGATCCTTTACGAGCTTGCCGACAAGCGAGGGATTTGCGCTTCCGCCCGAAAGGCGCATAGCCTGACCGACGAAAAATCCCATAGCCTTACCCTTTCCCGCTCTGAGCTCTTCGACGGCTCTCGGATTTTCATCGATTATCTTACGGACTATCGGCATAAGCGCCGCCTCGTCGCTCACCTGTATCAAGCCGTTCTCTTCGGCTATCCTGCGCGGATCCTTTTCTTCCTCGAAAAGCGCCTCTATTATCCGCTTCAGCGCTCCCGAACTTACCTCGCCTTCGGTGTAAAGAGCGATGGCCTTTGTCAGATACGACGGCTCAAACGGTATGACTTCCGTTTCGCGCTCGTGCATTATCCTCGCTATATCGCCCATTATGACATTAGCCGCCGTTTTTGCGGGCGCACCGAGAGCGACCGTGCTTTCGAAATAATCCGAAATATATTTCGAAGCGGTAAGCACCCTTGCGTCATATTCCGAAAGACCGAGCGCCGAAACGTATCTCGCCCGTCTTTCGTCGGGAAGCTCTGGCAGATCCTTTCTTATCCTTTCGACCCATGCTTTGTCTATAACTATCGGCACAAGATCGGGCTCAGGAAAATATCTGTAATCGTGAGCCTCTTCCTTTGAACGCATCTCATAACTCTCGGACCTTGAATCGTCCCACCTGCGCGTAGCCTGTACGACCTCTCCGCCCGCTTCTATAACCTCTATCTGACGCCTGCGCTCGGCTTCCATAGCACGAAAAGCGGCGCTGAAGGAATTGATATTCTTCATCTCCGTGCGCGTACCGAACTTTGCCTGTCCTATCGGACGTACCGAAAGATTTACGTCGCAGCGAAGCGATCCCTCCTGCATCTTGCAGTCTGAAACGCCCGTGTATTCCAAAATGGTCTTTACCTTCTCAAGAAACGCCCTCGCTTCCTCGGGCGACCTCATATCCGGCTCCGTAACTATCTCTATAAGCGGAACTCCGCACCTGTTGTAATCCACAAGAGAAGCTCCGGAAAGTCTGTCGTGTATGAGCTTTCCGGCGTCCTCTTCTATATGGATACGCGTTATTCCTATCCTGCGAACGCTTCCGTCTGCCTCAATATCCAGATACCCTTTTTCGCATATCGGAAGATCGTACTGAGATGTCTGGTAAGCCTTGGGGAGATCGGGATAAAAATAGTTTTTTCTGTCCTGTTTTCCGTATTCGGTGATCTCGCAGTTCATCGCAAGACCGGCGGCGATCGCGTAATCGACGACCTTTCTGTTCAGCACCGGCAGGACTCCCGGCATACCCGTGCATATCGGACACGTTTGCGTATTTACGTCCGCACCGAACTTTGTTGAGCATGAGCAATATATCTTCGATCTCGTCGCAAGCTCCGCATGTATCTCAAGTCCTATTACGGTCTCAAATTCCATCATCTTACCTCCCCGAGAGTCGGGCGAAGCTCTTCATATCCCGTTTCCTTCTCGTAAGCATACGCGGCTGAGAGCAGCTTCTTTTCCTCAAATCCGCCGGCGATCAACTGTATTCCGATCGGCATACCCTTTTTATCAAGTCCCGCCGGAATACTCATCGCCGGAAGCCCGGCTATATTGACGGCGACCGTACATATATCTCCCATGTACATTGCAACGGGATCGGATTTTTCTCCGAACCCGAACGCGGTAGTAGGCGTTGTCGGAGTAAGGAGCAGATCGTACTTTTCAAAGCACCTTCCGAAATCGCGCTTTATAAGCGTCCTTACCTGCTGTGCTTTTTTGTAATACGCGTCGTAGTAACCGGAGCTTAAAGCGTAAGTACCGAGCATTATCCGTCTCTTTACCTCTTCGCCGAAGCCATCTGAACGCGTTTTCTCGTAAAGCTCGGTAAGACCGTGATAGCCTTCGGCTCTGTAACCGTATTTTATGCCGTCGAATCTCGCAAGATTGGAGCTTGCCTCGGCGGAGGATATCAGGTAGTAAGCGGGGAGCGCGTATTCCGTAAGCGGAAGAGAACATTCCTCGCATTTTACACCCAGCTTTTCGTATACCCGTACCGCTTCGTCTATCGCCGCTCTTATCTCGCTTTGTATTCCGCTTTCGAGATACTGCTTCGGAATACCGATCCTCATTTCCGTCATCGGCTGACCGAGCGCCTGCGTATAATCGTGCTTCGGAATATCGGCAGACGTGGAATCCAGCTTATCGTGTCCCGCAACGATGTTAAGGACTATCGCGCAATCGTAAACATTCTTCGTAAACGTACCGATCTGATCGAGAGACGAGGCAAACGCTATAAGTCCGAATCTTGAGACCAGACCGTATGTCGGCTTAAGTCCGACGTTTCCGCAAAACGCCGCCGGTTGTCTTATCGATCCGCCCGTATCGGAACCGAGCGCGAACGGCGCAAGATCCGCCGAAACGCACGCGGCGGAGCCTCCGGACGAACCACCCGGAACACGCGAAACATCGTAAGGATTCTTAGTCTTTTTAAAATACGAGGTCTCGGTAGACGAACCCATGGCGAACTCGTCCATATTCAGCTTTCCGAGAATGACCGCGCCGTCTTTTTTCAGAGCTTTGATCACCGTGGCGTCATAAGGCGGAACGAAATTATAAAGCATCTTGGAAGCGCAGGTAGTCTTTACCGCCTCGGTACAAATATTGTCCTTTATTCCTACCGGAATACCGGTAAGGACCGAAGCCTCGCCTCTCGCTATCTGCTCGTCCGCTTTTTCGGCGGCGGCGAGCGCTTCGTCGGCGCACACGGTAATGTAACTGTCTATCAATCCGTCGTATTTTTCTATCTTCGAAAGATAGAGCTTCGTAAGCTCAACGGATGATATCTTCTTATCTTTTAAAAGCCGAGAATATTCATGTATCGTATCCACTATCCGTCGCACCTCACTCCACTATCCTCGGAACGACGTAACAACCGTCGTACTGCTTCGGCGCATTTCCGAGGATCTTTTCTCTGTCGTAAGACTCCGCGCATTCGTCCTCGCGAAAAACGTTCGTAAGAGCTGCGCCGCATTGCCCGTCGATATCGCAGTCCGACGTGTCAAGCTCGCTCAATCGGTCGGCAAACGCAATTATATTCCCCATCTGCTCGCTCCATTTTTCCTTTTCCGTATCATCTATCCCAAGCCGCGCCAATTTCGCGACATGGTCGACCTGCTCATATCCTATCTTCATGATCGGCAATGCCCCCTTTTTTCGTTTTAGTATTCTCTTTCCGTAAAGGATCTAAACAGTAAAAGGCAAGGGCGGCTCTGATGGAAGTTTCCCTATCAAAGACACCATTGCCTTAATACAGTAATTTTACACCAACGAAAAACGTTTGTCAAGTAGGTTTGATAACTTTTTTACGTTATCTCATACCGTACTTTTCGATAACGTAATCCACGTCCTTATCTCCTCTTCCGGAGAGGTTGATAAGCACGGATCCCTTGCCCATGGTCTTTGCGAGCTTTATTCCGTAAGCGACGGCGTGCGAGCTTTCAAGAGCGGGGATTATACCTTCAAGACGCGAGAGCTTGTAGAAAGCGTCTACCGCGTCCTCGTCGTCCACCACGTCGTACTTAACTCTGCCGAGATCGTGAAGGAACGCATGCTCCGGGCCGCTCGACGGATAATCAAGACCGCTCGCTATCGAATATACGGGAGCCGGCTCTCCGTTTGCGTCCTTGAGCATTATACTGTTGAATCCGTGCATTATTCCCTCTTCGCCGTATTTGAGGCTCGCCGCGTGATCGCCGAGCTTAGCGCCCTTTCCGAGCGGCTCTACACCGTAAAGATCGACGGGATCGTTCAAAAATCCCGAGAACATGCCCATGGAGTTGGAGCCTCCGCCGACGCACGCGACAACGGCGTCGGGAAGCTCTCCCGTCATACCGACGAACTGCTCTCTTGCCTCTATTCCGATAACGCTCTGGAAATCGCGTACCATCATCGGGAACGGATGAGGTCCCAAGGTCGAACCGATACAGTAGATAGCGTCCTTGTATTCTCTGCAATATGCGTCAAACGCCGCGTCGACCGCTTCCTTAAGCGTCTGCAAGCCTTCCGTTACCTCTACGACTCTTGCGCCGAGTATCTTCATTCTCGCAACATTCGGAGCCTGCTTCTTTATATCTACCGCACCCATGTATATGTCACATTCAAGACCGAAATACGCGGCGGCGGTAGCGAGAGCGACGCCGTGCTGACCGGCTCCCGTCTCTGCTATGACCTTCTTTTTGCCCATATATTTTGCAAGGAGCGCTTCACCCATGCAATGATTGAGCTTATGCGCGCCGCTATGGTTCAGATCCTCGCGCTTGACATAGAGCTGAACGCCCGTGCCGATATCTTCCGAAAGTCTTTCAAGGTAGGATACGGGCGTAGGTCTGCCCTGAAATTCCTTACGTATCTTGCGAAGCTCCGCTATAAACTTCGATGATTTGCAGATAGTCTGATATGCCTGGGATATCTCGTTTACCGCATTCTGAAGCTCGGACTGTACGTATGATCCGCCGTACTTTCCGAAATATCCGTTCTTATCGGGGTAATTTTTGAAATAAGTGTCAAAATCGATGTCATTGTATTTCATAACTTCATATCTCCTAAAATATTCGTATTGTTTTTGTTTCTCCGTTATCTGATCCGTATATCTTCGATCTTCACCATCGGTAAGCAAGTATAAACATTCGTTCCTCCGAAAAGCCCTCCGTCAAAACGCAAAAACGCCCTTGACAGAAGCATATTTTTCTGTCAAGGGCGAATACATCATTTCAATATCCGCGGTGCCACCTTGATTCACGCCCGAACCGAGATCGAAGCGTGCGCTCGGCGAGATACAAGCATATCTCCGACAGGTCACGTCTGTCTAAACGTCGCAGAATACTCGGAAAGACATGACTTTC
>CAZFQJ010000092.1:0-6701 GCA_964520875.1 uncultured Lachnospiraceae bacterium
TCATCTTATCCGTTCCGTAAGGGACGACGACGGAAATAGCGTACCGTCGCAGATCGTTCGTGCTTCGCGTACAAACGGGGACGATATGTGGGACGCGGTCTTTACTGCGAAAGTGCCTGCGCTCGGATATCGTTTATACTGGGTGTTCGGTGAAGAGACCGAGGCTTCGGCTTCCTCGCTGATCGCTTCCGAGACGGTTCTCGAAAACGATCTTATCAGAGCGGAATTTCATAAAAATACGGGTGAGCTTATACATTTGATAGATAAGCGCATCGGATTTGACTCTTTGAACGGTTCCGCAAGCGCGAGATTTATGGATATAGAGCATTGTGATACTTGGGCACATAATGTTTTCAAATTCGATAAAGAAGGCGGAAAGTTTTCGGATCCGAATGTGACTTTGCTTGAAAAAGGTCCGGTGCGCGCCGTATTAGAGGTCAAAACCCGTTTTGCAACATCGAATTTACGTATTCGTTATACGCTCTATGCGGAAGCCGATCAGCTTGAAGCTGATGTTTGTCTTGATATGCACGAGCATTATCGTATGCTGAAGCTCTGCTTTCCGACTTCTGCCGAAAAAGACGTTGCCGAGATCGCGTACGGTGCTATCGAACGCGACGGAAACGGAAACGAGGAGCATTGTCAGCGTTGGGTCGCTGCGCAGGGAAAGAACGGCGGTCTGGCTATCGTCAATAACGGTAAATACAGTTACAGTTTAAATGACGGAGAGCTTCGCATGACTGTTTCCAATACCTCGGCATTTGCCGATCATTACGGTCAGAGCCGGCGCGACGGGTACATGGAATGGATGGATCTGGGAGAGCAACGCTTTAAATTGTTGCTCGTTCCGTATTCGGGCGATTGGCGTGAAGCGGGACTTAACGCGCGCGCCGACGTTCTTAATCAGCCGCTTGTGCGTGTGGTGGAGACGTATCATGAAGGTGCGCTGAAAGGCAACTACTGCGGTATAGATATCGATAATTCGGCGATAAGCGTAGGTGCGGTAAAATGCTCGGAGGACGGCAAGGGAACGGTGCTCCGTTTGATCGAAGTTACGGGAAGAGAGCAAACGGTGAATGTTGCTCTTAAGCTTCTCGATAGGAGCTTTAAACTTGAATTTACGCCGTTTCAGATAAAGACGGTATTTGTTCCGTACGATACCGCTCTTGAAACGAAAGAGATCGATATTACCGAGATCGATAATGATTAAAATAAAAGGCACTTCGTTCGAAGTGCCTTTTTGCTTTTTTCAGTTTTTATCGATACCAAGCGCCAGACGCATGGCTACGAGCGCATACGAAGCAAATCCGTGATCTTGGCTTCCGTGAGGCTTGCGGTATTCCCAAAGAGTTTCGGTCTCGTCTGCCATTCCGCCGAAAAACGTCTTTATAGATTTTATGACAGTATCGTTTTCGCGCATCTTCAGCAGAGCCTCCAAACGCAGATATGCCCCGATGAACGCATTTATGGGTGCGATCTCTTCAAGAAGTACCGCGCGATCCGCGCCGAAAACGTTCAGTACGAGATTCCGAAGCTTTGCGTATTTCGGAAGAGCCGTATCGACATCTCCGAACAGGATAGCGTAGTACTGACATGCTTCGGAGCAATCGTCACGGCGAACGAGTGCGCCGTTTTCTCTTACGGCATGATCAAGGAAGATCTCTCCGTTAAAGGATTGACGAACGGTCTCGGAAGCGACCTTCTTTGCCTTTTCGGCAGCTTTCTTATCTCCGAAGATCCTGTCTACGCAACGAAGTGTCTCGGCATACAGGAAATTGGTGGGATAATTTACGTCCTGAGTCCACTCGTTTGCTCGGCTCCATTCGACGAAGTTCCAGGACGGCAGTTTTTCAAGCAAGCCGTCGGCGTTTTCGTAATGCGAATAAAAATCAAGCAGGGCGTATATGCTCTTGCGGAACTTTTCGGTGTCGGCTTTATGACCGCGGTTGTTTATGTAGTCCTCGACCTCTATTATGTACCACATCGTCCATTGCGGGATAAACGTTTTATCGTCCTGATCGTCTGCGGGATAGCACATCGGAAGCGCTCCTTCCGGAAATTCGCCTTCGTTTTCATACAGTACGTAGTTTTCAAGGAACGCGTCTTCGATCACGGTATTTTTTCTTAAGCAATATTCGGTCTTTGCGGTGAAATAACTGTCGCAGAGCCAGCCGGCGCGTTCGCGCGACGGACAATCGGTATAAAGATCGACTGCGTTATGGGCAAAGGATCTCATAGCGCCGGAATATATCTTTCTTAAGCAGGGGTCTTGTATCTCGTCGGGTATATTGATACCGGAAAGGTCGTAGGAGTAGGTTTCGACTCCGAATGCGTCAAGATGCAAAGCGCCTTCTTTTACGAATACGGCGACGTACTTGAAGGTATACGGTTCAAAGGAAAGAAAATCGAATTTTCCGCCGAGCGTAAGATCTATAACGTTATGAGCGTTCATGTAATCGACGAATCTAAATACGTCGGGGGACGAATATTCCGAAAAGGCGACAACTAAGTCGGTACGGTCCTCGGCGCTTCCGAGTAATTTTAAAAATCCGACCTCGATCCTTGAAAGATCGAACAGAGCGTAGTTTCCTTTTTTAATATTGAGCGGTAGAGCGACGTTCTTTTCGGTTGAGAACTGTTTTTGCTTTCTTACCCATTTGTACGAATGGCGCTCGATCTCCTCGGAGGGATATCTTCCCCAGCGCTCGGAAGGGATAAAAGAATAATATTCGGAAGAAAGCGTTATTTCGGGATCGTTTGAAAAATCACCGATGACCGCGGCGCTTGAAACGGGAATATATTCGTAATGCGGATATGCCGCCACGCGTTCGATGACCTTCGGCGGAGCTTCAAACTCGGAGATCTCGGTTGCGCGAGCAAACGGATCTTCTCTCAGATCCCATTCCTCAACAAAGTGACGCTGTACGGAATATCGCTCGGTCTTTGCATGACGGATGTTCGATAAATAACACTCAAAATCGTAGCCGGTCGCGCAGATGACGTTATTTTCGGCGACGACTTCTGCCTGCAAAAACATCGGTTGCAGAACGGTAGAGAGCGAACGGCAGCCGTATCCGGAAACGGCGATAACTATCTCGTTTCCTTCCTTATTGTTAAATTCGCCGAGCGGTATACGGTCCATACGTGCGTATCCCTTAGCCGTGCGCGCGGGTCCTGCAGCGGCAAATCGACCGTTGACGTATAATCTGTAAAAATCGGCGGCGCATATATGAATCTCGGCGTCGATAAGAGAATCGGCTTTCGCTTTGAAAACGGCAAATCCGTTCATTACCCCTTCAAGTTCTTTTACGGTAACCGGTACTGCTTTTGAAAACATAGTATATTCCTCCGCTTAGTTTTTGTTAATGATAGCATATATAAATACGGAAGTCAAGAATTTTTAATAAAATATTATGTATTTTTTTCTTGCTTCGGTATTCGGAAGATCAAAACAGGCTCGTTACAAATATCTCTATACCTATGAATATCAGTATCGCTCCGCCGAGCAGGCTTGCTTTTCCGGCGAGCTTGGTTCCGAATTTTTTGCCTATGACGAGACCTACCGTGCAGATAACGAAGGTGACCGCCGCGATAACCAGACATGATACGAGCGCGTGCAGAACGTCATATTCGGCTATTGTGAAGCCTACCGAGAGGGCGTCTATCGATGTTGCGATACCCTGGAGGAGCAATGCCGCTATACCGACCGCCGGCTTTTCTTCGCCGTCGGGATCGTTTTTGAGACCTTCGATAAGCATTTTTCCGCCTATGAAGCCGAGCAGAGCGAGCGCTATCCATGGTATGAACTTTTCAAACGCCGCAAAATACTGAGCGACTGTCGTTACGCATATCCAGCCTATCATCGGCATTGCAAACTGGAAAAAGGCGAAAACGCCCGCGATACCGCACATTCTCCGCCTTTTCATATCCGGCTCGTTAAGACCGTTGGCAAGAGATACGGAAAATGCGTCCATGGCAAGCCCGACTCCGAGCAGTACGCTGTTGAAGAAAAAGATAAAGTCAAACATTTCTAAGAACCCCTTTTTTACAGAAAAATTTCCGGTATAGCGTAAAACCATACCGGAAATCGTTTTATACTTTGACAGACTCCATGTACAGTTTACGACTATACATGAGTCTCGCGGTTTAAAGCAAGCCAGACCCTTTTTCGGATCAGTATGTTGACTTGCTGCGCACATCGTGCGCTCGCTACTCCCTCACACATTTCGATAATTATACCATAATATTTGCGTTAAGTCAAGATATTTACCGAAAATAGCGTGAAATTATTTTTTGCGTGCCGAGTTACGCGAAGAAGTCTATTATGCCGAGAACGAACAACGCGATTATTACAACAGGAAGGACGAAGGTCATATAGGGACGCATCCATTTTGCGATCTTGGGACCCTTTCCGGTGTTTGCTTCGTCGGTAAAGTTCTTCCAGCCCCAACCGTAACGGCATACGCAGAAGATGACGAAGGTCAGAGAGCCGAGAGGAAGAAGTATATTGCTTACGATGAAATCCTCAAGATCGAGCACGTTCGTACCGTCTCCGAACGGCTTAAATCCGGAAAGAAGGTTGAATCCGAGCACGCAGGGGAGGGAGAGGAAGAACATCAGTATGCCGTTTACAAGGCAAGCCTTTTTCTTTGAGCAACCGAAAATGTCGCAGGTGCAGGCTACGATGTTTTCGAATACCGCGAGTATGGTCGAAAGCGCGGCAAACGACATGAATACGAAGAACAGGCTTCCCCAACGTCTTCGGAGCGGTATGTTGGTGAAAGCATTCAGAAGGGTAACGAATATGAGAGAGGGACCGCTCGTTACGTCAACGCCGTAAGAAAAGCATGCGGGGAAGATGATGAGTCCGGAGGTTATGGCGACGACCGTGTCGAGTATCGCAACGTTTATCGATTCGCCGAGAAGCGCTCTGTCCTTACCTATATAGCTTCCGAAGATAGCCATGGAGCCTATTCCGAGGCTGAGTGTGAAGAACGCCTGACTCATAGCTCCGACTATAACGTTTGTTAATCCGACTTCTTCTATCTTTTTAGGGTCGGGCATGAGATAGAATTTTATTCCCTCCGCCGCTCCGTCCATGAACAGACCGTTTATCGCGAGGATCGCCATGATCGCTATCAAAGCGATCATCATGACCTTCGTTACCTTTTCAAGACCCTTTTGAAGTCCGAACGAGCATACTCCGAAGCCTATAATGATTACTATCGCGACGTATATCATGAGCGTTATCGGATCGGAAAGCATGTCGGCAAAAGCGCTTGCGACTCCGTCCGCGTCAAGTCCGACAAAATCGCCCTTAGCCGTGGAAACGAAATATTGGAGCATCCAACCGGATACCGATGTGTAGAACATCATGAGAAGGTAATTTCCCGCCATAGCCGCGTATCCGTGTATGTGCCATTTCGAGCCTTTGGGTTCAAGCTCTTGGTAGAGACGCGCCGGACTTTTTTGAGCCGCGCGTCCGAGCGAGAATTCCATAGTCATGACCGGTATTCCGAGTATGACCAAAAACAGAAGATAGAAGAGAACGAATATGCCTCCGCCGAATTTTCCCGCCATATAAGGAAATTTCCATACGTTTCCTATGCCTATGGCGCAGCCGGCGCTGAGAAGTATGAATCCGAGTCGGCTTCCGAGCTGCTCGCGCGGGCTTGAGTTCGTGTCGGAGTTTTGTGTGTTTTTCATTTGTCGGTGTCCTTTCATGTCGATATACTGCGATGTAAGCTAAGATGTAGTTTAAACAGTTTCTCCGAGGTTCGGAGCGTCGAAAAATTCCACTTCGGGTGTGCCGTGACCGTCGGTCTCAAATACTATTATCTCGTTATCGCCCTCGCGTAATACCGGTGCGGGAACATAAAGAGTTTTCTGCGGACCTCTGTCGTTCCAATAACGTCCGAGGTTGAAGCCGTTGATAGTGACGAATCCCTTACGGAAGCCTTCAAGTCCTATGAATGTGTCGGCGGGAGAGCCTTCTATCTTAAAACTTCCGCGAAGGAATGCGGGGCGTCCGTCGAATGACGTATCGTCGGTATATTCAAGAGAGGAGAGGTCGTCCATTGTGACAGAGGTCATGTCCCAACCGAAATGGAACATCTGTCCGAGCCTTATGCCGCCGAAGATACCCTTTTTGTCGAACAATTTCGTGCCGTAGTTTACTCTTCCGCAGTTTTCGACAAGTATGTCGAGCTTGACCTTCTCGCCCTTGGCAAGCGCTATCTTTATGCTATCCTTCTGCCTTGTGCGCTCGCGTATTCCGACAAGCTTTCCGTCTATGAATACCTGCGCGCGGTCGTGGACGTGTTCGAGCTCAAGCTCTCTTTCCTCGCACGGTCCGGTAAGTGTAGTCGAATACATTATGTAACCGAAATCCTGTCCGACCTCTTCCATTGAGAGCGGAGCGGCGTTGCTCGTAACTCTTCCGATGTTTTTGAGATTTTCGAAGAACGGGGCGCGTTCCGTGAGCTTTACTTTGCCGTATGCGGCTTTCGGGGTGTTTTCCACCGCGATATCGCAGTATCCGCCGTTGAATTTCGCAAGCTCTTCTCTGACCGCATAATACGTAGGCGTCATATCGCCGGCTTCTGAAAGAGGACAACTGTAATCGTAGCTCGTGACCGTGGGCTGGTATTCCGTTCCCGTGTGATTTGCGCCGTTCGTAAATCCGAAATTCGTTCCGCCGT
>CAZFQJ010000093.1:0-6445 GCA_964520875.1 uncultured Lachnospiraceae bacterium
TGATAGATATTCAGGGTCTTGAGGACTTCTACGGAGATATGGACTTCAAGGTAGCGGGAACTCACAAGGGAATAACCTCGATCCAGATGGACCTTAAGATAGACGGTCTTACTCCCGAGATAATCAAGGAAGCGTTCGCCGTAACTCACAAGGGAAGAGATTATATAATAGACGAGTATATCCTCAAGGCGATCCCCGGACCGCGCGACGAGGTATCTAAGTACGCTCCTAAGATGATCTCCATGCAGATACATCCCGATAAGATTAGAGAAGTCATAGGAACCGGCGGAAAGGTCATACAGAAGATCGTTGCCGATACCGGTGCCAAGATAGACATAGAAGATGACGGAAGCGTGTTCATTTCCGCAGTCAACCGCGATAGCGCTCTTGCCGCGCAGGAGATAATAAAGGCGATCGTATTTGAGCCGGAGGTCGGCGCTATATACGAGGGTAAGGTCACAAAGATCATACCGATAGGCGCTTTCGTTGAGTTCGCTCCCGGTAAGGAAGGAATGGTACACATCTCCAAGCTTGAAAATTACAGAGTGGAGAAGGTAGAGGACGTCGTAAGCGAAGGAGACGTTATAAAGGTCAAGTTCCTCGGAGTAGACGAGAAGGGACGCATGAACCTTTCCAAAAAGGACGCGTATCCGAGAGAGAGCATGACGGAGCCTGCACAGGTAGAGGAAAAGCATTATAGCCGTCCTCTCCGTAAGCCCGAATAATCAAGACAGAAATAAGAACGAAGAACGAAAGTAAATACCGCGTTCTTCGGTCTTTGAACTCAAAAAAGCATGTTATACAAAAAGCCGATTTGCGGCGGAAAGGTCAAATTATGAATATATCGGAAATACTTGCAGATATAAAAAGCGACAGAAAAAAGAAGATAATACTCGATACCGACACATATAACGAGATAGACGACCAGTTCGCGCTTTCGTGGGCGGCTCTTGAAAACGGAAATAAGATAGAGCTTCTTTCGGTGAACGCCGCTCCGTTCTTCAACAACAGAAGCACTTCCCCGAAGGACGGAATGGAGAAGAGCTATAACGAAATAGGAAAGATACTTTCGCTTATTGAAAGCTCAGAGCTTAATTGTGCCGTAAAGCCTACCTCCGTGCCATATTACAAGGGCTCGGAATGTTATCTTCCGGATAAGAAGACTCCCGTCGTTACGGAAGCCTCGAAAAATATAGTAAAGACCGTCTCTGAGAGTGACGAAAGGATATACGTCGTGGCGATAGGCGCTATAACGAACGTTGCTTCCGCCATACTTATGAAGCCCGAGATAATAAACAATATGGTAGTTGTCTGGCTCGGCGGACATGCATGGCATGCTCCTCATACGAGAGAATTCAATATGGTTCAGGATGTTGCGGCGGCGCAGGTCATACTCGATAGCGGCGTACCGTTCGTACAGATCCCCTGCACGGGCGTATGCGACTACCTTTCCACCACCATACCGGAGCTTCGCGCTTACCTTCCCGGAAGAAACGCGCTCTGCGATTACCTTTTCGAAATAGTCGAAGGCTACACGAAGAATTCCTACTGCTGGTCTAAGGTCATATGGGATATTTCGGCTATTGCCGTACTTCTGTCAAACGATTACGCACAGACCGTACTGCTTCCCACTCCCATACTTACAGATGATTGCCATTACGCTTTCGATAGTGCGCGTCATCATATGATACTCGTCCGCAGTCTTAACAGAGATAAGATATTTGCGGATATGTTCGACATCCTTTCCGGCGGAAAGAGCAGAATGTAATATTAACGAGCCGAGGTCTGTCGGTTGAACATGTCGACTGTCCTCGGCTCGATTTTTACGTAACGAAAATACAAAAAATACGAAATAGGTTGCGGAAAAATACCCGATCGTGTCAAAAATATATTGACATAAGGTATTTGCGATCGTATAATAGACGTAACGATCGAATGATTTTAGGGGGAAGCGATATGGAAAACGGAGAGATAAATATAGAAAAGATAATGGACGATATAAGAGCGGAGATAAAGGAAAAGGGGTATACCTCCGATATCTTGAGCTTCGAAGATGTGACGAGCATAAGTCTTGACGGTGAAAATGATTTCAGTAAGGAAAAGCTTTCCGAGCTTGTGTCTTACATGAATTCGTCCTATGCAGTTCCGATAACGAGACCTCTCGGCGGTAATCCCATAGTCGTGTTCATCAAAAGAGTCATCAGAAAGTTGACAAGATTCATCATTCGTCCGATCGTTGAGCACCAGAGCGAATACAACTCCGTTTCGGCAAGAGCCGTCGGCATGATCGGCGCTCGTGTGGAGAGTGTTTCCTCCGAGACCGAGAACAGGATAGCGCTTCTTGAACTTAAGCTTCAAACCGCGATGAAGGAGATAGAACGGCTTAACGGAGAGATAGAGCGTCTTCAAAAGTGAGCGAGGTCCGGGAGGAGTATCTTAAATGAAGATAATACAGGTCATGCCTACCGTTTCATTCGGAGACGCGGTAAGTAACGACGCGCGCGCCATACGCAAGGTCATCTCGGAAATGGGATATAAGACCGGTATATACGCCGAAAACGTGGATTCAAGGGTAAGCGATCCGTTCGTGCACAAGATAAGTAAGCTTCCCAAACTTAAAAAGGACGACGTGATCATCTTTAACCATAGTACGGGAACCGATCTCTGCTATAAGCTTCCTATGATTTGCGGAAGAAAGATGATGATATATCATAATATAACTCCGCCGAGATTTTTCGATATGTACAGTTTAAGATCGAAGGAGCTTACCGAATACGGTTACAAGGGTACGAAGTTTTTAAGCGACAAGATAGAATATGTTATGCCGGTCTCGGAATATAATGCGTCCGATCTTCGGAAAATGGGTTACGAATGTCCGATGTATGTAAGACCGATACTCATTCCGTTTGAGGATTATGAAAAAGAGCCGGACAATGACGTGCTTAAAAAATATTCCGACGGATATACGAATATAGTTTTTGTCGGCAGAGTAGCGCCGAACAAAAAGCATGAGGATATAATAAGAGCGTTTGCTTATTACAAGACCCGTATAAACCCGAGATCGAGGCTGATACTCGTCGGTTCCGATACGGGAATGGAAAAATACGGCGATCGGCTCAAAAAATACGCGGACGCGCTCGGACTTGACGACGTCGTTTTTACCGGTCATATAAGCTTTAAAGCCATACTTGCCTATTACAGAACGGCAGATGTCTTTCTTTGCATGAGCGAGCACGAGGGGTTTTGCGTTCCGCTCGTTGAATCGATGTATTTCGGCGTTCCGATAATCGCGTATAACAGTTCCGCCATTGCGGATACGCTCGGCGGAAGCGGTATACTCATAAACGACAAGGATCCGGTTCTCGTTTCTATGCTGATAGACAGGCTGGTGAATGATGACGTGCTCAGAAAGCACGTTATCGAAAAGCAAAACGAAAGGCTTAAGGATTTTTCTTACGATATCGTAAAGGAACGTTTTGCTGCGGGACTTTCGGATTTCGTAAACAAAAAACGTGATTAAGGTTTGATTTATCGTTATGAAAAAGATAGGATTTGTGATTCCTTGGTATAGCGAGAAGATACCCGGCGGAGCGGAAATGGAGCTTCGCGGACTTACGACGCACCTTCACGAAAGCGGAGTTGAGATAGAGATACTTACCACCTGCGTAAAGGAATTTGCGTCCAATTGGAATGTAAATCACTTTAAAAGCGGTGCGGAGATCATACACGGCTTTACGGTAAGGAGATTCAAGGTCAGAAAAAGAAACACCGCGGCTTTCAACGAGGTGAATTACAAGCTGATGAACGGTATTCCGATAACCGCGGAGGAGGAGAAGACGTATATAAGCGAGAGCGTCAGCAGTCCGGATATGTACAGATATATGAAGGAGCATAGCGACGATTATTCGCTTTTCGTGTTCATTCCGTATATGTTCGGAACTACTTATTACGGTATGCAGGTGTGTCCCGAAAAGACCGTCATGATCCCTTGTTTTCACGATGAGCCGTATGTTTACATGAACGTATATAAGCCGGTATTTGAAAATATAGCCGGTATAATATATCATGCAAAGCCGGAATACGATCTTGCAAATAAGGTATTCGATCTCAAAAACGTCTCTCAGGCGGTGCTCGGAGAGGGCGTTTATACCGAGCTTGAGGCGTTTCCCGATGATTTTCGTAAAAAATTCGGCATTGACGGTGATTTTATAATATATGCCGGGCGCAAGGACAAGGGTAAAAACGTTCACGTTCTCGTTCGTTATTTTGAGGAATATCTGAAAAGGCATGATGTCGATCTGAAGCTGGTGCTGATAGGTGGGGGCGAAATTGAGATTCCGAGTGAGCTTGTAAATGACGGCAAGATCGTCGATCTCGGTTTTGTGGACGTTCAGGATAAGTATAACGCCGAAGCGGCGGCGCTTCTGCTTTGTCAGCCGTCTCTTTTCGAAAGCTTCTCTCTTGTTATAATGGAGAGCTGGCTCTGCTCGCGTCCGGTCATGGTGAGCGGGCGCTGCGACGTTACGAGACATTTCGTTTCCGATTCGAACGGCGGGCTTTATTTCAATAACTATCCGGAGTTTGAAGGTTGTCTTGAATACATGCTTGCCAACCGCGATGTGATGAACGCTATGGGAAAGAACGGAAGAGATTTCGTGCTTTCAAAATTTTCGTGGAACGTTATAGTGGAAATATATATGAAATTTTTCAAAGAGATAGCGGATAAGGCTTAAGGGGAAAAGTTAATGAGTAAGAGGATTGCTTTTGTTTGTCAGAGATACGGGCTTGAAGTGAACGGCGGAGCCGAGCTTCATTGCCGTCAGCTTGCGGAGCATCTTAAAGATCTTTACGATGTGGACGTGATAACGACCTGCGCCGAAGACTATGTTACGTGGGCTGACAGTTATCCTGCGGGAGAAGAGAATATAAACGGTATCACGGTCAGAAGATTCAAGGTGGCGCGCAAACGCGACAAGAAAAAATTCGCAAGGATATCGGAGGGAGTTATAGGTCAGCCTCACTCACCCGAAAGCGAGGAGCGCTGGATAGACGAGCAGGGACCGTACTCTCCGGAATGTGTTGAGTATATAAAAGAGCACGCTTCCGACTATCACGCGGTGATCTTTATGACCTATCTGTATTATCTGACCGCACGCGGAATGGCTTTGAAGCTTGAAAATGCATTTCTTATTCCGACCGCTCACGATGAGCCTCCAATATATCTGTCGTATTATAAAAATGTGTTTGAAAACGCAAAAGGAATCATATACAATACGATAGAAGAGAAAACTTTTTGCGAGAAGATGTTTAAGGTGTCGGAGACTCCCGGGGTCATCGCCGGAGTAGGTGTGGACGTTCCGGATAGGGAAGAGCTATTCGACGCAAAAAAACGTTATGGATTAGAGGATTATATACTTTACATCGGTCGTATAGATAAGTCAAAAGGTTGCGAAACGCTATTCAAGTATTTCGAAGAATACAAAAAGCGTAACGGCGGAAATCTCAAGCTCGTTCTTTGCGGAAAGAGCGTTATGGATATTCCGTCAAGAGAGGACGTGGTTTCTCTCGGTTTCGTTTCCGACGAAGAAAAGTTTTCGCTCATAAACGGTAGCAGGTGTCTTGTGCTTGCTTCGGAATTCGAAAGCCTGTCAATGGTCGTTTTAGAAAGCATGGCTTATGAAAAGCCGGTGCTCGTGAACGGAAGGTGTATGGTGCTTAAGGGACATTGTCGTAAGAGCAACGCCGGGCTTTATTTTGAAAATTACTTTGAATTCGAAGGCGCTTTAAATTATCTTTTGTCGCACGAGGAGGAATGTGCGAAGATGGGCGCGAATGCCAAAAAGTATGTTGACGAAAATTACCGTTGGGATATAATAATAGAAAAAGTACGATCTCTCATAGGATAAAAATAAAGCGAACGCCTTGGCGTTCGCTTTATTTTTGTTTTTCAGAAGATTACGCTCCGAGCTTGTTGAGCTTAAGAGCAAAACGGCCGGTCTTTCTCGCAGCCTTGTTCTTGGAAATGATTCCGTGAGCCGCAGCCTGATCAAGCTTCTTGCATACTGCCTTGAATGCTTCCTCTGCCGCCGCCTTGTCGCCCGTGGCGAGAGCTGCCTCGTACTTTTTGATAGCCGTCTTGAGAATGGTCTTCTCTACCTTGTTACGCATGGTCTTGGTCTCGATGACCTTAACGCGCTTCTTCGCTGACTTAATGTTAGGCATTAAAACTACCTCCTTCGAAATAATAAGAAATCTTCACCTTGATATTTTATCACAAATAAATGTAAAAATCAATAGCTTTTTCAAAAAAAGTGTAAAAATATTTTTTGTGAACAAAATGTAAAAAAATAAATATCTCCAAAAATTTCTTGACAATTTAAAATAAGAATGATATAATATACGCTGATGTAGTAAGCGACAGACGCTTACTCGTGATGAGGACCTC
>CAZFQJ010000094.1:0-6434 GCA_964520875.1 uncultured Lachnospiraceae bacterium
TCCCGAAAGCGTAAGCGCAAGCTCTACGTTTGAAAGCACCGTCTGGTGCGGAATAAGGTTATAACTTTGGAAAACAAAGCCTATCGAATGATTTCTGTACGCGTCCCAATCCGGATCACGGTACTTTTCCGTCGAAACTCCTTTTATCGACATGACTCCGGAGGTGTATCTGTCAAGTCCTCCGATAATGTTCAGCATAGTCGTTTTTCCGCATCCCGAATGTCCGAGGATAGAAACGAACTCGTTCTTACGAAATGCGAGCGTTACGTCATCGAGCGCACGGACCGTCGTATCGCCTGTAACGTATTCCTTTACGATATTTTTTAAAACTAACACTTGCGAAACCTTCCTATATGCAATATGCATTGATTATAACATTGCTTTATAAATCACGAATTAATGTTTTTGAACGCGGCGGTGAATATTTTTTAAGTTTTTTTGAAGGTATCTGTTAATCAAAGATTAAGGCGGTCTTGCGACCGCCTTTTTATCAGTCAAGCTCTCTTACGCCCGTATAGAGCTCGTAATATCTTCCCTTCATATCGAGAAGCTGATCGTGAGTGCCTCGTTCGATTATCTCGCCCTTTTCAAGAACCATTATCGCGTCAGAATTACGCACGGTGGAAAGTCTGTGCGCTATAACGAAGGTAGTACGGTTCTTCATAAGTCTGTCCATACCGTGCTCTATATGACGTTCGGTCCTCGTATCTACCGACGACGTCGCTTCGTCAAGAACAAGTATGGGGGCTTTTGAAAGCGCCGCGCGGGCTATATTGAGAAGCTGCCTCTGTCCCTGAGAAAGATTCGCGCCGTCTCCCTCAAGCACGGTATTGTAACCGTTTGCCAAACGCATTATGAAGCTATGTGCGCTTGCCGTCTTTGCCGCTTCAACGACCTCGTCGTCGGTAGCGTCGGGTCTGCCGTAACGGATATTCTCCATTACCGTTCCGGTAAACAGGTGAGTATCCTGAAGCACCATGGCTATATTGCTCCTTAAGAAATCGCGCTTCATATCTCTTATATCTATTCCGTCCACGGTTATCTTTCCCGAATCTATATCGTAGAAACGGCTGAGCAGGTTCGTGACCGTGGTCTTACCCGCGCCGGTAGAACCGACGAAGGCTATCTTCTGTCCGGGGTGCGCGTAAAGGCTTATGTTCTTAAGTATCACCTTATCGGGGTTATATCCGAACGTAACGTTATCGAATACGACATCGCCGTGCATTTCTTTAATATCGGCTGCGTCGCCGCTATCCGGAGCTTCCGGGGCTTCGTCCATGACCGCAAATACGCGCTCCGCACCCGCAAGTGCCGAAAATATGGTAGCGGTCTGCTGAGATATGTTATTTATCGGCATACTGAACTGCTTCGAATATCCCGCAAATACCGAAAGCGCTCCGGGGTCAAGCAGCTTCTTGCAGAGAAGTATTCCGCCGAGACCTATCGTTATAGCATAGCTCACAAGGCTGGTATTGTGCATTATCGGACCCATTATACCGCCGTAAAACTGAGCCTTGAGCTGCTTGTCTCTGAGATCCTCGTTGAGCGTTTCAAATTCCTCGGAGCAGGTCTCCTCGTGGTTAAACACCTTAACCACCTTCTGACCGGTAACCGTTTCCTCAACGTATCCGTTTGCCGCGCCGAGCGCCGCCTGCTGACCGGAATAAAACTTTCTGGACGCCTTCGCTATTTTAGCTCCTCCAAAGATAAATATCGGAACGAACAAGACCGTAACAAGAGTGAGCCATATATTTGTGGTTATCATGAACACGAATGTACCGACAAGCGATATTACTCCCGACACAATAGAGGTAAGCGAGTTGTTGAGCATTACGTCGATGTTATCCACATCATTCGTGAAACGCGACATGACCTCTCCCGTAGGGTGCGTATCGAAATAACGCACGGGAAGCTTTTGAAGCTTACCGAACAGGTCGTTCCTTATCTTCTCTATCGCGTTCTGCGATACCTTGATCATTATCTTTGACTGCATATAATTCGTGATAACTCCGAACGCATAAATTATCGCAAGTATTATGAGCGCCGCCGCTATATAGAACAGGACCTCGGTCGCTTTTTCGTTGTAAGCGTTACCCGCAATTGCCGAAACGAGCGAAGTCGCGCCGTTTTTCGTCGCCTCTATAACGGAATCCATAGCCTTATATATCGCTCCTGACGTCGTCTTTTCGTCAACGGTAAGACCCACGTATTCGCTGAGACGGTTTATTATCGGTCTCGTCATGTATCCGCCGATAAGCGACATGGCGGTATTGAGCAACATGAATAAAAGAACTACAACGAGCAGTATCTTATATTTTCCTACGTAAGCGAGAAGCCTGCCTACCGTCTTTTTCATGTTCTTGGGCTTTCCGACCGCGCCCCTCGGACCGGGACCGCGTCCTCCTCCGCCGCCCGGGCCTCCGCCCCTGAGGGAATCGGGCTTAGAGGAACTGTTATATTGCTTTTTGAGCTCGTCTAAACTTCTTGCCATATCACTTATCCTCCTTTCCGGATATCTGCGAAACGTATATCTCTTTATATTCCGTGTTGTTTTCCAAAAGCTCGTCATGCGTGCCTATTCCGGTTATCTTTCCGTCGTCCATGACGATTATCATGTCCGCGTCCTTAACGGACGATATCCTCTGCGCTATGATTATCTTGGTAGAAGATGAAAGATCCTCGCGGAAGGATTTACGTATCTGAGCCTCGGTCGCAGTATCGACCGCCGATGTAGAGTCGTCAAGTATTATGATCTTCGGCTTTTTGAGCAGGGCACGCGCTATACAGAGCCTCTGCTTCTGTCCGCCGGAGACGTTGACTCCGCCCTGTCCGAGCTCTGTCTGATAGCCGTTCGTGAAGTTCTTTACGAACTTATCCGCCTGAGCGCTCTCCGCCGCCGCCTGCAACTGTTCGCTATCAGCGTGCTCGTCGCCCCAGCGAAGGTTCTCCTCTATCGTTCCGGAGAACAGTACGTTCTTCTGAAGCACCATTCCGACGCCCTCTCTGAGGTTATAGAGCGAGTATTCCTTAACGTTCCTTCCGTCTATAAGTATCTCTCCCTCGTCCGTATCGTAAAGACGCGGTATGAGCGATACAAGCGTGGTCTTTCCGCAACCGGTAGAACCTATTATTCCGACTGTCTGACCGGCTTCTATCGTCAGATCTATGTTATCGAGCACAGGCTCTGGACTGTTCTTGTAATAGCGGTAAGTAACGTTCTTAAATTCTATCTTGCCGTTTTCGATATGAGCGGAAAAATCGGCGTTTTCGGAATCCTTAATATCTATCTCCTCGCCGAGCACCTCTGAAATTCTCCTTGCCGAGGTAAGAGCTCTGGACGACATCATGAGCATGACCGTGACCATCATCAGAGAGGAAAGTATCTGCGTAACGTAAGTAATAAACGAAGAAAGCTCTCCGACGCTGAACGCACCCGCTATTCCGAAATTATCTATAACAAGCTTGCTTCCGAACCAAATGACGAGTATGGTGGTAACGTACATAAAGAACGTCTGAACGGGCTGCATGAAGATCATATTATTCATAGCAGACATACCCGCCGACTTAAGATCCTTATTGGCGTTTTCGAACTTTTCGGTCTCAAAGTCCTCGCGAACGAAGGACTTTACGACTCTAACATTCGTTATGTTCTCCTGAACGGTAGAGTTAAGATTATCTATATTCTTCTGCATCTTTGCAAATCTGGGCATACCGCGCATTATAATGAACACTATCGCTATAAGCAGTAACGGTATGGTGACCGCCATGACTATTGAAAGCGACGGGCTCAGACGTATCGCCATTATCACTCCGCCTATGAGCATTCCGGGAGAACGGAGCATCATTCTGAGCATCATATTAACGAAATTCTGAAGCTGGGTAACGTCGTTAGTCAAACGCGTAACGAGCGAGCCGGTAGAAAATTTGTCTATATTGGCAAAGCTGAATTGTTGCACCTTGCGGTAAAGATCCGCTCTTACGTCGGTCGCGAAGTTTACCGACGCCTTCGCGCCGAAATACGCTCCGCCGACGCCTCCGACCATCATCATGAGCGCCGTAGCTATCATCTTGCCCATGACTCCGAAGCTTTCGCCCGTGGTCAGCGTTCCGGCTATCGCGCCGTTTATCACCTCGGCAAGGTATATCGGCATGAGTACCTCGCCTATTACCTCAACTATCATACAGAGCGGACCGAGTATGAAATAGCGAAGGTAAGGCTTAATGTATTTAGTCCACCTTTTCATCTTTATTCTCCTTCTTGCATAATGTAAATTTCGAATCGTCCTCCGCTCCTATCTTGAGCAGGTTCTCCGTCATACGGTCAAAGATTCTTCTCATTTCAACGTATTCCTCTTCCGTCATGCCGTCGAACATCGCTTCGTCTATCCGAGTGAACGCCATTCTCGTCTCTTCGAGCAACGCCATTCCCTTCGCACTGACCGTTATGATATTGACGCGGTTATCGGCGTCGGAGCTACGTCGCTCTATTAGCCCGTTACGCTCCATTTTTTTCAGCGACATCGCTATCGCCGCCGGCGTAACGTTAAAATTTTGCGCTATCTCCTTTTGCGACGACGCTCCGTCAGAACGCATGAGATAATTCAGAAGCATGTGCTGAGTCCTGTGTATTCCCAGCTCGCTTATGCGCTTTTCCAGAACGCTCTTATGAAGTCTCGTCACCAAAAGCATTCTCGCCATCGCTTCTCTGCATTTTAATTCTTCCAATTCTTCCCCTCCCTGCTTTTGCAATTTAGTTAACGCTTTAACTTTCAACACGTTGACCATTATACTCCGATTTTCCGCCGATGTCAAGAGTTAAGCAGTTAACTTTTTATTTTCTGCATTTTGCACAATATTGCATTGACTTAGATCGTTTTTGATGATATAATATACTCATGATAGGAAAGGCAGTATTAACGATTTATGGACATTAAACAATTTTACACGGATAACGGACCCTCCGACGAGCGGTCTCCGATCATACTTTTGCACGGAAACGGCGGAAATTCCTCAAGCTTCTTCTATGTTTCCGATCATTTTTCAAAATACAGAAGAGTGATAGCTCTCGACACGCGCGGACACGGACGGACTCCGAAGGGTAAAGGACCGTTCACGCTGAAACGTTTTTCTGAGGATCTGTACGAATTTATGAACGAGATGAATATAAAGAAAGCCGTGCTCGTAGGATATAGCGACGGCGGAAACATCGCCATGATATTCGCCTCCGAGCACCCGGAAATGGTGGACGCGCTCGTGCTTAACGGAGCAAACATGTTTCCGAAGGGACTTAAAGACAAGGATCTGAAGGATATAACAAACGCTTACAAAAAAACAAAAAGAGCGCTTCGCCGCTCGCCGAACGACGCTTACCTCAAAAACGAGCTGGACCTGCTCTCTCTTATGGTAAACGAGCCGAACCTGACTCCGAGCGACCTTTCTTGCGTAAGCGCACCTGCGCTCGTTCTCGTCGGAAGTCATGACGTGATAAAAAAGGAGCACACCGATCTTATATGCCGCTCGTTTTCGAATTCAAAGCTCGCGGTAGTTGACGGCGGACATAATATAGTCAAGACCAATAGCGAGCCGTATATCGCCGCAGTAGAGGCGTTTTTGAACGAAAACGGAAGATAAAGATATGGAAAAGAAGAACTATCAAAAGATCCTTGAATCGACTTTAGAGGATCTTAACAAAAGGGGAAAACGTCCTTCGCTTCTGCTCCATGCCTGTTGCGCTCCGTGCTCAAGCTACGTACTCGAATACCTTTCGTCGTATTTTGACATAACGGTACTGTATTATAATCCAAACATCTCGCCTGAAAGCGAATATTTCACACGCGCAAATGAACTTTTGCGCCTAATCTCCGAACTTCCGGAGGCGTCCGGCGTAAAAGCGGTCACAGCCCCGTATTCTCCCGACGATTTCGATGAGATAGCCAAAGGGCTGGAAAGCGTTCCGGAGGGCGGAAGCCGTTGCTTCAAATGCTATCGGCTCAGGCTCGAATATTCCGCGTCATACGCAAAAGACAACGGTTTCGATTACTTTACCACAACGCTCTCGATAAGTCCGCATAAAAACGCCGAGGTCCTTAACTCTATCGGCGCGGAGCTTGCGGATAAATACGGCATACCGTACCTTTTTTCGGATTTCAAAAAGAAGAACGGCTACCGCCGTTCCTGCGAGCTTTCCGAGCAGTACGGTCTTTACAGGCAAAACTACTGCGGTTGTATCTACTCAAAAAAACAGGACTCCTAATGCAAAAAAGAGCTTCGTAACGAAGCTCTTTTTTTCGTATCTTTAAGAAAGTCTGTTCGCAAGACGCAGATTATCCGCTATCATAGCTATAAATTCACTATTCGTAGGCTTACCGCGATTGGTCTGAACGGTATATCCGAAATAGGAATTGAGCGTATCGACGTCTCCCCTATCCCATGCG
>CAZFQJ010000095.1:0-6394 GCA_964520875.1 uncultured Lachnospiraceae bacterium
GTAAAAGACCTTCTCATCGTCCCACTTTTTTTGCCATTTAGGTTCAATTTCAGAAAAATCGTATTTCATTTTTATGCTCTTTCCTTTGCATTATTACACTGATAGTAAACTATTTCTAATTGTAGCACATTATGATGAACAAAGAATGAACAAAGTAAAAGAATTTTTATATTATATAAAGAAAAATGCGATAGGTCCGATATTTTACGCCGAAAAACGGAATATTATAATCGTCCGTAAGGACAAGATCAAAAAAATGGACGGTATTTTAGAAATGGATCATACGCAGGCATTGCTTGAATTTATCTGTAAAAACTCCGAAATGGGAAGAAAAACGCTCGCTCCGCTCTCGTCGATGACATCTGCCGAGAAATTTCGCGCGCAGATAGACGCGATACTCGGAAAGTATGCCGAGATATATTCGGAATCGGAAAAGGTTCTGAGGGATAACGGATTTGAAGAGGCTTCGGGGCTGAGCGTTCCGGAGAAGATCATGACGGAGATGTCGCTAAGAATGAGCACGATGAAGGATCGCTCGGTCCCTCATATAGCGGACATGATACTGAAGGGCGCTTCCATGGGAGTGAAGGATATAAGCGAAAAAATATCGGAATATTCGGCGGCGGATAAGAAAGCGGTCGAAACGGCTGAAAAGCTTTTGAAGCTGAATTCGGATACGATCGACGTAATGAAGGGATTTTTGACGGTAAACGAGCACGCTTGATCGAATATCGAAGGCTTATTTTACAAAAAAACGCCCTAAAATGATTGACACGGAATGATAGTTATGATATAATATTACCGTGTATAATGCTTTTGAAGCAAAATTTCGGTAAAAGCGTGCGTAACGCTTTTACCTACATATAACGGAACGGAGAGTTACGTATGGAAATAAACCGTAAAAGCGCAATGAAGATATGGGAGGAGCAGTTCGGAAACAGTGTCGGAGCAGTTGATTTTTCCGGACGCAAGATACAGAAGGGAGCATACGGTCAGCTCACCTCGTCCTTCGGGTGGGAGCTTGTACATATACTTCCTAAGACCGAGGGCGGAAAGACCGAGCCCGCAAATCTCTTGTGCGTTCACGTAAGGACCGCCGATGAAAAGAGCGATCTTTTTCCCACATTTAAGGCAAACGAGGTAAGTTACGTTATCACGGAGAGCGACGGAAAATGGATAATTGACGTATCGAGCGACATAACGGCGATAGCCGAGCAGGAGGCAAAAACGATCGCCGCCATGCAGCTTTGGGACAAGCTTTTCGGCGCGGATACCGAAAAAGCGGAGGACTTTGCCGGCAGAGAAATGATAAAGGCGGATTACGGTACGGAAAACGCCGGAGCGTGGAAAACAACATATTATGTCTCATCTAAACCAATGGACGACAAAAATACGTACATAGCGAATGTTGCGACAGTTGAGGAAGCGTTTGAGAGGACCGCATTTAAGGCTAACGGAAAACAGTTTTCGCTCAACAAGGATAACGGTACGTATTTCTTCCGTGAGGCGGTGCCGAAGCCGGTCCAAAAGCAATTCAGCGTAGGCGACTACGCCGACGTTGCAGAGTACATAGACCGTGCGACGGCGGAATTTTCCGCTCCGGAAAATACTCATGTGTGGCTTGATTTTATTACCGTGCGCGTGATCACGAATCCCGGTGCGGAAAAATACGTTTCGGGCGCTCTTACGGATACCGTTTCGATGATACTGAGAGAGCAGGCTGGAATGTGGATATCGTCCGAGGTCTCGGAGATGTCCGAGGAGAACGGTACGGAGCATATATTCATCACATACCGCTACGCTTCGTCGAAAACGTCCGATCTTGAACGTATCTTCGGAGCCGCCATGCTCCTCAATACTTACGCTTCTCTTGTAATGGAGCGCTTCGGACTGACGCAGTTCAAGATATATAACTACGCCAATCGCTTCGAGACATCTCAGCTCCATTATTCGGTCGGTATGCTCGCGGCGCATAATCCGGAGTACAAATCGCTCATGACAAATATATATCAGAGCGAGCGCGGATTTTACGAAAACGAAAACGCAAACACTCTCTACGTTTCGCAGTTCATAGTTTATAATATTCCGGCGCTCTCCGAGGTCCACGGCGAGGGAACTGTCTATTACACCGAGGCTAATATGGTAGAGCATAATTTCGTTTATCCCGATATAAAGCCGGTCGAAGAAAACTCCGAGACCGAAAAATGATCAAAGATATAAAATAAAGCTCTCCCGTCAGAACGTTATCCGTTCGGACGGGAGAGCTTTTGTGTCGTTAATTGATCTTCATTATTTTGTTTACAAGATGATACATTCCCACGGTGAAATCTCTGCCGGGCTTTCCCGGGAAATGCGTAAACGCGTTTATCGTCATTATCCGCATCTTGCGGTATGTTTTCGGATCTTTTTCCTTTAAGTATTTCCAGAGCTCCTTGTTCTTTTCGATGTTTTCGGGTAATTCCGAGGCGTAGAGGAATACGGTCGATATCGTGTACATCATCGCAAGCTCATGGAACATGTACTTATATAACTGCTTGTTCTGCTTCTTTATCTCTTCTAAGTCGTAGCACTCTGTCATAAGGGTGGTCACACGGATCTGCTGATCTATACGTTTTATGACGTTCTTTTCGTTTACGGACTGGTCGTCTCTGCCTATGAAGTAATAGTAAAGGTTGAGGTCCATGTAATATATCTTCTTTACCGCCGGAAAAGGCTTATACATGTAAAGATTGTCAACGTAGAACGTGTGCTTCGGAAGCTCTATGCCTACATCGCGAAGCAACTCCATGCGGTATATTACCGAATGCATCATAAGGTACTGGGAAACGCCGAAGCTCTTTGTGTCCTCCCATGAGCACACCTTTTCGTGCGGGAAGATTTTGTTGTAGCGCATGGGTCTTTGAGAGCCGTCCTCGGCATGATCGTAAACGTAGTTTGTGACGTACATGTCTACCTCTACGCCGTCTCTTACATGCTCTCTGATCCTTGTAAGCAATGTGTCAAGTGCGATCGGGTCGAGCCTGTCGTCGGAATCAACGACCTTGTAGAAGCGTCCTCGGCCGAGTCGTATGCCTTGATTTACGCCTTCGCCGTGTCCGCCGTTTTCTTGGTGTACGGCGCGTACTACGTCGGGGTGCTCTTTTTCATATCTGTCCGCGATCTCGCCGGTGCGGTCCTTTGAGCCGTCATTTATTATGAGTATCTCTATGTCGTCTCCCGCGCCGAGAAGTGAATCCACGCATTTTTCCATGTACGCTTCCGAATTGTAGCAGGGGATTGCAAAGGTTATAAGCTTTTCCATAAAAGATCCTTTCTGAAGCGCGCTCATATATCGGAAAGTGTTTCCATCACGCGCGCTACCACCGCGTCCATGTTGTAATATCTGTATTCGGCAAGACGGCCGAGGAGCGTCAGACGCGGATATTCCTCGGAGAGCTTACGGTATTTTTCGTAAAGCGCCGAGCTTTCGTCGCTCTTTATCGGGTAGTACGGTATCTCTCCGTCCTTTCCCTCGTACTGACGCGGATATTCCTTCATTATAGTGGTAACGCCGTCTTTCTTCTGCCAAGTGAGCTTTTTAAACTCCGTTATCCTTGTGAAGTCCTCGCTTACGGTGTAATTTACCGTGGCTGCGTTCTGATACGAGTCGGTATCATGAGTCTCAAAAACGAAATCCAATGTTCTGTACGGAAGTCTTCCGTAGACGAAGCCGAACAAGCGGTCCGTTTCGCCCGTATATACAACGTTCGCTTCCGTCTCCTTGCCGTCGAAGAATATCTTGCCGTCGCAAAGACGGAGCCTTGTCAGCGCGTCGCAACTCGTTTCAACGGTTATGTTCTCGTGCGAGAGCATACCGTGTATGAGCGCGGTGTAACCGTTTTTCGGCATGCCCTGATATTTGTCGGTAAAATAACGGTCGTCGTCGGAAAGACGGACGGGGACTCTCGCCGTAGTTGCCGGATCTACCTCGGACGGCGCTTTGTTCCATTGCTTCATGGTATAATAGAGGAATATGTTGTTGTAAACGTATTCTCCGAGTTCCTTTAATTCCGCGTTCTCGCTCTGTCTTAAAGTCATAACGGATACCGTGTCCGTTCCGTATGTATCCTTTAAAAGAGAAGTAAGACGGGATGCCTTATCCGCTCCGTAGACGCGTCTGAGCGCTTCGGTATTGAAAGGAACGGGAACCTCTGTGCCGTCAAGCTTAGCTATGACTCTGTGTTGATAATCGTTCCATTCGGTGAAACGCGAAAGAAAATCAAAAACGCGCTTGTCGTTCGTGTGAAATATGTGAGGTCCGTATTTGTGTATCAGGATCCCGGCTTCGTCGTTTAAGTCGTATACGCTTCCGCCGGTATGCGGAAGCTTTTCGAGAACGAGCACTTTTTTGCCTTTTTCGGCAAGTATCCGCGCGGCGGTACTGCCGGCAAGACCGGAACCGCATATTATGTAATCGAAATTCATTCTTATAAAAGCTCCTTCGTAAAAGATCCGCGCTATCCGCTTTCGGATAGCGCGGATCCCCGAGATGATATTCGGCACATTATAAAAGCCTTACGTTTTGTCCGAATTATATCATATAAATATTAACCTCAGGTGAAGCAGATATTAATTTTCTGCGCCGCGTATGACGCGTCTGCCGAAACGAGCCGGAAGCTCTGAGGCGGTAAGATATATGCCGTAAAGTTGCGTGCGAGGCGGTTCATATGGAATCGAGATAGCCGCTTCGAAATGCTTTTCGCGGGATCTCAGTATCTTTGCGCCTATCCCCATGCAATGCATTACGGTCGCGAATATCTCAAAATAAAGTCTTTGAGAGGGAGTAATGCGATGTTCGATGTTGCCCGATACCGTAACCGCCAGAAAATCGTCTTCGAAATCGGCGGTGATGACCAGCCTGTTACCGTTAAGGATATGATTTGAAAACGAGATTATTTCCACGAAGGCGTAAAAGAGCTTCGAGGTATCTATGAAAGCGTCCTTGTGACGCTCCGCGTTCATGACAGTAAACGCGGAGCTGTCTATTACGTCGAAATAGGATATGGCGTCGCGCATTTTTTCCGCGATCGCGTCGCTTCGTTCCGTGATCTTGGCGAAATGCGTGCGTATCAGATGATCTTGTCTGCGAATGTTGCGCCCGGGCTTTTTCGGAAGATCGGAATATTTCAGTATTGCCGCGAGCTTGCCCGCGCATGACGAGACCGCCTTTTCGAGGACCGCTTCGTTCACGCTTCCGCCGACAAAGAACAAAAGAGGATGAAATACCATGAGCAAACATTCGTTATCTTCCTTAAATACCGCGGCGTATACCGTTTTTTCTCCGTAAGAAAACGATATAACGGCAGCTTTTCGTATTCCGTCTCTTACCTCGTATAGCTTTTGAATGTATTTTCCGCAAATATTTTGCACTGTCGAGCCTATTCTCGGCAAAAAGGTGTACTTCCTTGCGGCGGAATTTTTATCCGCTATCCTCATCAGCGGATCTATCCTTACAAGTCCGTATATCAGATTTTTCATTGCGGAGTCGAATAAGTACTCGCTGTTTGGCACGTTTCATTGCCCCTTCCTTTATTGTAGAATACGAAGTTGTAATTGTGCATATATTATATCATAAAAAATGCGAATAATCAAGCATTTTGCATTAAATGTAACAAAAAATGAAACTTTTGCGAAAATCTCTTGTATTCCTGTCCGGAATTGTGTAAAATAAGACTTGGAAAAAATTTATTAAACATCGGAGGAATACTCAAATGGCAAATGTAAAAGTTGCAATTAACGGATTCGGCCGTATAGGTCGTCTCGCATTCAGACAGATGTTCGGAGCTAAGGGTTACACCGTAGTCGCTATCAACGACCTTACCAAGCCCTCCATGCTTGCCCACCTTCTGAAGTATGATACCGCTCAGGGAAGATATGAGCACGACGTAGTTGCCGACGACGAGGCGGGAACTATCACCGTTGACGGAAAGACCATAAAGATCTATGCCGAAAAGGACGCGGTTAACTGCCCCTGGAAGAAGCTCAAGGTAGACGTTGTTCTTGAGTGTACCGGTTTCTACTGCTCCAAGGAGAAGTCCATGGCTCACATCAATGCGGGCGCCAAGAAGGTCGTTATATCCGCTCCTGCCGGAAACGATCTTAAGACCATAGTTTATAGCGTAAACCAGAACACCCTTACCGCAGACGATCAGATCATCTCCGCGGCTTCCTGCACCACGAACTGCCTCGCTCCCATGGCTAAGGCTCTCAACGATTACGCTCCCATTCAGTCCGGTATCATGACCACCGTACACGCATATACGGGCGACCAGATGATACTTGACGGTCCTCACAGAAAGGGCGACCTTCGCCGTGCACGCGCAGGCGCACAGAACATAGTTCCCAACTCCACCGG
>CAZFQJ010000096.1:0-6385 GCA_964520875.1 uncultured Lachnospiraceae bacterium
CTCTTTTTTAGACCCGGCATAGCATACGTGTTAGATATTTGTTTCAAACTTTTACACCTATCATATTATTCTGAAGCTATCCGCCATTACGCAACGGCGTTGTCTGGTAAAGCTTCTCGCCGACGTTATACCTTCTCCCGTAGGACCGGCTATCGTAAACGTCGTATGACCTTCTCCTCCGAAGCCTATACCGGCATACGAAGGAGCGTTCTTTACGAATATCGTAGTCTCGACCGCTTTCGCAAATGCGGAGAGCCTGTCTATGTTCTTTGAATGCATATGCGCGGTATGTCTGTTACCGTGCTCTGCCTTGACCGCAAGATCTATCGCTTCTTCTATATTACTTACTCGCACTATCGGAAGTATGGGCATCATAAGCTCATGTTGAACGAAATCGTGTTCAAATCCCGTCTCGCAGATTATGCAACGTATATTCTTTCCGACATTGACTCCTATCTTTGCAAGGAGCACGTCCGCGTCGCGTCCGACGCAATCGCGGCTAACCGTTTTTACCGTCTTTCCGCTTTTGGTCGTTTTCTCGGTAAGCACTATCGGAATGAGCTTTTCCGCCTGCTCGGCGGTGATAAGATATGCGCCGTTCTTTTGCATTTCCGCAATAAGCTCGTCGGCTATGCTATCAAATGCGAACACTTCCTTCTCGGCTATACACGGAAGATTGTTATCAAACGAACAACCGTCTATTATATCCTTACCGGCTTTCTTTATGTCCGCCGTATCGTCGACTATGACAGGAGGATTTCCCGCGCCTGCGCCTATCGCCTTTTTACCAGACGAAAGTACCGCCTTTACTACTCCCGGACCGCCCGTACAGACGAGAAGTCTTATCTTCGGGTGAGACTGCATTATCGCCGCACTCTCCATAGTGGGCTTTACCATGGAGCAAACGAGAACTTCCGGACCGCCCGCGAGCGCCGAAGCACGGTTTACAAGGTCTACGGCATAATTTGACGTGGCTATGGCATTGGGATGAGGATTGAATACCACTCCGTTACCGGCGGCTATCATACCCATGGAATTACATATGACCGTCTCCGAAGGATTCGTGCTCGGCGTGATCGCGCCCACTACTCCGAACGGAGCCATTTCGATAAGAGTCAGACCGTTATCGCCCGTTCTGACCGTGGGAACTATATCCTCCGTTCCCGGCGTCTTTTCGGAAACGAGGATATGCTTAAGCCTCTTATGCTCGACTCTTCCCATTCCCGTTTCTTTAACACCGAGCTCCGCCATTATCTGAGCCTCTTCGGCAGTCAAACGGCGTATCTCGGTTATTATCTTCTCTCTCTGCTCTACGGTCATGGCTCTTACAGACTTATAGCCTTTTTCCGCCGCGTCGATAGCCTCGTTCATATCCTCGTAGATACCTATGAGCTTTCTTCCGTGATACTGCGTGGAGGAAAAGTCGTCCGCGTTATCCGCCGCGCTTCCCTTTATGATATTTTCAACTATTTTTCTTATTTCCGCTTCGGTGATATTAGCTGCCATTTTATTTTATCCCTTCAACGTTATTTTTACCTTTGATACCTTCAAAACGCAAGTCTCTGAGTATCAAGAGCTATCATATATTCTTCATCTGTCGGAATTATCCATATCTTTACTTTGGAGTCTTGCGCGCTTATGTCGAACGGAACTCCCCTTTTGAAGTTCACATTTTTTTCCTCGTCTATCTTTATTCCGAGGAAGCTCATATCCTCACACACGGCTCTTCTTATATTGTACTGGTTCTCGCCTATTCCCGCGGTAAACACAAGCGCGTCAAGACCGTTCATCTCCGCCGCATAAGCTCCGATATAGCGCTTTATTCCGTTAGTCATTATCTTCAGAGCAAGCTCCGCGCGCTTATCGCCTTCGCCCGCCGCCGCGGTAAGATTGCGGCAATCGTTAGACATACCGGATATTCCGAGAAGTCCGCTCTTCTTATTAAGTATATCGTCCATTTCGTCGGGAGTGTATCCCTTAGTCCTCATAAGATAAGTAACGACCGTAGGATCTATGCTTCCGGAACGGGTTCCCATAGCTATTCCCTCCTGAGGAGTGAATCCCATGGAGGTATCTATCGCTTTTCCGTTCTGTATAGCCGTAATGGAAGAGCCGTTTCCGAGGTGGCAGGTGATGATCTTTAACTCCTCTATCGGTCTGCCGAGGATCTTTGCAAGCTCGGCGCTCACGTATCTGTGAGACGTTCCGTGGAATCCGTAACGGCGTACCCTGTCTTTTTCGTAATATTCGTAAGGTATCGGGTAAACGTAACGAAAATCCTCTATATCCGAATAGAACGATGTATCGAAGACCGCTACCTGAGGCACGTTCGGCATAAGAGCCTTACAAGCCTTTATACCCGCTATCGCGGGAGGACCGTGAAGCGGATTTATCGGGATTATCGTTTCAAGATATCTTATCGTGCTTTCGGTTATAAGAGTCGACTCTCTGCATTGCTCTCCGCCGTGCGCGACCCTATTTCCGACCGCGTCTATCTCGCCTACGGACGCTATCACGCCATGTTCCTTCGAAACGAGAAGTCCGAGAACTATCTCAAGCGCCGCTCCGTGATCGCAAAGCTCGACCTCTTCGAAATAAGGCTCCGCCCCGGGTCTTTTATGCGTGACCGTTCCGCCCGCGCCTATCCTTTCGCAAAGTCCTTTTGCAAGAACCTCCTTGGTATCCATATCGAAAAGCTGATATTTGAGCGAGGAGCTTCCAGCGTTAAGTACAAGTATCTTCATTATATCTATCCTTCCGTATGATCATTTTGGTTAATACACGATATTTATCTTTTCGTTTCGGCAATGCTCAAGCCACTTATCCGACGGACATCTGTCCGTTACTATCGTATCGACGGCGTTAAGCTCGCTGAGCTTAACGAACGATTTTCTGTCGAACTTAGCATTGTCCACGGCAAGTATCCTTCTTTCCGCGGAATCGAACATCGCCTGCTTTATCAGACAGTCCTTTTCGTTTGAATCCGTGATACCCAGCTCCGTATCTATTCCTTTACACGAGCACACCGCCATATCGACGTGATACGAACGTATCATTTTCTCGGCAGACGATCCGGTAAGCGAAAGCGCTCCCTCCTTCAACATTCCTCCAGTCGAAAGAACGGTAAAATCAGATTTATCCGCAAGCTCCAAAAGTATCTCGACGGAATTCGTTATCACGGTAAGATTTCTTTTCGATTTCAGTTTTTTTACTATATATATCGCGGTAGAGCTTGCGTCAAGCATTATACGGTCTCCGTCTCCGATCATATTCGCAACGGTCTCCGATATCTTCTGCTTTTCCGCGACGTTCACACCTATTCTGACCTTATACGGAAGGTCAAGCGCCGAACTATGCTTTGACACCGCGCCGCCGTATGTCTTGGAGACAAGTCCTTCCTTGTCCAACTTTTCAAGGTCGCGCCGTATAGTCTCCTCTGTAACGTTAAAATCCTTCGAAAGCTCCGCAACTATGACCTTTCCGTCGTTTTCCAACCTTGCGAGTATCTCGCGTCTGCGTTCTATTGCAAGCACTTGATCTACCTCCGTTCGGCTTTTTTTACAGTATACTGTCCCAAAGTCTTGCGTCAGGTCCGGCTATTACCGAAGTATCAAGAAGTATTCCGTCCTCCACGCCCTGCTTTGCGCGTTCTATCGCGGCGTTTACCGCGGAAACGCTTCCGGTCAGAAGAACATAGGATTTTCCGCACATTCCCTTTGCAAGACGTACTTCGATAAGCTCGACTATTGCGGTCTTTGCGGCGGTATCTGCCGCTACCACCGCGGAAGCCGCGGTAAATGTTTCGATTATTCCGAGTGCGCCCTTACTCTTCACCTCAAGCGCTCCGCTTATTGCGGGAACAACCGTCTCGTGAGGATTTCCGAGCACGAATTTGTCTATAAGCATCTGCGGAGCATAGTTCTCCGCGGCCTCGACCGCCGCCTTCACCGCGCTTATTTCCCCGGTTATCGTAGCAAGGTACTTTCCGGGACACACGGGACCTGCGGAAACCACATCGACCTCCGCCGTCTTAAGCATTAAATCCGTTGCAGTTATACCGGATGCAACGGTCTTGAATTCTATCATTCCGATCGCTTTTTTCATCGTAATATATGTCCTTTCCGCTTTTCGCGGTATATAAAGATCTTTTTAACGAGCCTTTGTAACGGTTATGTATCTTCCGGTCACGGAAGCTATCGTTCCGTTGATCGGAGAATGTATATCGGCTCCGAGCGCGTCTTTTGCGCTAACGGCTATAACGTCGCCCTTCTTAACGCTTGCACCCTCGCTTACGCTCGGTACCGCAGGCGCTCCTATGTGTTGTGAAAGGAGCACTTTGACCGTATCGGTCTCGTATCTGCCGCCCATGGGAGCGGAGATATCGTATCTGCCGAGTCCGAGCCGAGACGTAAGTCTCTCGACCGATACTCTCTTGTATCTCGCGTCTTCGGATATCGGCTCCGCCTTGATACCCTTCGGAGGTCTTATTCCGGAGGCTCTCGCCGCCGCTTTTATCTGATCTATCATCGCTCTCGGCGAAAGTCCCTGCGGACAGGAATACGTTTCGCAAAGTCCGCACCCGGAACAGAACATCGCGCCCGGCAGAGTCGAAGCATCGCCCTTTCCGCCGTTTGAGAGCACTCTCATCACGGCATGCGGCTCTACGGGGTATCCGGCAAGATGTCTGGAGCAAAGCTCCGTGCATGCTCTGCATTGACAACATACCGACATTGCTCTGCGGAGCACCACTCTCGGATTTCTCTTTTTATTCAGCACCACAGGGTGCTCGGAAGGAAGAACTATTATCGCGTTGGTAGTCTTGGTTATCGGGTCACGCGGACTGACGATCCTGCCCATCATAGGACCTCCCGATATATACTCCGCTTCCTCAACGGTCGCTCCGCCTGCCGCTTCCACAAGCTCCGAAATTCTCGTTCCTATCGGTACGAGAAGGGTAACCGGTCTTGCCACCTCTCCCGTCACAGTAACGAACTTATCCGTAACGGGGTATCCCTTTAGCGCACGGCTGACGTTATATACCGTCTCTACGTTGCTTACCGTGACTCCGACCGATATCGGAAGCTCTCCCGGTTGTACTGTTCTTCCCGTAACTTCTTTTATAAGGAGTATCTCGTCTCCGGACGGATAAACGCCGTCAAGCTTGCATACGGAAAGCTTCGGGTGATCTTTTATCTCCACTTCTATCGCTTTAACGGCTTCCGTATAATGTGACTTTACCGCTATGATACCGTTTTTTGCTCCGGTCGCTTCGAGTATTTCGTCAAGAGCGCAAAGTATCTCGTCGGTGTATATCTCCATGACTTGCCTGTGAAGCCTGAGAAGAGGCTCACATTCGGCACAATTCAGTATGACGGTATCCGCCTTATCCGAAAGCTTGGCGTAAGTCGGAAAACCCGCTCCGCCTGCTCCCACCACTCCGCTCGTTTTCAGCAGAGCCTTCAGTTCGTCAAGTTTCATTTATGTAAGTTTCTCCGTTGTATCGCCGCGGTAAAGGATCAGAGAAGCTCCTCAAATCCGTTTCCGCTATCGATTATTCCCACTATCGCCGCATCTATCGGCGCTTTTTCACGGTCGCAGCCTATCCTTGCGGCGCTTCCGGTCGCCACGAGTACGTTTTCTCCTATACCGGCTCCGATATTGTCTACCGCAACTATCCTCTTCGTCTCTCCCGTGCCTGCAAGCGTCTCTATGACCATGAACTTGCTTCCCACGAGCTTTTCGTTTTTTCTGGTGGAAACAACGCTTCCCACTACTTTTCCGATCAACATGATATGCCCCCCAAAGATCCGATTATGTTTCTTTATTTTCTGTGCGACGAACACAAAATTGTCCTTAATAACTTAACACAAGTCTTAAATTGTTATATTCATCGCACAAAAAGCAAATTTTCAAAAGAAAGCGAGCTTATCGGCGATACGCCGCGCCTCTCCGTATTTTCGTTCTTTAAGAACGAAAATACGGAGAAAACACACGCATATCCACTTTATCAGTCGAGAGAAGGAAGTATCTTCTCAACGTCCGCATGAGGACGGGGAATAACGTGTACCGCTACGATCTCGCCGAGAGCGGACGCAGCCGCACTTCCGGCTTCCGTCGCCGCCTTTACCGCTCCGACGTCGCCTCTTACCATTACGGATACGAGTCCCGATCCGATCTTTTCGGTTCCTATGAGAGTTACGTTAGCTGCCTTTACCATTGCGTCAGCCGCTTCTATTGCCGCTACAAGTCCTCTCGTTTCTACCATTCCGAGTGCTTCGAGTGCCATTTCATCTTACCTCCGTTTTTATTTTTTAGTTATGTTTTCAGTCAAGAGAAGGAAGTATCTTCTCAACGTCCGCATGAGGACGGGGAATAACGTGTACCG
>CAZFQJ010000097.1:0-6337 GCA_964520875.1 uncultured Lachnospiraceae bacterium
CAGTTGAGGTAGCCGATACTGTCGTCGAAAAGCAGATGAGGATAGTACAGGAGATCGCGTCGCTTCTCGGAGAGACTGCTGCCGAGACCAAGATCGCTCTCACGAAATTAAAGGAGTCTATCGGCGATGAATGATCTGTGTGCGGATATAGGCTATAAGAGCATAAATCATGCGGGCGAAGAGCTCTGCGGAGACCACGTGGACGTAGTTGAGGAAAACGAGGATTCAACGGTTATAGTCCTCGCCGACGGTCTCGGATCGGGAGTCAAGGCAAGTATACTTTCCACGTTGACTTCAAAGATCATCTCCACGATGATGGCGGCAGGGCTTCCGATAGAGGAATGTGTTTCGACTATTGCCGCAACGCTTCCGGTGTGCTCGGTGCGCGGAGTCGCCTATTCGACGTTTACTATAATCCATTTGCTGAATAACGAAATAGCCGAGCTTATTCAGTACGATAACCCGCACGTTATAATCATCAGAAATTACGAGCAGTATGATTATCCAAAGACCGAAATGAACATCGGCGGAAAGAAGATCTTCAGATCTACCATAAGACTTCAGGAGGACGATGTGTTCATAGCCATGAGCGACGGTTGTCCGCATGCGGGTATGGGAGCAAAATATAACTTCGGCTGGAAAAGAGAAGATATCGCGGATTATATGCAGGTGCTCGTTGCGGGCGGCTATACCGCAAAAAATCTTTCGACTATGCTGGTCGATGAATGTGATAAGCTCTACGGCGGTATGCCCGGAGACGATACGACCGCATGCGTCGTCAGAATACGCAAACGCGAGCCTATGAATATTCTGTTCGGTCCGCCGTCAAATCGCGACGACGCGAATCGAATGATGTCTTTGTTTTTTTCAAAAGAGGGAAAACACATAATCTGCGGCGGTACGACTTCTTCTATTGCCGCGAAATATCTCGGTAAGCCGGTAAAAGCGAGCCTGAACTTCGAACGCAGCGATGTTCCGCCGATAGCTTCCATAGAAGGCGTCGATCTCGTTACCGAGGGAGTTATCACCATGAATAAGGTGATACAGTACGCAAAGGACTATCTCGGAGAAAACGAGCTTTACGAGCAATGGAACTTCAAAAAAGACGGCGCGTCGCTTATCAGCCGACTTTTGTTCGAGGAGGCAACGGATATCAATTTCTATGTGGGCAGGGCGGTAAACCCCGCGCACCAGAACCCGGATCTTCCGATCAATTTCAATATAAAGATGAATTTGGTCGAGGAGCTTTCCGTTTGTCTTAAAAAAATGGGTAAGCGAATAAAAGTCAGTTATTTCTAAGGAGGAATGAAATGCGCAAATTCGATACGAAGGTACAACATCTTAAATATAAGGTACTGCGCGAGGTCGCAAGGCTTGCATGGAACGATACCTTGCTTGAAAATATTATGGATATCCCCGGTCAGCTCGTTCCCGGAAACGAACCTACCATGCGTTGTTGCGTTTATAAAGAAAGAGCTATACTTGGCGAGCGCGTAAAGCTCGCTATGGGCGGTAATAAAAATAACCCCAATATAATAGAGGTCATCGAGATCGCCTGCGATGAATGTCCGGTGGGAGGATACGAGGTAACGAACGCTTGCCGCGGTTGTCTCGCACACCGTTGTGAAGACGTATGTAAATTCGGAGCGATATCCTTTGACCGCGATCATGTGGCGCATATCGATAAATCCAAGTGTAAGGAATGCGGAGCGTGCGCGAAGGTCTGTCCGTATACGGCGATAGTGAGCCGTAAGCGTCCGTGTCAGAACGCTTGTAAGGTCAAGGCGATATCCATGAACGAGGAAAAGGCGGCAACGATAGATAACAGTAAATGCATACAATGCGGTGCATGTGTTTATCAATGCCCGTTCGGAGCTATAATGGATAAGTCGTTCATGGTGAACGCGATCGATATACTCAAAAAGGTCGGACGTACCCCGAAGGACGATTATAAGGTCTATGCGCTTGTCGCTCCGTCTATATCAAGTCAGTTTTCATACGCAAAGCTCGGTCAGGTCGTAACGGGTCTTAAAATGCTCGGTTTCCACGATGTTGTGGAGGCGGCTCTCGGAGCGGATATGGTAGCTATGTCCGAGGCAAGAGAGCTTGCGGAAAAGGGGATACTTACCAACTCTTGCTGCCCGGCGTTCGTTCAGTACGTAAAAGCAAACTTCCCGAGTCTTGAAAAATATGTTTCACATAACCTTTCTCCTATGGCTATGCTTGCAAAGTACATCAAGGAAAAAGAACCGAGCGCAAAGGTCATATTTATAGGTCCTTGCACCGCAAAGAAAGCCGAGGTCCAGCTTGAAAAGGTAAAGCCATATGTGGACACCGTGCTTACATTTGAGGAGCTTCAGGCGATTTTCGACAGCCGCGATATCGATCTTGCGACTCTTGAGGAAGGCGTGCTTGATAACGCTTCGTATTACGGACGTATATTTGCGCGCAGCGGCGGACTTACCGACGCGGCTACACAGGCTCTTAAGGAACAGAATATCGATTTCGAGATAAAGCCCGTTATCTGTGACGGTATAGAAGCTTGCCGCGTGGCGCTTCTTAAGCTCAGTAAGGGCATGCTTGACGGTAATTTCATAGAGGGCATGGCTTGCATCGGCGGTTGTATTGGCGGCGCCGGTTGTCTTACACACGGCGATAAGAATAAGACAGAGGTCGATAAATACGGTAAAGAGGCTCTTGAAAAAACTATCGGAGACGCCATATCGTTACTTAAGTAAATTTGAGATCAATGCAAAAAAGCACTTCAAAACGAAGTGCTTTTTTGCTATTATATTCATAATTTGTCGGGTGAGATGATCTTTCCGTCTCTCCAGAGATTTTCCAGAGAGTAGAATTCTCTCGTCTCTCGGTCGAAAATATGAACTATGACCGAAGCATAGTCGCGAACGATCCATTTTCCTTCACTTTTTCCGTCGCGTGATAACGGATGAAGTCCGGCTTTTGACAACGCGTCCTCAAGCTCGTCTGCAAGAGCGCATACGTGAGTGGAGGAACGACCTTCACAGATGACGAAATAGTTGCAGAGCGACGTCTGCTTTTCGACCTGTATGATCTTTATGTTTTCCGCCAGCTTATCCTCAAGCACGGAGTATATCGTGCGCACAAGTCCTATGCGCGATGATATCTGTTTTGATGTTATTTTAATCATATATCTTACCTGTCACGTATAGAGTCGATAAGAAAGTTTCTGGAGCGCACGGTAGCGGAATGTATGGGTGCGTTTTCATCTATCAGACACGACAGAGTCATGTTGAAAGAGATCAGCATTATCTTGTCAAGGTGAGATGTGTCGAATACTTTTGAAGAATAAAACATCTCGCGCAGCTTTACGCAGTCGTAGAACGTGCGCTGAGGTTCTATATAGTCGGCAAGATATATTATCTTTTCGAAAAGAGACATGTTTTCTCTACCCGTCGTATGATATCTTATTCCGCTGAATATAACGTCGTCCGTAAGCTCCGGAAAAAGCTCTTTTGCAAGATACGCTCCCGTTATCGCATGGAATACCTTCGGACTTTTTACGTCTTCGTCCGTGTATTCTATACCGAACCGACGGCAAAGCGCGAGCTGCTCGTCAAGCTTCTTTTCCTTGGTTATATCGTGGAGAAGCGCGGCGAGACGCAGCTTGTATATCTCGTTTTCAGAAAGCGCAAAAAGGCTTCCGAGCGCCTCCGCTTCCGCTTCTACCGAAAGAGTATGGATAAGCCGTTTTCCGCTTATATGCTCCGAAACGGTATTTCTTACGGCGTCCAATACCTCGTTATTTATTTCTTTCATACATCGAGTTCTCCTTTATATAGTCGAATACCTCCTTCGGCAGATAGCGACGGCGGAGAGCGTCGTCTCCGTTTCGTATCTCCGAGGAGCTGACCTCTATCGGCTCGGCTCTTATTATCCTTATGTCCGCTCCGAACTCATTTTTAAGAAATTCGGTCTGTTTTATTATCTTTTCCGATATGCTCGGTTCTTCCGCCTCTCTTTGCATGAGCGCGATAGTGCAAAGACGGAATATCTCGCGCGGCTCGCGCCATTTTTCGAGAGTCAAGAACATATCCGTTCCGCACAGAAACGTAATATGCGTGTCCGGAGAAGCAAAATGACGTAAGGTGTTCACGGTATAGCTCGGAGGAGGGGAGAGCAGCTCGTAATTCGATATAAAAAGCTTTTTGCCGTAGAGCGGGTGCGACCCGAACGCAAGCTCAAGCATATGCAAACGCGCGTCGGGCGAGTCGATGAAGTCGAGCTGCTTGTGCGGAGGTATCAAGGTGGGGATTATGAGTAACTTGTCTGGCGAAAGCTCTTCGAGCAGAGCGTTTGCGGCTCTGAGATGCCCGTTGTGGACCGGGGCAAATGTGCCTCCGTATATCGCAAGCTCCGTCATGATCTTCTTTTCAGCTCGTCGGCAAGCGCTCTGAGAGCGTTTCCGCGATGACTTACGACATGCTTTTCGTCCTTTGTAAGCTCCGCAAACGTTTTTCCGAGCGGCTCATATAAAAAGAGCGGGTCGTATCCGAATCCTTCGCTTCCGCGATCGGCTTCGAGTATCGTTCCGTTTACCGTTCCGCGTACCGTGAAGCTTTCCCCGTTCGAAAGTATGCATGCGACGGCGCATACGAAATATGCGGAACGATCCGATTTTCCGTTAAGCTCTTTAAGAAGCTTTGCATTGTTTTTTGCGGTGTCGGACGGTTCTCCCGCATAGCGTGCGGAATATATTCCGGGAGCGCCGTTAAGCGCGTTTACACAAAGCCCGGAATCGTCGGCTATTGCTATCCTGCCTTCCTTCCAAACGGCTTTTGCCTTGATCATCGCGTTCTCTTCGAACGTAGTTCCGTTTTCGGGAATATCGTCCGTAACGCCCGCTTCCGTAGCCGTAAGCACGTTACAACCGACAAATATATCGGTAAGTATGCCGTGCATCTCGTTTACCTTGTTTTTGTTGTGTGTTGCAAGTACTATCTCCATTTTTGTCACCTTCGGATCACTCAAACAGAGCCTTCACGAATTCTTTTGCGTCAAACGGCTGCATATCGTCCGCTTTTTCGCCTACTCCGATGTATTTTATCGGAAGTCCGAGTTCTTTCTTGATAGAGAATACTATGCCGCCCTTTGCGCTTCCGTCAAGCTTGGTAACGACAAGCCCGGTTATGTCCGCGGCGTTCTTGAATTCTTTTGCCTGAACTACGGCGTTTTGACCGGTCGTTGCGTCGAGCACGAGAAGAGTCTCTCTTGAAGCGTCGGGAAGCTCGCGGTTTATTACTCTGTTTATCTTCGCAAGCTCGTCCATTAAGTTCTTTTTGTTATGGAGCCTGCCCGCGGTATCGACTATCAGTACATCGGAGCCGCGGCTCTTCGCGGCGCTTATGGCGTCAAATACAACGGCGGCGGGATCTGATCCTTCGTCGTGCTTTATAAGATCCGCTCCGACGCGGTCCGCCCATATCTGAAGCTGATCTATCGCGCCTGCGCGGAAGGTGTCGGCGGCGGCGAGAATGACCTTTTTCTTTTTGGATATGAGGTTATTTGCTATCTTTGCTATCGTGGTCGTCTTTCCGACTCCGTTAACGCCTATGACCAATATTACCGAGGGCTTTGTGTCTAACTTTAAGGGCTCGCCTTCGCCGATAGTTTCGGTCAGTATGTCGCATAATGCCTTTTTGGCTTGAGAAGCCTCGGTAAGACCGTCGGTCGCTATTTTGTCTCGGAGCTTTTCGATTATCTCCGCTGCCGTGGAAGCCCCTACGTCCGACATTATAAGTATCTCTTCAAGCTCTTCGAGCATATCCTCGTCTATTGCCACAAAGCTCTTGAAAAGCGAGTCCATTTGTGAAAAAATGGCGTTTTTGGTCTTTGAAAGACCTTGTTTTAATTTATCGAAAAATCCCATTTTAATTCTCCATGCCGCCATAGGCGGCTCAAACAGATATGAATAATTTTCGTGTTTTCAGTTCATGATCAGAGCTTTACTCCGAGCTTGGATTCGACTTCGTTTACGTTGAGGGTAAGTACGCGAGATATTCCGCGCTCCGCCATTGTGACTCCGTAAAGAGTATCGGCGACCTCCATAGTTCCGCGGCGGTGGGTTATCGTTATGAACTGAGTCTTGTCCGAATACTTCTTTATGTAGTTTGCGAACATTGCCACGTTGACCTCGTCGAGCGCCGCTTCGATCTCGTCGAATATGCAGAACGGCGAAGGATTGACCTGAAGTATGGCAAAGAATATCGCTATACTTATGAAAGCCTGTTCTCCGCCTGAGAGCAGAGAAAGGTTCTTTATTATCTTTCCGGGAGGAGCGACGTTTATGTCTATTCCG
>CAZFQJ010000098.1:0-6335 GCA_964520875.1 uncultured Lachnospiraceae bacterium
AGTCTTTGTTTTTATACCGTTTGCTCGGTGAGGGAAGTTAGTTTGTTTCAAACTTATTTACTTTCGACTGCGAAGAAGAAGGGCGACGTGGGGGAATTCACTATCCGGAATTTCGAAACGCATATTTTTCTTCTGTCATATTCGCTCAGCATCTCTTCGAGCATCTCGCCTTCGAGCCTTCCCTCTTCATGACCCGGATAAACGGCAATAAGCACGATACCGTCCTTATCAAGTATCGATATTGCACCCTCTACGGCTTTCCTCGTGGTCTCACGCATAGTGGTAAGCGCCTTATTACCGCCGCCCGGAAGGTAACCGAGGTTGAAAACCCCGGCGCATATCGGCTCTTTTATATATTGAAGCAGATTAGAATGAGAATCGCATATGAGCGTACAATTATCGGGGCAACCCTCCTCGGAGAGCGTTTTGCTTGTGCTCTCAAGAGCCTTTTCCTGTATATCGAACGCGTAAACTTTGCCGTTCTCGCCGACCGCCTTTGAAAGGTACGCGGTATCGTGACCGTTTCCCATGGTAAAGTCCGCGACCGTACCTCCGACCTTTACATGAGCCGAAAGGAACGCTTTTTCAAGCGCTATAAGATCTACCATAATTTCTTTTCCTTATATTCTTACGAGCTTTGCGCCGAACGGAGTGAGCGAAAGACGCGCGATCTTGAAGCTCTGCATACCGAACGGTACACCGACGACGGTAAGGCAGAAAAGGCAGTCTACGAAGAACTGACCGACCGCGAGCATAAGTCCGCACAGTATCGCCCAGACTACGTTTGCTATCGGGTGCTTTTCAAAATCGGTATAGACATCGTATCTGAACGGAGTCATCATAATATTTCCGATTTTAAAGCATTGTTTACCGAACGGTATACCGATGATCGATATATAAAGGACCGTTCCGATCGCGGCGTAAATAAGTCCCGCCATAAGCCCGCCAAAGACGAGCCATATAAGATTTCCGATAAATCTCATAGTGATCTCCTTTCCGTTGCTTTTAAAGCAACCGTCAAAAAAAATATTTAAGTGTCAAAATCGCGTATATGCTTTACTTAAGCGTATTTTACATCATGCTCTTCGCGGTATCGTAAATGTTCTTTGCGGATATTCCGTAAGCCTCCGCGACCTCAAGCGCCTTACCGGACGAGCCGAACGTATCGCGAACGCCGACGCGTTTTACGGGAACGGGGCAATTTTCGGAGAGCGCTTCGCATACCGCTCCGCCGAGACCGCCTATTATACTGTGCTCTTCCGAGGTGACTATCCTTCCGGTCTTGCGTGCATACTCGCAAAGAAGCTCGGTATCTATCGGCTTTATTGTAGCTATATCGATAACGGCGGCGTCTATTCCGTCGTTTTTCAGCATCTCTCTTGCTTCGAGCGCCATGGAGACAGTTATACCGGTAGCGACCAGAGTGATATCCTTTCCGTCGGCAAGCACTCTTCCCTTGCCTATTTCGAATTTATATGTATCGGGATCGTAGATTATCGGCATGGGCGCGCGTCCGAAACGAAGATACATAGGTCCTTCATGAAGTATTGCCGCTTCGACCGCCGCTCTCGCGGAAACTCCGTCCGCAGGACAGATGACCGTCATACCGGGAATGGTACGCATAAGAGCGAGATCCTCGTTACATTGGTGGGTCGCGCCGTCCTCTCCTACCGTTACTCCGGCGTGAGTTGCGCCTATCTTAACGTTTAAATGAGGGTAGCCTATCGAGTTTCTCACCTGCTCGTAAGCTCTTCCCGCCGCGAACATCGCAAAGCTGCTCGCGAACACGAGTTGACCGGTCGCGGCTATTCCCGCCGCAACGCTCATCATGTTGCCCTCCGCTATTCCGCAATCGAAAAAGCGATCGGGGAACACCTTTTTAAAATTACAGGTCTTGGTAGCCGCCGCAAGGTCTGCGTCAAGCACCACGAAATCATATTTTTCACCGAATTCGGCAAGCGCCTTGCCGTATGCGTCTCTTGTTGCTATCTTCTCTGACATCTTTATACTCTCCGCTGCTCTTATTTTTAGTTATCTATCGATCCGAGTATGGCGTTAAGGTCCGCCACCGCTATCTCGTACTGCTCGGTCTTGGGAGCGGATCCGTGCCATTCGCACTTGTTTTCCATATAGGAAACGCCCTTACCCTTTACCGACGTCGCTATTATGATCGACGGCTTGTCCTTACATTCCTTTGCCTTCGCGAACGCCTTTTCGAGGGCATCGAAATCGTGTGCGTCCGTCTTTATGACGTTCCAGCCGAACGCTTCGAACTTGGTATCGAACGGAGCGGGACCGATGACGTCGGCTACCGGACCGTCTATCTGGAGACCGTTGAAATCGAGCACGGCGCAAAGGTTATCGAGCTTATAGTGCGCGGCGAACATAGCCGCCTCCCATACTTGACCCTCTTCGCTCTCGCCGTCGCCTATAACGGTATATACGCGATAGTCCTTCTTATTATACTTTGCCGAGAGCGCCATTCCGCAGGCGGCGGATATACCGAGACCGAGAGATCCCGACGACATATCGACGCCCGGCACACCCTTCATATCGGGGTGTCCCTGGAGATAACTGCCGAGCTTACGGAAGGTCTTAAGATCCTCCTTCGGGAAGAACCCTTTTTCGGCGAGCGTTGCGTAAAGCGCGGGAGACGTATGACCCTTCGAAAGGACGAATCTGTCTCTTCCCTCGGCTTTCGGGTCATTTACGTCAACGTTCATCTCTTCAAAATAGAGATACGTGAGCACGTCGGCTATCGAAAGAGAACCGCCGGGATGACCGGAAGCCGCGTTATACACCTCTTCTATTATACCGAGACGAATGTTCGCGGCAAGCTTTTGAAGTTCCTTTTTGCGTGATTCTAACATTACTGATACCCCTTAAAATTTGTTGTTTTTACTTAGATATTTTCCTCGTCCGGATCGCCCTTATATGTCGGCACTATCTCGGAAATCAGCTTTCTTACGTTCTTCGGCTCGTTTATGACCGTTTTGTACAGTTTATCGAGCTTTTCGAGGAACTCATTTTCGTCTATCTGTATGGGCTTACCTATATGTATTAGCTTGTTCTCCGTATCCTGCAAGCCCTCTTCGTCCATAAGCAGCTCTTCGTAGAGCTTCTCTCCCGGGCGCAGACCCGTAAACTCTATCTTCATATCGACATTCGGCGTATATCCGGAAAGGCGTATGAGGTTGGTCGCAAGATCGAGGATCTTGACGGGCTTACCCATATCGAGCACGAATATCTCTCCACCCTTGGCGTAAGCGCCGGCGGAAAGGACGAGCGATACCGCTTCCGGTATAGTCATAAAGTAACGTATTATCTCCGGGTGGGTAACGAGCACCGGACCTCCGCTCTCTATCTGTTTTTTGAAGAGCGGTATGACCGAGCCGTTGGAGCCGAGGACGTTTCCGAACCTTACCGCGACGAATTCCGTCTTTGAGCGGTTATTGTAGGTCTGGACTATCATCTCGCATATACGCTTCGTCGCGCCCATTACGTTAGTGGGGTTGACCGCCTTATCCGTGGATATGAGCACGAACCGTTCGACTCCGTATTTATCCGCCGCGCGGACGGTCTTAAGCGTTCCGAACACGTTGTTCTTGACCGCCTCTCCAGGGCTTACCTCCATTAAAGGAACATGCTTATGAGCCGCGGCGTGATAGACTATCTCGGGACGGTAGGTCTCAAATATGCGTTCTATGCGCTTGGTATTACGTACCGAAGCTATCAGGACGACAAGATCGAGATCGGGGTGCTTTCTGCGAAGCTCCTGCTGGATATCGTAAGCGTTGTTTTCGTATATATCGACGATTATGAGGCGCTTGGGAGCATGCGACGCTATCTGACGGCAAAGCTCCGAGCCTATCGATCCTCCGCCGCCCGTAACAAGGACCGTTTTTCCGTTTATGTATCCTATTATCTTTTCTATATCCGGCTTTATCTGTTCTCTTCCGAGAAGGTCGGATATCTCTACGTTTCTGATCTTACCGGTTATGACCTCGCCGGTAACGAGCTGGTACACTCCGGGAATGACCTTCAGCGCGCACTTCGTCTGCGCGCATATCCCGAGTATCTTTCCCCTCTCCTCCTCGGAGACCGAGGGCATGGCGACTATTATCTCGGAAACCGAATACTTTTCCGCCATTTCGGGGATATCCTTACGCGTTCCGACTATCGGAACGCCTTTTATATACTTACCGACCTTTGAGGCATTATCGTCGATAGCGCATACCGCTTTACGGTTAAGCTTGTCGCTTGAATTCAGCTCGCTTATCAGCATCGCTCCCGCGTCTCCGGCGCCAACGACCATGACTCTCGGTCCCATGCTCTTAAGGTGATACTTCTTAAGCAACCTTAAAAGTCTGTAACCGAACCTCGTGCATAACGTAAGAACGCTGATGAAGAAGAAGTACAGGATATAATATCCGACTCTCGGAACGACCATAAGGTTCTTATTGCTTACGGCGTCCACCGCCAAATTTACGCAGACCATTATCGCGGTCGAACCGAAGCACGACGCAACTACCTCCGCCAGCTCAGCTATCGAAGCAAAGCTCCACACGCTTATATAAAGCTTGAACAACGTAAACACTGCCAGCGTAACGACTACGTTGATCGGGACGTATCTGAGCACCGCGAGCCTTACCTCTTCCGTGTAAGACGCGTCCGTACAGAAATTGAACGCGATTATCATGGCGCCAAGCGTCGCTATGATAACGGACAGTACGTCCGCCACTCCGAATATTACCGATCTTTTTTTAACGCTCGGTATGAATCTATTCATTTCTACCTCCGGTCTTTTATGTTATACTTTACACAAGTATATCATAATTGTCGAATATTGTCAATATTTTTCACAATATACGGCAAGGCAGTTTCTTCCTTTATTTTCTGAGCTTAGCCTCGGCTTTTTTTCTGAGCTGAGTATCAAGTATACGCTTACGTATACGTATATTGAGAGGAGTTACCTCCACAAGCTCGTCGCTCGAAATGAATTCTATCGCTCTTTCAAGGCTCATGTCTCTCGGAGGAGTAAGAATGAGCTTTTCGTCCGCACCCGACGAACGTATCGAAGTAAGGTGCTTCTGCTCGCAAACGTTCAGCTCTATATTTCCGGGCTTGGGGTTCTCGCCTATGACCATTCCCTCATAGACCTTTGCTCCGACTCCGACGAACAGGTCTCCTCTGTCCTGCGCTCTGTAAAGCGCGTAAGAGGTAGCCTCGCCTTCGCTGAACGCAACGAGAGAGCCGGTAAATCTCGTCGCTATCTCGCCCTGGTACGGGATATATCCTTCGAAAACGCTGTTTATTATTCCCTCGCCTCTCGTATCGGTGAGAAATTCGCTTCTGTAACCGACAAGACATCTTGCGGGAATGACGTATTCTATCCTCATACGCGAGCCGTGCATGCCCATGTCTATGAGCGTGCCCTTACGGGAGCCGAGCTTTTCCATGACCGAGCCCATATAATCCTCGGGAACGTCTATGGTAACACGCTCCGCAGGCTCGGTCTTTGCGCCGTTCTCGTCGGTTTTGTAGAGGACTCTCGGGGCGCTTACGAGAAGCTCGTATCCCTCGCGGCGCATGGTCTCAAGAAGTATGGAAAGGTGCATCTCTCCTCTTCCCGCCACAAGGAAACTGTCCGCGGTCTCTCCGTCGCGCACGCGAAGAGAAACGTCCTTAAGGGTCTCCTTGTAAAGACGGGAGCGTATCTGTCTCGACGTTACAAGCTTGCCCTCGCGTCCGGCAAACGGTCCGTCGTTTACGGAGAACGTCATCTCCATGACAGGCTCGCTTATCTTAACGAACGGAAGCGGCTCGGGCTTTGTCGTATCGCATATGGTATCGCCTATCGTTATATCCTCGGCGCCGGAAAAACAGATTATATCTCCCGTTTCGGCGTACTCGCAGGGCTCGCGGCGCAAAGCCTCGAACTGATACATGGAAACTATCCTCGTTTTTACGGGCGGACGGTCGGGATCGTGGAAGTTGGTTATCACGACCTCCTGATTTTGACGTATACGTGCGCGCGCTATCTTACCTATACCTATCCTTCCGACGAATTCGTTATAGTCGATAGACGATACGAGAAGCTGGAGCGGCTCGTCCGGCTCGCCCTCGGGAGCGGGGATATATTCAAGTATCTTATCAAAGCGCGGTATAAGATCCGTTCCCTGAACGTCTGCCGAAAGAGACGCCGTTCCCGCTCTTCCCGAGCAGAATACCATGGGACTGTCAAGCTGCTCGTCGGTAGCGTTCAGCTCCATAAGAAGCTCAAGGACCTCGTCCTGTACCTCGTCAAGACGCGCGTCGGGACGGTCTATCTTGTT
>CAZFQJ010000099.1:0-6297 GCA_964520875.1 uncultured Lachnospiraceae bacterium
CCCGCAACGTTCGGACCCATGGCGTGCATGAGAAGGAAGTTTCCGGGGTTGGCTTTCTGTCCTTCGATCTGGGAGACTCTCGCCGCCATAGGAACCGCGGAAACACCTGCGCTTCCGATAAGAGGATTGATCTTACCCTTGGTAACGGCGCACATGAGCTTACCGAAGAGAAGTCCGCCGCACGTAGAGATAACAAACGCCGCAAGACCGAGGAATATTATCTTTATGGTATCAAGAGCGAGGAAGTTCTCGGCATTCGCGGTAGCGCCGACGGAAACGCCGAGCATGATCGTTACTATGTTTATAAGCTCATTCTGAGCGGTCTTGGAAAGACGGTCTGTAACTCCGCAGACGGTAAAGAGGTTTCCGAGCATAAGGAAGCCTACGAGCGGAGTAGCGTCGGGAACTATAAGACATACTATGAAGGTAACGACTATGGGGAAAAGCACCTTTTCTACCTTGGAAACGGGACGAAGAGTAGTCATGACTATCTTTCTCTCCTTTTCCGTGGTAAGGAGCTTCATGAAGGGCGGCTGGATTATCGGTATGAGCGCCATATAAGAATATGCCGCTATCGCTATCGCGCCCAAAAGATGAGGAGCAAGTATCTTCGTAACGAGTATCGCGGTAGGTCCGTCCGCTCCGCCGATTATACCGATAGCGGAAGCCTCAAGAAGATCGAATCCGAGAAGTATCGCTCCGAGGAAAGCTACGAATACGCCGAACTGAGCCGCCGCGCCCATAAGAAGGCTCTTGGGGTTAGCTATAAGCGCGGTAAAGTCCGTCATCGCTCCGACTCCGAGGAATATAAGCGAAGGATAAAGACCGGTCTTTACTCCGAGATAGAGGTAGTCTACAAGACCGCCCTCATTAAATACCTTCTTTACCGACTCAACGAGCGTAAGCTCTACGTTCGGGTCGGAGGATATGAAGAAATCCATGTGGAATATGTTAGCGCCGGGGAGGTTGGTAAGAAGCATACCGAACGCTATCGACGCAAGAAGCAGGGGCTCGAACTTTTTGACTATCGCAAGATAGAAGAGCACGCCTATTATTATGTACATTCCGACGTACTGCAACACCTTTACGGCGTCTTGAGATTCAAAAAGCTTATATATACCCGTGCTCTTCAAAAAAGTGATTATCGCATCTACCATTTTGATCCTTTCACACCGCGTTTTACGCGGTCTCAAACTTTTATGTTCTTATTTGATTTTCGGGTATATATTATTTTCAGTTAAGGGAAACGAGAAGGTCGCCCTGATTCATCGTAGCGCCCTGAGCTATGTTGACGCTCGCAACGGTTCCGTCCTGAGGAGCCTTTATCTCCTGCTCCATCTTCATCGCCTCGAACGCTATAAGGGTATCGCCCTTCTTAACGGCGTCGCCTGCCTTTACGCAGACCTTGGTTACGGTTCCGCCCATGGGAGCTTCGATCTTGAGTGCTCCTACCGCTCCTACCTTGGGTGCGGGCGCAGCCTTGGGAGCCGCTTTGGGAGCCGCCTTAGGAGCGGGTGCCGCTACGGGCTCTGCAGCGGGTGCTGCGGGTGCGGTATACTCACCGCCGACTTCTTCTACCTCTACTTCGTAAACGGTTCCGTTTACGGTAACATTATACTTTTTCATGATATCTGTCTCCTTAATGTTTTATAATTATTTTCCGGATCTTTTTCTAAATGATACTACTCTAAAGCCCATAGCGGGTGCGCCTTCCTCGGCTCGGTACGCGCTTACCGCCGCCATTATAGCGGCAACAAGCTCTCCGTCGTCTTCCGTTTCGTAAACGGTCGGCTCCGGCTCCGACGCCGCGCTCTCGGATACCTGCGCCTCGGGACTTGCGTTCTGTGCGTTCTTCTTACGCTCGGGAAGCGTATAGAAAACGTATTTGAATATCTCAAGACAACCCCAAAGCAGGGAGAGCACCGCGAAAACGGTGACCATTCCGAGTATAGCCGTCGAAAGTCCCTTTTCAAGAAAACGACCCATTATATCGTTTTCGGCGTAACCGTCGGCAGCTATCTGCTGTTCGGCTAAAAAATACAAACCGTGCATACTTAAAACCATCCTTCCGATCGTACTCAAGTCACGCGTTCATCATTTCGATAGCGGCACATATCCGCTGACGAAGCTCCGCAGCGGATACTATGTCGTCCACCTCTCCGAGACGTGCCGCCTCGATCGGGGAAGCATGCTCGCTCTTCCAAAGATCAAGCTTCTCCTTACGCATGTCCTCGGGCTTATCGGACTCCGCTATCTCCTTACCGTAGAGGAAGGAAACGGCTGCTTCCGGAGCCATGGCGCTTATCTCGGCGTTCTCGGACGCGTATACGACGTCGGCGCCGACGCTCTTAGAACCGAATACCGTTCCGGCTATTCCGTAAGCCTTACCGACTATCGCGGTAACGAGTGCGGCGGGAGCCTGAGCGTAAGAGTAAGCAAGCGAAGCGATAGAAGACGCGTAAGCCGCGTTTTCGTTCTCGGCATTTCCTTCGGTTCCGACGGAATCGACGAGCGTCACGACGGGAAGACCGAACGATGTGCAAAGATTTACAAATCCGGCAGCCTTATCGGCGGCCTTGGGAGTGATAGCTCCGTTCTTTACCTTGGGATCGTTTGCGACGACTCCGCAGGAATATCCGCCTACGGATACAAAAGCGCTTATCATTTCGGGAGCATAAGCGGAACCGATCTCAAGCACCTTGCCGTTGTCGGCTATCGCGCTTATGACCTTTCTCACATCTCCGTTTCCGAGAGCTCCTTCAAGCTCGGAGGTAAGACGGTTGAGATCGTCATCGTTTTCCACTATCGCCTCATCGTCGGCGTTCTGAGGCAGGAACATTACAAGCTCGCGAAGCTTAGCCGCTATCTCGCCCGCAGGGCAGACTATATCGACAAGTCCGTTTTCGGAAGCACCCGATACGGTACCTGCCTTCTTATCCTCTTTTGCGGTGATAAAGGGCGAAGTAACATATATTTCGGCGTTATCCGCGGCTACGACAAAATCGCTCATCGCCGCAAAAGCCGCCGCGCTTCCGGCACATACGCCGGTAACTGCCGCTATCTGGGGGATATATCCCGAAGCGTCCGCAGCCTTTTTCATTACGCTCGCGTAAGCCGCCATAGCGGATACGCCCTCCTCGACCTTCGCGCCGCACGAATCAAATACTCCTATAACCGGCGCACCGGCTTTAAGAGCCATGTCGTAGAGCGAACAGATCTTCTTCGCCTGAGCCTCTCCGAATGCGCCCTTCATGCAGGAAACATCCTGTACGAAAGCGAAAACGAGTCTGCCGTCTATCGCGCCGTATCCGGTCACGACTCCTTCAAAGTCGCTTGCCTTATCGCCGGAGTCAGCCGCGGTAGTTGCCCGCTTCACATAAGCGCCGAGACGTGCGAAGGTAGCGTCGTCGAACAAAGAAGCGATAAGCGTATTTGCCGCACTGTCGGCGGTAAGTCCGTCACGCAATTCTTTTACCGACTTACGTTTCTTGTTTTCCATTTCTTTTCCTCCGTTTATGTTTGTTTATTATTGTCTTATGTAGGAGAAAAACGGCTATGCAAGCTTCGAAAAACCCGGAAAAAGTTTTCTCTGTCCGCAAAGTACCATTCTACCCCATTTTAAATTAAGTATAAACTAAGAACAAAATAACCTCTACATCATTATTTTGAATAAAATGTAAACTTACAATTAACTCACGCATGCGTATGCGCGCAAAAAAATCTTAGAAACGGCAGATATTTTTATTGACAAGTAAAAAGCCTTATGCTATAATGATCATAAGGGGATTTCGACACCCCTAACGCTTTGGGAAAAGGAGATAACGTTATGGCAAGAAGAAGAAAAAAAGGTGGACTCACCGCCGCTTACGAAGCGCTTCCGAAGATCTTGAAGGTTCTCATACAGATCTTCCTCGGTGCAGTAGTCGGAGGAGTTTACAGAATAGTTCGTTTCGTCGAGACCGGTAATATCATAACCTTGGTAGTCGGTATCCTCGTACTCGTAACGGGCGTCGGAAACGCTATCGCTTGGGTAGTCGATCTGGTAACGGAAATATTGTTTGACAGGATAAGCATATTCGCAAACTGATTTCGAAAAACTACATAAAGCGGAAGACTTCTATCGTCTTCCGCTTTGTTTTTTCATTCTTTTGCTCCTTTTCGGCATACAATGTTACGTAATTACGCAAAAAAGGAGTATGATACCATGAAGAGCGTTATAGAATGGATAAACAGAAACGTAACGGGAACAGGACTGCCGTTACTGTTATTTTTCGCAGGTACGGTCATGCTCGTACTGCTCGGCAGATATCTTCTGAACCTCGCCGCGCTGAAAAAGAGCCTTGCGGAAAACAAAAGCTCAAAAAGCTCTTTTTCCGCCCTTTGTCTTGCGCTGGCGGGCACTCTCGGGGTAGGAAATATAACCGGAACGGCGGCGGCGATAGCCGCAGGCGGCGCGGGCGCGGTATTTTGGATGTGGGTATGCGCGATAGTTTCGTCATTTCTTAAGTATTCCGAAACGCTGCTTGCGTTAAGATACAAGGAGACTCGCCGCGACGGAAGCGTTCACGGCGGCGCGTTCCAATACATAAAAAACGGACTCGGAAGTCCGTTTTTCGCTACGGTATTTGCCGTAGTATGCATAATCACGTCCGTCACCATGGGGAACATGACTCAGGTAAGAGCGGCAGCCGACGGGATAGGATTCATTCCCGACAAGCTGCTCGGAGTGATATTCTTTTTTTCGGTACTGTTTATCACGATCGGAGGCGGAGAGCGTATCGCCGCATTCGGCGTCCGAGCCGTACCGCCTTTGTGCATAGTCTACGCCATGTGTGCCTTTGCCGTTATCATAGCGAACGCGGATAAAATCGGAGACGTAACTAAGACGATAATATCCGAGGCATTCACGCCGATCGCCGGCGCTTCGGGGATAATGGGCTATCTCTGCTCGCCAGCATTACGTCTCGGTATAACGCGCGGTATAATGTCAAGCGAAGCCGGGTGCGGAAGCGCTCCCATGGCGCATGCGAGAGCAAGCGACGCCGATCCAGTGCGCCAGGGGATTTTCGGTATCATCGAGGTAGCCTGCGACACTCTCTTGCTTTGCACGCTTACCGCCTACACCATACTTTTGTCCGACGTACCTCTTACGGGAGAAGCGACGGCCATCGCGCTGAACGCTTTTTCATCGGTATTCGGCAGACCGATACGCATACTTCTCGGAATCTCTATATTTTTCTTCGCTTTAGCCGCGGTCTCCTGCTGGTCCTTTTACGCCGAAGAATCGCTTTCAAATCTCGGCGCGGGCAAGAAAACGATAACTCTGTACGAAGTAATATTCGCCGTTTTCTCGTTTACGGGCTGCGTCGTATCCGAAGATATCGTATGGGAGCTTTCCGATCTTTTCGTATCTCTCATGGCGCTCGTGAACATCACAGCTCTTATACTACTGCTTCCCGAAGTCATACGAGTTACAAGAGGATTTTTTAAGAAGGATTAACCTATATCCTTTTTTATACGTTCGAGCGCGCCCTTTTCCAAGCGAGATACCTGCGCCTGAGATATACCTATCTCCTCCGCTATCTCCATTTGGGTCTTCCCTTTATAAAAACGGAGTAAAAGTATATTTCTTTCGCGTTCAGACAATTTTTTCATAGACTCATGAAGCACAAGCTCCTCTATCCTGTTTTCCTCCGTATCGCTCTCGTCCTTTATCTGATCCATGACGTATATGGAATCGGACGTTCCGTCGGAATATACCGGATCGTAAAGCGACACGGGATCGGCTATCGCATCAAGCGCCTCCGTTACCTCTCTTACCGTGTGTTTTTCTCCTTCTTTTTCAAGTTCCTTACATATCGCTTCGACGGTAGGCTCGCCCGAGACCGTTTTCGTCAGCCTCTCGCGCACCGAAAGCGCCCTATACGCAAGATCTCTTACCGAACGGCTGACTCTTATACTGTTATTGTCTCGGAGATACCTCCTCAGTTCGCCTATTATCATCGGGACCGCATACGTAGAAAATTTAACGTCAAGCTCGGTATTGAAATTATCTATCGCTTTAATAAGTCCTATGCACCCCACCTGAAAAAGATCGTCCGGGCACTCTCCCCTTCCGCTAAAACGCTGTACTATACTGAGAACGAGCCTGAGATTTCCGGATATCAAACGGTCTCTGGCATTCCTATCCCCCTCTTTTGCGAGTATGAGCAGCCTTCTTTTTTCTTCGGACGGCAGATTTTCGAGCTTCGATGTATTCACACCGCATATCTCAACTTTGTTGTAGTACAAAAAAAC
>CAZFQJ010000100.1:0-6229 GCA_964520875.1 uncultured Lachnospiraceae bacterium
CTCGTATGTATACGTCTCCGTCCTTTTCGTAAGTATCGACCCTATCAACCGTTCCGTATACGGCGATCGTGCCGCCGCCCGGGAGCTTTGCCGTAAGCGCGGGGATCTCGGATCCAGAAGAGCCTATCTTAAGCTCAAAAAAGCGGGGCTTAAAAAGACTTACGGAAAATTCGTTTATAAGATTCTCGGTAAGAAGTATTACGGTACGCTTAAGACGTGAGATCAGCGCGTCAAAGCGACCGCTCCGTACAAAGTCTCGCCCGAGCATATCTCCGAGTATCTCTTCGGTTACCGAGTCTATTATATCGGAGATTTCCGACCGTGTAAGCTCGCTCGGAGCTTTTTCGGCGGAAAAGATTATCGAAACGCACTTTTCGAGTATCCTGTGAATGTACGTACCCATATCCGAAGCACCGAATGACGAACGTTTTTTCTCATTCAATTTGAGTATATATTTACAGTAATACGAAAAAGGACATTTCGCGTAATCTTCGAATCTGTACTGAGTCATATTGAGACTTTTTCCGAACATTTTCTCGGTAAGCTCGGCTGAAACATGCGCGTCGGGCTCGGAGATATATCTGTCTTTTTCTATCCGAGCGATACCCTTTTCCCGCATTAATGACTCAACTACGTCATTTATTACGGTTCCGCTAAATGCAAGAGCCGCTTCGCGCGCCGTTTTCAAAGTCTGTATCTTGTACAGACAGTCGGCTTCATCGGGATATGAGATCACGTGGTTTGCAGGGAAAAGCGCGTTTAAACGCTTAAATCCTATTGAAGGAAACGCCTTGCCTTCCGAAAGAGAGTAGGTAGCGCACAAAGTCTCCGAGGCAGAACATGCGGCACGAAGGAAAAAGAACATCTCTTCGTCATTTCGGTTTACCGTATCGGGAGATAGCTCAAGTCCGAAACGAAGCATGGTCTCCTTTTCGGGATCGGTAAATATACTGTCGTCGCTTACCGCGTGAGGAAATACGCCGTTTTCGCAGGAGATTATAAAAACGTGCTTTGCTCCGTTTACACGCAGTATGGAGGCGTCTCCCGCGATGACCTTGTCCATGGTTTCGGGTATCCTGCCGAAATCCGTTTTTTTGGACGCCAGATCGAGCAGAGAAGAGAAGACGGACGCATTTACCGGTATATCGGCGCTGACGGAAACGAGCGTATCGAGAATCTCTGTAAACGTATTGTATATAGTAATGTCCTCGGGATTTGACGAAAGCGCGCAAAAGCGTTCCATACCGCTTTCTTTCATAAAGATATATATCGCCTTGCAAGCGTCAAAAACGGACGCTTTGCCCGAGAAAGCTTCTCCGAGCTTTACGATCGGTTCGGTAATACGGCGTCTTATATCGTTTACACGCGTAAGAACATCTTTGTTTTCTTCGGTTATAATGTCGTTAAAGCCGCTCGGATTCATGCTCCAATCATATTCGTCCGTCCATGCGCGTCCGCTTATATTCCACATGACCGTATAGCTTTCGATGATATCCGTTTCGGAGGCGTCAAATCCGCATACACCGGTCTTTATATAACGAATTATGTCCTCGGTCTTAAAGCCGCCCGAGATTATATCGAGCGCAAGCGAGACGGCTCTGTAAAGAGCGGTAGATGTTATGGCGGAACGCTTTGAATAGAAAAGAGGAATATCGTATTTTTCGAAAACAACGTCCAAAGCGCCTTCGATCATACCTGAATCACGTCCTATTACGGCTATATCGCGATATCTTGCTCCCTGACGTATAAGCTCGCATATCCTGCATGCAATAAATTCCGCTTCCGAAAAATCGTCCTTGCAGCAAGCAAGCACAACCCTTTCCGAACCGTATTCCTCAGATGATTTATAAGAAAAATCCCAAAGCCTTTTTTCTATGAGAGCAAACTCATTCGGAATATAAACGTTCTCCGGATCCGCTATCTCCGTTACGCTTACCTTTACCGAATGTCGTTCGGCTCTTTTAGTTAACTGCTTTTCCGTCTTTTCTACGGTCATAAAACCTATCTTGCCGCGTTTTTTCGGCATGCATAGAGTTACGGTAACGTCGCATTTCTTCATTGCGTATTCGAGGACGTCAAGCTCTGCCGTTGTAAAACCGTTAAAAGAGTCAACGAACAAAAGCTCATCTGATAGCATGTCCTCGGTCTTGATTATTTCGGCAAGCCGTGCGAGGTCATCGGTCGGATCAGCGTATTCCTCTTTTAACATGGCGGAATATGCGGCATATATAAGGGCTATATCCGAAAGCTTTCCCTTAAGAGCGGAAGCGTCGGGCAGCTTGTCCGAAAGAGAGGAGAGCATAGAAGGAGTAACGGAGTAACGCTTAAGCTCATTGCAAACGGATAGCATTATCTCGGAAAGTGAACGGTCGCGGCTATTTCGGTACACCGTAAGCGCGGGAGCCAGCTCTTCGAGTATACGCCATATCATCACGAGTCTGCCGCCGTCGTTTATACGCGAGTACTCTATACCTCCGAATCTACGAAAGGCAAGATCGGCAAGCCTGCTGAAGGATACGACGTTAAGCTCCTCACAATATACTCCCTCGGAATCCGCACGGTCCGCTATTCTGCGTTCCGCCGCCATTACCTCCTGTTCGGGCACAAGGAGAGTGACCTTTTTTCCGCTCTTTAATTCTTTTAATATCTCTCCGTCGGAAGTATACGTCTTTCCGCTTCCGAAAGGACCGTATATAAGCTTTAACACGATCATTCTCCTTTCTTAAATACTGTTTTGCTTGTTATTTTGTCATCGAAAACGGCAGATCCTCGTCAGAATATACCTGACCGCTCGGAGAAGCGCTCATTTTAAAGCGTATCTCTCCGCCTTTTTTCAATGTTTCATGATCTATATATACCTTTTGCGCTTTTTCTCCGTTTACGAAAATGCTTTCGGCATATATCTTGCCCTCTCCGATATCATCGGCGGATACGGTAAGCTCATTTCCGTTATCGAGATGAATAAAAGCGCGTTCTATCGACGGAGCGGCGTATACATACTCTCCGCTGCCGGGACAAACGGGATAGAATCCGAGACAAGAAAATACATACCAAGCGCCCATGGAACCGGTATCTTCATCGCCCGGGAATCCGTTTGTTTCCGAGCTGAAAAGCTCACGTACTGCTTTTGTTACCCAATAAGCCGAAGAATCGCGGTCTCCCATGCAGGAAAAGAGATACGGAATATGGAAGGACGGCTGATTTGAGAGCGCGCATTGACCGAAATCCTTTGCCGCCGCCATTTCCGTCATTTCGTGTATCTCACAATTATAACCGTAAAGACGGAATTCCGGAGGAGTGGAAAATACCTTGCCGATCTTGTCAAGAAGCTCTTTTCTTCCTCCGAGTAGTCGGGCATATCCCATAAGATCGTGATATACCGCAAATGTATTCTGCCATGCGCTTCCTTCGGTGTAATCACCGCCCCAATCTATATCGTTGAAATCGGAACGCATTGCACCGTCTTTGTCCCTCGCTCTGAAAAATCCTGTCGAAGGATCGAAAAGATTTTGATAATTTTTTGCGCTTTTTTCAAGTTTCTCGGCAAGCTCGGTGCGGTCAAGCGCTCTTGCAACGCGCGATATGCAATAGTTGCCGTAAGCGTAATCAAGAGTTTTGTTTACGCTTTCGATGTAACTGTTTGAAACATATCCGAGCTTGTTAAAGTCGCTTATGCCGTCTCTGCCCATGGCGGGATCGGGAGCAATATTGAACGCATGCTTTTCAAGAGATTCCAGCATATCCGTCAACAGATCCTTTGAGGTAACCACGCCTTTTACCGCCGCGTCGGCAAACACCGCGTCTATCGCAGTTCCGGGCATGCAGTTTATTGCGTGAGGGGAGACGCATCTCGGAAGCCAGCCGCTCTCTTTATAAAAGTTGACAAATCCCTCGCACATCTCGCGGTAACGTTCTCCGAGTATGACGGAAAAAAGAGGGAAGAGCGTCTTATAGGTGTCCCAGAAGCAGTTATCCGTATAGAACGGACCGTCGCATACCTTGCCGCTCAGCGGACTGAAATGACGAATGACGCCGTCCGGACAAATCTCGTGAAACGCTCTCGGAAAAAGGAAACAACGGTAAAGACAACTGTAAAACGTTGTTTTGATAGCGTTTTGTGCCTCTATTTCTATCTTCGAAAGATGATCTTCCCATGAAGCTTCGCATTTTTTAAGGATTGTCTCGTAGCTATCGTTACCGATCTCGCTTTCAAGATTGTATCTTGCCTGCTCTTGACTTATAAATGACGTGGCAAATCTTACGTTCAGCTCCGAGGTATTACCGTCAAATGCGATAAACGCGCGATCTTTGTATATATGAGTGTTTTCGGATATTATATCGCGGTCGAAGGAATATACGAAATATATCTTGAAATCTCCCGGAATATCATCTCTGTTTATACATACGGCATTTTTCGCACTTCCGTAAACGAGTCCTTTTTCGGCGTCGACCGATATTTCAGCTTTGCCGTTTCCGAAACCGAGAGTAAAGTAATTTACCCTACTGTTATTTTTCCATATTGCCTTGAAAACGCCTCCGTGTGACGTAGGAGCAAGCATGATATCTGTGTTATAGAGATTAAGGTGCATCTTGGTGTAATGCGGACTTAACTCTGCGCTATCGTGGTCATAACTGCTTTGAGGCGCTCCGTTTTCCGTTACCCTAAGCCTGCGCCCGTCGTCGCATATCGCATTCATCGTTATAAAATTATAATCTCCGAGCCACGGGCTCATGATATGAGTTAAACGTATGCCGTTCGTTCGGGCGTCGCCTGGGTTAAAGAAAAGCGTTACGTTTCCTCTTGTTTCGGCGGAAAAGTGATTTGCTCCGAACGGAAACGCGGTCAAAGGAAGCGTATTTCCGTTTGAAAATTCCGGAACGGAATCGGTACCCATTTTTACATTGACATAAGGCAGATATTTCATAAAGATCCTCCATGCCGCCGAGGGCGGTCGATTTTTTCGTGTTTATTCGGTGTTCAGATGTCGCAAAAGACCTTTTTTATAGCTTCGAGATAGCCGTAACCGTAGAGATCGTCGGGTTCGAGATAGCTCGTTTCCGTCCATTCGTTCCATGAATTTATCGTTATCAGCGGAGTTCTTTCCGGATGAGAATCTATATAAGCTTTAGCTGACCTTAACGCTTTTTCGAAATTTTCGGGAGTATTGTTCTTTACTATACCGGGACGGAATTTTTTAAATCTCGGATTGTTGTCCCAGCCGCAGGAGATGTGAGGAAAGTAGGGAATGGGATATTCATCGTCTATCTTTTTCCATTCCTTTTCCACGTCCTTCATTATGTCATTATAGTCGCGGTCTATGTCCGTAAAATGTACGAACTGATAGTGCGTAAAGCTATCGGCGCCGACTTCCTTCATAACGTCGCCCATAGATGCCATAGAGCGGCCGTCTACTCCGCTGAGATTAAGTACATCTTCGCCTCTGCCGGTAAATTGCAGATGAAGATCTGGAAATCCCGCTTTTTTGACTTCGTTTCTGAACCATTCAAGCGCGTCTTTTGTTTCCTTTATTCCGCCGAGTCCGTCTACGAGCGTCGTAAGCTCGTATATCATAAACACGGGACTGCCGTCGATCTTATAATAGTTATCTGTTCCGAAGTATTTTTCTATTATTCGCTTACACATGATCTCAAATCCGGCACGGTCGATACCGCCTTGCCAGATAACCGTGCTTCCGACGTCGGTATCGGAAAGCTCCTTGTTCCAGAGATGATTTGCGTCGTGATTAGCCCACATAAGGTAGAATTTCATATCACGGGAGTTTTTGGCTCCGAGAAAACCTTCGTTAAGACATGCTTCAAGAAACGGACGGCGGTCGAACCAATACCAATCGTAGATAAAGACGTTGACGCCGTGACTTGACGCCGCTTCTATCTCCATTTCCATAACCTTGGGATCGGCTTCGTTTACATATCCCCATAACGGCTTGCGAGGCCAGGAGTGTCCCTCAAATTTTGCGGCAGCGCTTTTTACCGTCTGCCATTCTCCGTAGCCTTCGCTCCAGAACATTCTGCTTCTCGGCTCATCTCCCGTATATGACGGCCATACATAAGCGGCAATATCGTATTTTGACATGAAAATATACCTCCCGTTATTTACGCTTCAGTCGCGTTTCCGGCAGCCGAAAGCTTTGCATAAAATCCGTTTTGGGCTATGAGCTCGTCGTGAGTTCCTTTTTCTATGACGTTTCCGTCCTTCATAACAAGTATC
>CAZFQJ010000101.1:0-6044 GCA_964520875.1 uncultured Lachnospiraceae bacterium
CGAACCGTTCGCTCAGGGGGAAAACGAGATATACCTCACCTTGATAACGACGCGAAACGATATCAAAGGCGCGCTCGCGTATAAAAACGGAAATGAAATAGTTATAGAAGCAAAAGGCTCGGACCGCACGGACAGGTTAATCTGGAACTTCGGAAAAAGCTGCCGCAAGACAACGGTATAATGTTCTCGAAAAGCAACGCTCTCGGCACAGAGCGTTGCTTTTTTGCCACTAAATATTTTTCTGCAAGAGCCTCCTTTGCGAGGCTTTTTTTATCTCGCTTCCCTCGCTTACGGCATAACGGTAGCGCTCAGCCATATTTTTAAATTCTCCCGATATCCTTCTGCGAAGCCCCGGAGGCGAAAGAACCTCTATTTTTTCTCCGAACTGCATTATGAATGCTTTTGCCGCGTTAAGCTCACATTCAAATACGATCTCCGCCTTTCCCGAGCGAGCGGCTACTATTGCGCACCCTTCTCCGAAAGCGGAGTATATATAACGGATTATACTTTCATCTGCCAAGACCTTTATTTTGGCTCTTACGCCTATATGCGGTATACGTGCCTCAGCCGTATTTTCCGGGTACAGTCTTCTTGAACCGAGAACATAGGACGGATGAGACGCCGAGCTTATATCGGTGATCTCAAGTCCGTACATAAGCTCCGTAGAAAAATAACGCAGTATACCGGTATCTCCCATACCTCCGAGCAACATATATCTGCAGTCGGAGCACACGATCGATAACGGACACACGAGATACTCCTTCACTCTGCCGTTTTCGTCTCGCTCAAGTCTTAACCTTCCGCCGTGAGCGTAGACGGTAACCGAAAACAGTACCATTTTCTTTTCCTCTATCGCTTTACTTAAAAGCGTCAGCGTTTCTTTTTCGGTATCATGGCTCCTATCCTTGCAGGACTCTCCGACTGTCAGCTTATGTAGTTTCGATTCGTAAGACAACTTAGAGAGCCGCTTTTTTATCGCGTTCCGCTTTTCCTCGGAAATACGTCGGTTCATAAGCAGACTCTCGTGTATTACGTAAGAATCCGCTTCTTCTATCTCTTTTTCCGCATACCACCCTGTTTTAAGCGTTTCCGTACCGTCTTTCGTCCTTCTTTGCTTCTCCTCAAAGCGTACCTCTTCCAAGCATTCGGAAAGAAGCTCAAGAGACGACCTGAGTGTATTTCTGTCTATCTCGATACCGTGATCCTCTTTAAGGTAACGAAGTATATCGCATTGACCGAGACGCTCTTCTCTGCCGCTCTTTTCCCTAAGTATCTTAAGTATACAAAATATCGCCTTTCTGCTCTTTTTCATTTTTCTTCGCCTCCTTACCAGATCGCAACTACATAATACTCGCATATATGTACGATAAACGGTACATTATACACAAAAAGGATCAAAAACGGATAAAAGAGCGAGTTTACGTATTGACAAATACCTTTTTTGTGTTACAATAGTTATATAACGCTGAAAAAGAAGAGGTAACATTATGCATACCGATAATCTTAACGAATTTATACTTTCAAAAGGAATACCGTCATCCGATGTGATCATAATGAAGGATCACAAGGTAATACACCGTTTCATGTGCGGTCACGCAGACGCAGAAAAGACCAGAGAAATGAAGGGAGACGAGCTTTACTGGCTCTACTCCACCTCTAAGGTCATAACCTGCACCGCCGCCATGCGCTTGGTCGAAAGAGGCGTCATAAGCATAGACGATCCCGTATCTAAGTATATTCCCGAATATGCGCATATGAATTACAAAGACAAGGACGGAAACATACGTCCTTGCGCTAACGTCATGAAGATACGCGACCTTTTCTCCATGCGCGGTGGACTTACATACGACCTTTCTTCTCCTTCTATAAAAAAGGCTCTTTCCGAGCTTAAGGGAGACGCGGATACTTTGACGATCGTCAAAGCGATAGCAAACGAGCCTCTTTTGTTCGAACCCGGAACAAAATACAATTACAGTCTCTGCCACGACGTTCTCGGAGCGGTAATAGAAGTGGCTTCTAAAATGAAGTTCGGAGAATATCTCAAAAAAGAGATATTCGAGCCTATCGGAATGAACAATACCGGATTTTATCCTACTGAGGAACAAAAAAAGAAATTTGCCGATCAATACCGCTGGGAAAACGATTCTTACGTACATATCCCGACGACCTGCTCTTACAGTATACGTTACGCTTACGAGAGCGGCGGCGCAGGTATCTTCTCCTGCGTAAACGACTACGCTCTGTTTGCCGATGCGCTTGCCTGTCAAGGCGTCGCACACAACGGTTATCGACTCTTAAAGCCGGAAACGATAGAGCTCATGCGTTCAAATCAAAACGACTATGCCGAAATACAGGCGGCTTCTCAAAACTGTAAAGGTTACAGTTACGGCTTCGGCGTTCGTACTCTTGTGAACAAGCCCGACACCTCAAGCGACGCGCCGATAATTTGGGAATTCGGTTGGGACGGCGCCGCCGGCGCTTATGTCTCAATAGATCCTAAGTATCACGTAAGCGCCTTCTACGCTCAGCAGGTGCTTTGTCACGGTTGGGTATATCAAGAGGTACACCCCGTGATAAGAGACTCAAAGTATTACATTTCCGGTATCTGCAAATAATACGCACGAAATTTCCTACCCGACGGAGACCCTTAAATGCAAAAAACACAAGGACATACATTTTTTATCGATATAGACGGCACTATCTTGTTTTCCGGAAGAAGCGAGGTAACAGAGGGCGTCAGAGCCGCCATTTCAACCGTTCGCGCAAACGGTTCTAAGGTATTTATAAATACCGCACGCCCTCGCGTTCTGGTCTCAAAAGAGCTTACGGACGGATTGTTTGACGGGATATGCTGCGGAGGCGGAACTTACATAGAATACGGCGGAAAATGCATATACGAGCGTTACATTTCGGAAGATATACTTTCCTTTATAGTTAAAAGCGTTATCTTAAACGATAATGAAACGACGATATGCTTTGAAGGCTCCGAAAAAATGTATTATTACGGTAAAAAGCTGCCAAAGTTCGGAGATAATTACTATCCCGTTTCATCACCAAACGATTTTAAGACGGTTTACAAGGGTGCAAAGATACAAAAGTTCTGTACGCCCTCCGGAGTACTTCCGTCAAAAAGTCTGACAGAAGCTCTTTCAAAGCACTTCGATGTTTATCTCTATCCGCATTATGCCGAATGGATGACGCACGGATATGACAAAGGTCAAGCTATAAGGATAGCCGAGAGGACGCTCGGTATAGACCACTCGACGACGGTCGCGATAGGCGATTCGCTAAACGATCTGCCGATGCTTGAATATGCTTCTGTCGGCGTTGCAATGGGAAACGCGCCGGACGAGGTCAAGACCAAATGCGATATCGTAACGGATACCGCAGAAAACGACGGAGTGGCAAAGGCTCTGATAAAAATAACGGAAAAAGCCGACAGTTAGATCTGTCGGCTTTTATCGTTCGGTATTCTTACTTATTTATTGAGGATATGCCCATACCGCGAAGGTCCGCCATACGTCCGTTCTTTTCGGAGTCGTAAAGCTCCCAAATTACGCGAAGGCTCTGCAAAGCGACTCTTCCGCTCGTCATAGGAGTCTTGTCGTTCTTTACGCAATCAAGGAAATGACGCAGCTCATGCTGAGTCTCCTTGCTCGCCGCCGCATTTCTGCTCCAGATAACGGAATACTTCTGGTTTTCCTGTCCGCCGCCGGGAATGTGATCTCCGCTGCCGTTATAAAAACGGATCTCGCCGGACTGATTTTCGAATTCCAAAAGTCCCTTCTCGGTCTGGATCTGGAAATCGTATGCAAGGCGCGTACCGCGTGCTCCCCAAGTCGCGCCGTGATATCCGAGCGCTCCGTTTTCGAACTTCATAACAAGCGCGCTCGTACCCTCGCGCATCATCCACGGAGTACCGTTTTTCGTACCGAGATGCGCGCCGGTTACGGGATCTCCGAGGAACCACATAAGCAGGTCTACATAGTGGCAGCCGTGGCTGAAAAGTTGTCCGCCGCCCAAGCGTCCGGTAAGCATCCAATGGCGGTTCTTTGGGTCGTCATATCCGATATTGGCGCCTGTAAGCTGCTCCGTCCAGATAGACATCTGTATGATCTCGCCGTAATCTCCGGTATCGATCAGCTCTTTGAGCTTCGCTACACCGGACCAAAAACGAACGGGATAAGCGCACACGAGCTTCAGCTTTCTCTTTTCGCACTCTTCGATAAGGCAAAGACACTCTTCCTCGGTATTGCAAAGAGGCTTCTCCATCATGATATGTTTATTGTGCATAGCGAAGAACATTCCGCATTCAAAATGAAGATCGTGAGGAAGCGCGACCATTACCGCGTCCACATCGTCCACCATATCGCGGAAGTTGGTATATACCTTCGCCGTACCTCCGAGCGACTCGCTGACCTCGCGTGCATTCTCTTCAAGAACATCGCACACCGCAACGATCTCCACGCCTTCAACGTCGGGAACGCCAGCTACGTGCGAGCTCATCATACCGCCGCATCCCACAAGACCCATTCTAAGCTTTTCCATTTAAAGTTTCCTCCTACTTGATTTGCACAAAATCCGTGCATATTTTCTTATTTACCGAAAATATCTTGACTTTTCCGCCTATTTTGATATAATTAATACGGTAATCGCAGATCGGACCTTTGTCCCTCCGCGCTTTTATCATAGCACAAAAATACATTCTTGTATTGTGTATATCGGTCATAAAATTTGCACAATCGGACGAATTTTTCGGAGGAGTAATGAAGTACAAGGGAACATTGATGACGGACGCTCTGTCCGTCACGGAATTATACACGGTACTGCAGCCCGAGCTTTCACCTCTTCTGCAAGGGAAGGGAGAAAGTCATCCGTTTCCGGAGATCATATATCTTACGGAGGGAAGCGTAGTTCTTCTTATAGACGAGAAGGAATATGAACTGCACGCCGGTCAGATGATAATATACGCCCCGAACGCATATCACGACTTTGGAAGCTCTCCGAGCGGTACGGCAAGAGCGTACATATTGTCATTTAACGCGGTGTCCGAGATATTATCCCTTCTTTACAACCGCGTGATCTCATTGACCGCAAAGCAAAAGCAAACGCTCAGCGATATAATCGACGTCGGCTGCGAGAGCTTTTGCGACCGTCCGAAGGAAGAGACCTCGGCGGGAATGCGCCCGAAGGAACGTACCGAAACACACACGCTTTGGCGGCTCAAAAAGCATCTGGAGTTTTTCCTTACGGACGTATATGAGTCGATATCCGACTCTTCATATCCCGATGACCGGCGCGATGTATCAAAAGACGAGGAATTTCGTATAGCCGAAGCCTTCATCAAAGCGCATTTTACCGAGCCTTTGTCCGTAATGGAAATAGCCTCTGCCTGTTCCATGAGCGTTTCAAAGCTGAAATCGCTCTTTCACGAAAAGACCGGCGGAGGACCGATAAATTACAAGACGTGTCTGCGAATAGAAGAAGCTAAACGCATGATCGATACGAGCACGATGAATTTCACGGAGATATCGGACGAGCTGGGATTTATCTCTATACATTATTTTTCGCGTTTGTTCAAAAAAGTTACCAAAATGACTCCGAGTCAATACGCAAAACGCAAAAACCGAGCTTCGGATATTTAACGATAAAAAAAGAAGACCGATAGGTCTTCTTTTTTTATGCTGATCAGTCCATTTTGGATATATTTTCTTTAAGGAATTCAACGGCTTTTCTTATGTCGCTTGCGGGATCGGGACCCGCCTCGCGTTCAATGGTCAAGAAGCCATTATAGCCTATGTCGTGAAGAGCTTTGAGGTAATTATCGAAATCGACGTTACCTTCTCCCAGAGGCTTCTCCTCAAATGCAGGGCTGGTAACTATCGCATTACCGGGCTTAAGACCGTAAATGACCTCGGGATCGCGGTCGTCAAGCTTTATACCATCCTTTGCATGCGTATGGACTATGTAATCCTTAAGCGTATATACCGCCTTAACGGGATCGTCACCCGTTACCATTACAAGGTTTGCGGGGTCTAAGTTAA